>JAEUHA010000094.1 GCA_016793535.1 Opitutaceae bacterium | reverse complement strand
GCAGACCGCGATTTCAACCCGCGCCCGCGGCGTCGTGTCTTTCAACTCTCATCTTTCAACTTTCAACTGCATGAGCCCGGCTGAGCAGGGAGCGCAGCGAACACCCCGGCGCGCAAAAAAAGCCCCGGCATTGCTGCCGGGGCTCGTGGGTTGAACCTTTGAGAACGAAGGACGGTTAGTTACCGCTCTTCTTCTTCTTCTCCGCCTTTGCCTTCTCGACGTCGGCCTTCAGCGCCGCTTCTTCGTCGGGATCGAGCTTACCGTTGTTATTCTTGTCGTACTTCTTCAGGTCAGCTGCCGCCTTCTTGGCCTTCTTGGCGGCCTTTTCGGCGTCATCCGCGGCCTGAGCGACCGGGGCCATTACCGCGAAGGCAACGGCAAGCATGCTGGCAATCAGCGTGAGTTTTGAGGCTGGTTTTTTCATGGGCACGAACATTGTGGCGAACCGGGGCGTTGAACGCCAGAAGCTTTACACCACGTTTACGAGGTGCGCCCGGACTTTATCAAGTCTCTTGTATTCCAACATTTCCGTGGACATCGAGGCCAGGGCCCGGCGCAACCCCGGGCCTGCGGGGCCCTGCAGGACGGCATCGAGGCGGTGGAGCGAGATCCGGATGCCGAACGCCACTCCCCGCGTCGCCGGCAGCGCCACCAGCGCCTGATGCTCCACTCGCAGCCACAGCTGATCGAGCATGACCGGCAATTGCGGTGGTGTAATCGCGCGGGCCGGATGCAGGTTCAACTCGGCGGAGGCGGCGATGCCCCAATTGTCGCGCAGGTACGCCACGCCGGGCTTCATGCCGCCGAGCATCTGATTGATCGCCGGACCGAGGGCGGCATTCAGTCCCGGCACCACGCCGTGAATGAACTCGAGGGTGTGGCCGAGTTTCTCCGTCAGCGCCCAGCCCGTGGGAAAACACAGCGCCCCGCCCCGCAGCCGGAAGTCTCCGGCGTCGTCCCGCGCCAGGAACAGAATATCCGGCTCGAGCCGGCGCCCGAGCGCAACCACCGGGATTTCGCCCGCGGCGGCGGTCGCGATCTCGCCGGCGCCCCAGGTGGACAGGAGCCCGACGAACTCCTGCAGCAGGTCCCCGGCACCGGGCTGCAGCGCCGCGTAACGCGCCGGCTCGGCGTCGAGCCAGCGTATCCGTTCTCTTAGGACGACGCCGGTCGCATCCTGACGACCGAAGAAGTCGCCGGGCGCCGCCCGCCGCAGCGTGAGGTGGTGGCGGTAGTCGCCGTCGGGGAAGAGTTCCGCGAGGCGCATCGGAGACCTCAGGGGCGCACGACGAGCTGCGTGCGCTGTTGCCGGGTGAGCCGGCGCGAGGCGAACGCCGCGAGGTCCGCGATCGTGACGGCATCGACCCGGGCGTCGTAGTTGCGCCAGTCGTTGACCGGCTGGCCCTGCAGGACGTTGAGTCCGGCCTGCATCGCGCGGGCGGAGTTGGTCTGGAGACTCTGCCGCCGGGCGGCCTTCAGCCGGGTCTGGCAGCGGGTCAGCTCCGCGGCCTCGACCTTGCCGGCCTGGACGCGGGCGATTTCCGCGTCGATCTCGGCCAGCACCTCGCCCTCGCGGCCCGGCTGCGTGCCGGAGATGAAGTAGAACATGCCGGTGTCGAGGCCGACGACGCGGCCCGAACGCACGAAATACGCCAGCCCCTTGTCCTCACGTACGCGCTCGAACAGGCGCGACGCCATGCCGCTGAAGAGCTCGTCGACGACCTCGCTGACATAGAAGTCGGGGTCGTTGACCGCCGGCCCGGGAAAGCCCTGCAACACGACCGCCTGCTCGCGCGGCAGCCGCTCGACGAAGTCGCCCCGCTCGGCCGGCAGACTCTTCGCCGCCGGAGCAGCGGGAACCGCGGGCGCATCTGTCCGGGTCGGAATGCGCGCAAGAAAGCGGCGCAGCTTCGGCGCGAGCTGGCGCGGGTCGAAGTCACCGACCACGGCCAGCACGACATTGGCTCCCACGCACAGGCGGCGGTGCAGCGCGGCGAGATCGGCGGCGGTCAGCGCCCCGACGCCGGCGAGATCGCCCTGCGCGTCGAGGGCGAGCGGATGGGGGCCAAAGAACTTCGCCCGCAGCCGCTTTCGCGCGAGCGTCACGACATCGTCGTCGTCCTGCCGCAGGCCCGCCACCTGGGCGTCGCGTTCCTGCGCGAACGTCGCCGCCTTGAACGCGGGCTTGAGCGCCGCGTCGGCGATCACCGCGAGCGCCCGGTCCACGTCGGGCGGCAGCACTTCGGCCGCGAGGCCGAGGCTGTTGTTGCCCGAGAACGGAAAGAACGAGCCGCCCACTTCCTCGATGAACTGGGCGACCCCGGCCGCCGAGCGCGTCCGAGTGTCTTTGGTCAGCATCGTCGCCAGCAGCGCGGTCGCGCCGCGTTTGCCCGCCGGCTCGAAGAGCGGTCCGCCCTGCATGAGGAGGCGCAGATGGAGATTCGGAAGCCGCCGGTCGGGTTGCAGCAGCAGGCGGGCGCCATTGGGCAGCCGTTCCACCGTGAAGTCAGCCGGCGCGGCCGAGGCGGTCGCCGCGCGCGCCGCCTGGGTCGCGGCCGCGGCGGGATTCAGCGACACGGACGTCAGGCGTTCGGGGGAGAGATAACGCTGCAGCACGCGCCGGACTCCGGCCGGCGTGGCCCGACTGAGCTGGGCGAAGAACGTGCGGCTGTGGTCGAGATCGCCGACCACGACTTCCGCCACGCCGAGCCGCGAGGCCTGGCCGCTCATGGTCTTGCGCGAGTTGATTTCGCTGACCACGAGCTGCCGCACGGCCTTGGCCAGCTGGCCGGCGGTGAAACCGCGCGTGGCACACCGCTGCAAGGTCCGCCGCACGGCGGCTTCCGCGGCCTCGCGTTTCGCCGCGTCGCAGGTGAACGAGACGCAGAACAGCCCGGTCGTCCCGGGATTCCACGCCGAGGCGTCGATCGAATGCACCAGGCCCGCCTGCTCCCGGATTTCCTGCCAAAGGACGGAGCTGTCGCCGCTGCCCAGCACCATCGCCAGCAGGTCCAGCAACGGGGCGTCCTCGTGGGCGAGCCCCGGAATCGGCCACGACAGCACGGCCCGGGTCAGTTCGACCTCCTCGAACCGGTGCTCGGATCGCGGCGCCAGCTGCGCCGGCTCCGCGGGCACCAGCACCGGCGCCAGCCGCACCCGCGGGGCGCGGCCGAAGTGTTCCTCGACCAGCGGGCGGATCGCCGCCGGGTCGACGTCGCCGACCACGACCACGACGAGGTTGTTCGGTACGTATCGGGAACGATAATACGCCACCAGGTCCTCGCGTGCGACGGCGGAAAAGACGTCGCGGTGCCCGATGATGGGCTGCCGGTACGGGTGCTCCCGGAAGGCCGTCGCGAAGACCGTTTCCCAGAGCCGGTTGTCCGGGTCGTCGCGGGTCATCGCGATCTCGCGCAGGATGACGTCCTTCTCCTTGACGACTTCCTCCGCCGGCAGGGTCGAGTGCAGCACGGCGTCGGCCAGCAGGTCGACCGCCACCCCGGTGTGCTCGCTCGGCAGGTCGATATAGTAGACCGTGCGGTCGAACGTCGTGTAGGCATTGATGTAGCCGCCGTGCGCCTGCACCGTCGCGCTGATCTCGCGGCCCGCCCGGCGCTCGGTGCCCTTGAAGAGCATGTGCTCGAGAAAGTGGGACAAGCCCGCCCCGAGATGGGCGCTCTCGTGCACGCTGCCTGTCTTCACCCAGACCTGCACCGACGCCAGCGCCGCGGAGGCGTCGCGCTTCACGATCAGCGTCACGCCGTTCGCGAGCACGGTGCGTTCGACCGGTTCGCGCCAGAAGGCGTCGAGCAAACGAAAATCAGCGGTGACGGAGTGGGATTTGGCCATGGAAAAAAGCTGCGGCATGCCCCCGGCGTCCGACCGGACCCGGCAACCCGGACACGCGAGGGAGGAGGCGGCTACTCACGCCGCGCCAAACGCCTCGGCGGCCGAAGTCCCGCGCGGCGGACGCGCCGGCTGGAACGGTTTCACGAAGGCCGCATCGAAATCGAAGATGTCCGCGAAGTCCTCGCGCCGGTCGTTTTCCGTCTTCGAAAACACGTTATATTCGATCAGATTGAACACGATGTCGCCGAAATCGCGGCAGCGCGAGATGCCCCAGGCGTTGAGCACGGTCTTGGCCAGCGGACCGAATTGATCGAGGGCATAGGCCCGCAGGCCGTCCAGCAGCTCCGGTCCCGTGACATGCCGCGACTTCTCCGCCCGGACCGCGTCGCGCTTGCGCAATTCCTTGACCGTGTGATCCAAGCCCAGTCGCACGAACTCGTACGCCCGACGGTCGAAGCGCGGGTCTTCCTTGCAGATCAGGGCGACAATTTCGCTGAAATCCGGGTTTTGCATGCGGGGAGCGCCGGACGTTGGCACAGCGGGATGGCTCCTGCAACCCCCCGCTGGTTCCTTCCGGACTGCGTAGAACTGCCCTAGGGTATCTGCTGGAAAATTCCCTAAGGAAAGTCACAATCCTGTAAAAATGATCGCCTCGACCCAGACAAATCACCCCCTGTCCGGAACCGGGAAAGGCGCTCGAAGCCCAGGCCCGGTGGAACTTGCCACCTCGCGCCTCAAATCCGCCGGATTGCGCATCACGCAACCGCGTCTCGCCATCCTCGCCGTCCTCAGCCGGCGCGACCAACCCACCAGCATCGAACAGATTCACGAGGAAGTGGGCGCCTCGAACTGCGATCTCGTCACCGTTTACCGCTGCATGGCCGCGTTCGAGGAGATCGGGCTCGTGCGGCGCGCCTTCTTTCACAACGGCACCGCACTTTACGAAATGGATCTCGGGCGGCCGGCCCGGTACCATGTCGTGTGCAAGTCGACCAACCGGGTCGAGGAACTCGATGCGGCGACCGCGGAGGAACTGCGGCGATCGATCGATGCCGTCGAGGCTAAGCTGCTCGCCCGCGGCTACCGCAATGTCGGGCACATCGTGGAATTTTTCGGCGTCGCTCCGTCAGCCGGACGTACGGCCTCCGCCGCGGCCGCGCGCTGATTTCTTTTTCTCCGCCAGGTCCAGAAGGGCGCGGGCTTCGGCCCGCGCCTTTCCTTTTCCGGCCGGTGCGTGCCGTCAGAGCTTGGCGTGCCGCAGGAGAAACTCCACCACCGGCGCGGGGTCCTTGAGGCTGTGGGGATGATGGCCGACGCCGGGTTTCAGGATCACCTCGATCGTGCCGCCGAGTTCACGGTACCGGCGCTCGAGCAGCCCGGTGTTTTCCGCAAAGGGCACCACGTCGTCTGCATCGCCACACACCGCGATCACCGGGACGCCGGCCTTCGCCACCGGCACGACGCGATCGATCGGGTTGCCGCGAAACGCCGCCAGCGACTCCTCGGTGAGGCCGTACGCCTCGAGGCACTGCGCCCACTCCTTCGACGCCCGGTTGCGGCCCGGCCAGCTGCGAATGTCCAGCACCGGGGCGTCGAGATACAGGGCTGCGACCCGGGCCGGATGCGACGCGGCAAAGTTGAACGCGTACAACCCGCCGCGGCTGAAACCTTCGAGCACGACGCGCGGCGCGAGACTGGCCTGCACGACGAGGTGGGCGTAGAATTGCCCAAACAACCGCATCGCCTTCGGCCCGCCGTACATGTCCTTGGCGTTGAGATACGCGACGTGCCATCCGCGCGCCAGCAGCGCGAGATCCACCTGGGGCTCGTGGCCGAAAAACTCCGTGCGCCAGATCCACGGTCGCCCCGGCGCGGCCTCCGCGGGCTGCACCAGGATCGCGGGCCGGCCCTCGAAGGTGAAATCGATTCGGTCGAAGCCATTCCATTTGGAACGCTGGGCGGCAGGGTTCGGGCTGGCCGACGGAGCTTCGGCCGCCGCTTCGGCGGCGGAGAGGCCCACACTCGCGCCAAGGACGCCGAACACGAAGGGCAGAAGTCGCTTCAGTTGCACGGTGCCTCACCCTCCGCGCCCTTCTCGCCAAGGCAAGTGCGAACCCGTCCCACGTTGCACGTGATCCCTGCAGGAATGACGGGACCACGGCCGGCACCGACGCGCCGTTCCGTCCGCGCCTTCCCCCGCTTCCTGTGCCGGGTTTCGACTCCCCCGCAGACCAGATGACAAAGAAGTCAGCGATCCGGGATCGACGGTCCTTGACGCCCAACGTATTCACGGCGCGATACTTCTCGCCGCCGGGCGGCTTTCATTTCGGATCCTTGCTCCCGAAGTCGCCGCTCGAGCGTCGTCATACCATCGATGTCGCTCCGCGCCGCTCCCACCCGCCCGCCGCCCGCCCGCCTCGTGGCCGGGGTGGTCTGCGGGCTGCTTTTCGGCCTCGCGCCGGCCCGGGCCGAACCGGTGATCACGGAGTTCATGGCCAGCAACTCGACGACGCTGTTCGACCAGGACCGCGACTTTTCCGACTGGATCGAGGTGCACAACCCGGATGCGACCGCGGTCAATCTCAGCGGCTGGTACCTCACCGATACCGCCAGCAACCGCACCCGCTGGCAGTTTCCCGCCGTCACGCTGGCCCCCGGCGCCTATCTGGTCGTGTTCGCGTCGAACAAGAACCGTCGCGACCCCGCCGCCGAGCTGCACACGAACTTCGCGCTGGCGGCCGAAGGGGAATACCTGGCGCTGGTGAAACCGGACGGCGTGACCGTGACGTCCGAGTACGCCCCCACGTACCCCGCGCAGTCCAGCAACGTTTCGTACGGCCTGGCGACTCCGCTGACCGTGTCGCGGCAAACCGGATTCTTCCGCGTCCCCACCCCCGGCACCGCCAACGGTCCCATGGAAACCGCGACCCTGGGCGCCCGGGTGCAATTCTCCCGACCTTCCGGCCCGTTCAGCACCAGCTTTCTGCTCGAACTCTCCGGTGCCACGGCGGGGCAGCACATTCGCTACGTGAGCGTGCCTGCGGGTCCCGGGGGCGCGGCCGCGCCGGATCCGACGTCCACGTCGCCGCGCTACTCCGGACCGATCGGGGTCAGCGGCCCGGTGCTCATTCGGGCCGCGGTGTTTTCCGATGACCTGCAGTCGCGCGGACTTCCGGCCACGGCGCAGTATTTCACCCTCGATCTCAGCGGACCCGCGGGCCTCGCCGGCTTTGCCACCAAGCATCCCGTGCTCGTGCTCGAACCGCACGGTCTGCCTGGACTCAACAAGGAGGACGGTGCCCGGCCGGGCTGGCTTTACGCGTACGCGGCCAGGCCGGCGGGCGGGCGGCCGTTCAACGCTCCGCCTGACTTCGCTTCCTCCAGCCTGCTCGAGGTGCGCGGGTCCTCCTCGGCCAATTTTCCGAAGAAGAGCTACAACGTCGATTTCGTGAACGACCTCGGCGAGAACACCGGGCTCAGCCTGCTCGGCTCGCCGCCATTCGACGAATGGGCGCTCGTGGGCCCCTGGCTCTACGACCCGGCGCTGATCCGGAACATGATCCTCTATTCCCTGAGCAACCGGATCGGCCGGTGGGCTCCGCGCACGCAACCGGTCGAGGTGTTCGTCAATGCTGGAGGCGGTCCGCTCGACCGTTCCGCGTACGTCGGGGTCTATGTCCTCACCGACAAGATCGACCTGCATCCCGACCGGCTCGCCCTCGACCGCATGTCCGCGGGCGCCACCAACGAGCCGGAGATCACCGGCGCCTACGTACTCAAGATCGACGCGCCGGATCCGAGCGAGTACGGCTGGACGACCGACCGGGGCCTCGACCTCGACACGCTTTCCACGGTGAACGTCGCCTCGCCGAAGGCCGACCGGTTGTCGTCCGCCCAGCGCACCTACATCCGCGGCTACGTGCAGAAGATGGAGGACGCGCTGCACGCCGACCGGGCCTCCGGCTGGCGCACGCGCACGCACCTCGATTACCTCGACCGCCCGTCGTGGGTCGATCACCACATTCTGAATACGTTCGCGGCGAACCCCGACGCGTTCGAGCGCAGCGCGTATTTCCACAAGCCGCGGGGCGGTAAAATCCTGGCCGGACCCGTCTGGGACTTTGATCGGGCGATGGGTTCGTACTGGGACGAGCGCTCCTTCCGTCCCGACCTCTGGTACGGCGAAGGGGCGGTGCAGCCCTGGAGCTTCGGCTGGTGGGGGATCCTCGCCACCGATCCGGATTTCAGGCAGGCGTGGATCGACCGCTGGCACGACCTGCGGCGCGATGCCCTGGGCGACACCAGTCTTGCCGCCGTCACTGACCAGTTCGCCGTGATGATCGGGCCGGAGGCGGCCGCACGCGACGCGGCACGCTGGCCGGACAATGTCAGCCTCGCGGATGGAACCTACGCGGGCGAAATCGCGCACCTGCGAAACTGGCTCATCCAGCGCGCCCGCTGGATCGACGCCCAGTTCGTGCCGGTTCCATCGCTCACCGCCACCGGCGGCTCCCTGGTGCTCGACCCGCCGGCGGACGCGCAGATCGCCTACACCCTCGACGGATCCGACCCGCGCGCGGCCGGCGGCGACCTCGCGCCGGGCGCCCTCCTCGCCCCGGGCCGCGTCACGGTTCCGGCCACCGCGAACCTGCACGCCCGCAGCTATCGCGCCTCCGCGCGCGACGCGTTTCCCGGCACCCCCTGGAGCGCCGCGGTCGGCGGTCCGAATTCCACGCCCCTCACTCCGGCTTCGCGCCTGGCCAACCTCTCGAGCCGCGCCGCCGTCGGCACCGGCGACGATGCGCTGATCGCGGGCGTGGTGGTCAGCGACACCGCCGCAAAGCGTTACCTCGCCCGCGCCATCGGACCCGCCCTGACCCAGTTCGGCGCCAGTGGCGTCGTGCCCGATCCCCAGCTCACGGTGTTCAGCCCCGGGGCCGTCGAACTGTACCGCAACGTCGGGTGGCCCACCGGACCCGATGCCGCCCGCCTCCCGCAACTCGCACAGGGCGTCGGCGCGTTCGCCCTGCCCGCGGGCAGCGCCGACTCGGCCCTGGTCGTCGGACTCGCGGCGAGCGCGTACACCGTGCAGGTCACGACCCCGGGCGGACGCAGCGGCATCGGTCTCGCCGAACTCTACGAACTCGACGGCAACGGCCGCACGGTGAACCTGTCGACGCGGGCCCGCGTCGGCACCGACGACCGGGTGCTCATCGGCGGATTCGTGGTCTCCGGAGCCGCGCACAAGCGCATGCTGATCCGCGCGGTCGGACCCACCCTGACGGCCTTCGGCCTCGCCGGCGCGCTGGCCGACCCGGTGCTCACCCTCTACGCCGGCACGCAGGTCATGGCGGCGAACGACCGCTGGTCATCAGATCCCGCCGCCACCGCCGCCGCCACCGCG
>JAEUHA010000083.1 GCA_016793535.1 Opitutaceae bacterium | reverse complement strand
CCCGGTGACGCTTTCGGCCCAATTCCCCTTCCTGTCCAGGCAACCCTGCGTGGTCCGCGGCGCTGCGGTCCTCGCCTGGGTTTTCGCCTGCGGTGTCGCGCCGGTCCGGGCTGCGGCGCCTGCGCCCGACGGGGCGCGGCTTTACCGGCAGCAGTGTGCGGACTGCCATGGGGAACGGGGCGAGGGCGTGAAGGGCAAGCGGGCGGAGCCGCTGACGGGTGACTGGACGATCGCGAAGCTGGCGCGGTACGTCGCCGCGAACATGCCCGATGACAATCCGGGAACGCTGTCCGCGGCCGAGTCCGAGGCGGTGTCCCGCCATCTCCATGACGCATTCTATTCGCGCGAGGCCCAGGCGCGGCTCAACCCGCCCCGGCTGGAACTCGCGCGGCTCACGAACGAGCAATACGTGATCGCAGTCGCGGACCTGCTGCGCTCGCTGTCGGGCGGCGCGGACGTTGCAGGCGAGGAGGCGCGGGGATTGTCCGCGGTTTACTTCAGCGCGGCCCAGCGCGGGCGCTTCGACACGTCTAAGATCGCGCACCGGGGCGTCGATGCCACGGTGGTGTTCACGTTCACGCCCGGTCAGGCGGCGCACGACCGGGTGGGCACGGCCGAGTTGTCGGCGCAATGGCGCGGATCGGTGTTCGCGGACGAAACCGGCGACTACGAGTTCGTGGTGCGCACGCCGAACACCGTCCGGTTCTGGATCAACACCGAACTCGACGCGCTGAATCCGGCGGACGCGCGCCTCGACGTGAACGTCTCCACGCCGCGGCAGCCCGATCACCGGGTGACGGTGCGGCTCCTCGGTGGCCGGCGTTATCCCCTGGCCATCGACTTTTGGGCGCTGCCGGGCAAGGCGGACGAGCCGCCGCCCGCGATCGCTTTGCGCTGGAAGCCGCCCCACGGCAGCGAGCGGCCCATTCCCGCCCGCAACCTTTCGTCGGCGCGCCCGCGGCCCACGTACGTGCTCGGCACGCGGTTTCCCGCCGACGACAGCAGCCTCGGTTATGCGCGCGGAGTCACGATCTCGAAGGCCTGGGACGAGGCCACGACCAGCGCCGCGTTCGAGGTGGCGAACCACGTGGGGCGTCACGTTGACCGCCTGGCCGGCACGCGGGCCGGCGATGCCGGACGCGCCCAGCGGATCGAGGAACTCGCCGCGCGATTCGTGACGGGGGCGTTCCGGCGTCCGCTCGCGGCGGAGGAACGGCGCGTGTTCGTGACGGAGCGTTTTGCGTCGGCCGGTGATCCGGAGTCCGCCCTGAAGCGGGTCGTGCTGCTCACGCTCAAGTCCCCGCAATTCCTGTATCCGGAAATTCCGGCCGGCCGGCCCGATTCGCACCGCATCGCCGCGCGGCTGGCGCTGGGCCTGTGGGACTCGCTGCCCGACGCGGCGCTGAACGAAGCGGCGGCCGCAGGCGCGCTCGGGAACCGCGAGGCGGTGTCCGCCCAGGCCCGGCGGATGCTCGGCGACGGGCGGACGCGGGCGAAGCTGCGCGAGTTTTTCCAGCACTGGCTCGAGCTCCGCTACGTCGAGGATGTGGGCAAGGACCCCGGGCTGTATCCGGATTTCAATGCCGACATCATCGATGACCTGCGGGCGTCACTGCTGGACTTCGTGGAGGGCGTCGTCTGGAGCGAAGCGTCGGATTTCCGGGAGCTGCTGCGCGCCGAGTACCTTCCGCTCAATCGCCGGCTGGCGACCTTCTACGGGCTGCCTGCGCCGGAGGGCGACGAGTTCGTCCGGGTCCCGGCCGCCGCGGGCGAGCGCTCCGGCGTCCTGACCCACCCGTACGTGCTGGCGGCGCTTTCCTACCGGCGGACGACGTCGCCGATCCATCGGGGCGTCTTCCTGACGCGCAACATCGTCGGCCGCACCCTGAAGTCGCCGCCGATCGCCGTGGCGTTCGACGACGCCGAGTTCACGCCGGACATGACGATGCGGGAGAAAGTGACGAAGCTGACCCGTCCCGAATCGTGCCAGGGGTGTCACGACGTGATCAATCCCCTCGGCTTCAGCCTCGAGGGCTTCGACGCCGTGGGCCGCGTCCGGCGCGAGGAGAACGGGCGGGCCGTGGACGTGAGCAGCGAGTTCATCAGCGAGGACGAGCGCCCGCTGCGGCTGACGGGGCCGCGCGACGTCGCGGCCCACGCCCTCGCGAGCGAGCGGTCGCTCGAGGCCTTCGTCGAGCGGCTGTTCCAGCACGTGGTGAAGCAGCCGATCCTCGCCTACGGCCCCCGGACCGTGACGACGCTGCGCGAATCTTTTGTCGCGTCCGGCTATCATCTGCAGAAACTGCTCGTGGAGATTGTCACCCTGGCCGCCCTCCAGGGCAGCCAGCCTCCCACCGCGACCACCACCCAACCCGAAGGCAACCGCTCATGACCCCGCTGCTGCGCCGCCAGTTTATCCAACGGACGGGACTGTCCGCCGCCGTGCTGCCCTTCATCGTCGGGTTGCCGAGTCTCGCGCTCGCCGCCCCCGCGCGCCCGCGGCAGCGCCTCGTGATCGTCTTCACGCCGAATGGCACGATCCCGCCCGCGTTCTGGCCCGACGAAGTGGGCCGCGAATTCGCGTTGAAGGAAATCCTTTCCCCGCTCGAACCGTTCAAGGACCGGATGCTGATCCTGCACGGGGTGCACAACCGTGTGCGTGGCGACGGCGACAATCACATGCGGGGCATGAGCTGCCTCCTGACCGGCGCCGAATTGCTGCCGGGCAACATCAAGGGTGGCGGCAAGTCGATTCCGGCGGGGTGGGGTGGCGGCATCTCCATCGATCAGGAGCTGAAGAATTTCTTCCAGAGCCGGCCGGAGACCCGGACGCGGTTTGGGTCGATCGAATTTGGCGTCGGCGTCCAGGACCGCGCGGACCCGTGGACCCGGATGTCGTATGCCGGACCGGGCAAGCCGGTGGCACCGGTCTCCGATCCGTACCAGATGTACGAGAAACTCTACGGCCAGCTCAAGGACCGCGCGAGCCTGCGGAGCGTGCTCGACGACCTGCAGGCGCAACTCGGCCGCGTGCGCCGGATGATCAGCGCGGAGGATCGCCGCATGCTCGAGGAACACGAGACCCTGGTGCGTCAGCTCGAACGTGAACTCGAGACCGCCGCGCAGCAGAAGCTGCGAGTCGGCCCGCCCTCGTTCACTCCGGGCATCTCCGACCAGAACGACAACGTGCCGCAACTGAGCCGCATGCAGATCGACCTGCTCGTGAATTCCTTTGCGAACGACATGGCGCGCGTCGCCACGCTCCAGTACACGAAGTCCGTGGGCCAGGCGCGTATGAACTGGCTGGATATCACCGATGGACACCACGGCCTTTCGCACGAGCCCGACACCGACGAAGCGGCCAAGGCGAAGCTGGTAAAAATCAACCGCTGGCTGGCGGGCGAAGTGCGTTACCTCGTGGAGCGACTGGCCGCGACGCCGGAACCCGGGAGCAACGACCGGATGCTTGATCACACGCTGGTCGTGTGGACGAACGAGCTCGGCAAGGGAAACTCCCACACGCTGAACGATATTCCCTTCGTCCTCGTCGGCGGCGGCTTTGGCTTCGAGATGGGCCGTTCGCTCAAGCTCGGGGGCGTGCCGCACAACCGCCTGCATCTCGCCCTCGCGCACGCGGTCGGCCATCCCCTTGAGATTTTCGGCAAACCGGACCTCTGTACCGGCGGACCGCTCGCCCTGGGCTGAGGGATGCCCCGAGGTGGTGCAGCCTGCAGACAGGCTGCCGCACCCTTTCATGACCACACCAAACCCCTGCTCCGAACTTCGCTCCCTCGACTTCACCCGGCGCCGAATTCACAGTCTGATTCCCTATTTCCTGCTCGTCGTTTCGCTGACGCTCGCTGCGCTCGCGCGCGGTGCGGAAACCGGCAGCCTCTCCGGCGTCGTCAGTAACCCGGCGACCGGCAACCTGCTCGAGGGCGCCCGGATCGAGGCGCCGCAGCTCGGGCTCGCCACGCTCACCGACAACACCGGCCGTTTCGTCCTGGCCAATCTGCCGCCCGGTCCGGTCGAAGTGGTGGTGACGTACGTCGGACTCGATCCGGCCCGGAGCACCGTGAACGTGTCCGCCGGGCAACGCGCGGAGCGGAACTTCGATCTCACGAGCAGCATCTACCAGCTCGAGGCGTTCAAGGTGACCGGTGAACGCGAGGGCGGTGCGGCCGCCATCACCGCGCAGCGCAACGCCGAGAACGTGAAGAGCATCGTCGCGATGGATTCGTTCGGCAACCTGCCGAACATGAACGCCGGCGAGGTCGCGATCCGGCTGCCGGGCGTGGCGGGCAATCTCAGCGACGAGAACCTCGTCGATGGCTTCACGGTCCGCGGCGTCGGCCCGGGGCTGAACACGATCACGCTCGACGGTTCGCCGCTCACCAGCCAGGGCGCCCTCGGCCGTTCGACGAACATCAATAATCTCACCGGCACGATGTTCGACCAGATGGAGCTCACCAAGGGCCACACGCCGGACAAGGGGGCGGATTCGCTCGGCGGCACGATCAACCTGCGCAGCCGTTCCCCGCTCAGCATGCGCGAGAAGCGCCGCATCTCCTACAGCGCAAGCGTCCGCTGGGCGCCGCCCTTTCTCGAGCACGTGCCGCTGCGCGAGGCGCACCGGGCCCATCCGCTCTTCAACTTGCAGTGGCAGGAGGTCTTCGGCGTCTTCGGCGGCGAGCGCAACGTCGGCGTCTCCATGAATCTGTTCTACAGCGAAAACGCCGTCGGCGGATTCCGCACGATCCGCGATTTTCAGAACACCACGACCTCGCCCGCCTACCTGTGGGACTACCGCACCTGGGACAATTACAACAACCGGAAGCAAAAGAGCATCAACCTCAAGACCGACTACCGGCTGTCGTCCACGACGAAGCTCTCGCTCAACACCGTGGTCAATGACGCCATCGAGACGTTCCGGCGCCAGTATGAGACCCGCGCATTCACCGGCAGCCAGACGACCGTCCCCAACGCGACGACGACCGGCATCGTGCCGGGCTACACCGACCTGATCACCACCGTGCGGCCGGTGGCGGCGGCGATCATCGAACAGACGACGACCGGGCCGGGCAATTTCTACAATCGCATGCGTCGTCTGGACCTGGGCGTCGAGCAAACCTTCGGCCGGCTCCAACTCGACTACAATGCGCTGTATACCCAGACGAACATCAACGGCGGCGGCGGTGGCCGCGGTGGCATTCTCGTCAATCGTCTCACCGGCGCCGGCTGGATCATCGACCGCACGCAATCGGACCTGCATCCGCGGTTCACCCAGAACGGCGGACCCGACTTCACCGATCCCAACAATTACCGGCCCACGACCTACACGAATTCGATCCTGCAAAACGACAATTACAACAAGGAGCTGCGCGGCAATGCGCGCTATGAACTGCCGGTGAGCTTCCCGCTCGCCCTCAAGGTCGGTGGCCTGTGGCGGGAAAACTATGTGAGCGCGGAGAGCGTTTCCCGGCGCTACAACTACACCGGCACGACGGCGCTTCCGGCGGATCCCTCGATCGTCAGCTACGACTACGTCAAGACCGGGCGGCGGATGCCGTACTGGGAGCCGGTTCAGTTCGTGCAGGACCGGAAGCCGGTGAACACCGCGGTCTGGCGCGAGGACCTGTATTATCACTATCAGAACAACTATACCGCCAACCGCGCCGTGACCGAGTGGATCACGGCGGGCTACGCGATGGCGCAGGCCCGGATCGGTCGCACCAACCTCGTCGCCGGCGTGCGGCGTGAGCGCACGGAAACGGAAAGCTGGGGCTGGGTGCGCAACCGTGTCGGCAGCACCGTCGCCCAGCAGACGGCCGACCCGCAGGGCTCCGCCGAACGCGACTACGCCGGCACGCAGCGTCGGCTGCGCGGTGACTACACGAAGTCGTTTCCGAGCGCGCACGTCGCCCACGACGTCACCGCCAATCTCAAGGCCCGCCTCAGCTGGTCGACGAGTTTCGGCCGGCCGTCGCTGAACAACGCGCTGCCCAACGAGACGATCAACGAAACGCTGCAGACCTTGACCGTGAACAACCCGAACCTGCTGCCGCAGTACGCGAAGAACTGGGACGCGACGCTCGAGTATTACTTCGAGCCCGTCGGCAATCTGTCGGTCGGCTGGTTCCACAAGACGATCACCGACTACATCGTCAGCGGCACGGAGGCCGGCACCATCGCCTCCGGATCCGACAACGGTTACAACGGCGAATACGCCGGCTTCACCCGGCTTACGTCCGGCAACGCCGGCACCGCCACGATTCGCGGCTGGGAGTTCACGTTCCAGCAGCAGTTCACCTTCCTGCCGGGATTGCTCAAAGGGCTGGGCGCGTCGGCCAACTACACGCTGATCAAGACCGAGGGCGATTTCGGCGGCGCCACGAACCGCAGCACCAACGAGGTGCCCGGCTTCATCCCGCGCACCGGCAACGCGAGCCTGTCCTGGCGCCACGGCAAGTTCAGCACCCGCGTCCTCTACAACTTTGTCGGCAGCTACATCACGGCGTTCACCGCCGCCACGCCGGCGCGCAACAACTACCGCTACAAGTACGAAACCGTTACCGCGGGCGTCGCGTACCAGTACCGGCCGTGGCTGCAGTTCACCGTGGACGTGGCCAATCTCTTCAACGAACCGCAGGCCCTCTACCGCAGCGTGCCGAGCCAGATGTCGACCACGATCATCAACGGCACGTCGATCACCTTCGGCGTGAACGGGCGATTCTGATCGCGCTGGCGGTGCGCTGCCGTGAGCGGCTTGTCCCCAAGCCGCTCACGCCGATCGGTCGAATCAGTGCGGGCTGTGAGCTAAGGACTCGACCGCGGATGACCGGGAGGGCGCGGATAGTCCGGACGTATCCGGGCTATCTGCGAAATCCGCGGTCCAGATTTTTGCGCCGTGCCCGGGTTCCAGTCCAAGCGTCGCAGGCGAGGAGTAGGCATCGATCCGCTTACTGCGGTGGCGGCTCGACAAACGTCCAGCGGACCGTGCCACCCTGCACGGATGCCACGGCGAACCGGCCGCGCAAGACTTGTCCGCCGGCCGTGGCTGGGAGCCGCAGTTCCGCCGTCGCGCCGGTCCCCGGCAGCAGGACGTAGTCGGTGCCGAGCGCGGTCTCGATCACCAGCGCACCCGCGGCGGCGTCGAGCCGCACTCCGCGCACCAACGCGTCCGCTCCCGCATGCGCTTCGAAGACGGAGACGAACCGTTTCGCGCCCGCGCCCTCCGTCCGACGCACGATGTAGGGCAGCGTGGCGCCCACATCCGAGTTCTTCCAGTCGCGCTGGCCCCAGCCGTCGGCGAGGTAGCTGCGCTCGCCGGCCTGCGGCAGGTTCCACGCCACGCAGGTGAACCCATTGCCCCCGGGCCAGGTGGCGCGCCAGCTGCCCGGCGCGTCGATCGCGCGCGCCGGTCCGAAGTCGTACAGTTTCACGTCGGGCGCGGGCGTGAGCCGGCCGTCGATGATCCGGGCAGTTCCGGCGGAGGCGTGGAAGACGTAATCCTGTGTGCGCCCGCCTTCGACGGCGAAGCAGTCCACGACGTAATTACGCCCCTGCCCGTGATCGATCACCGCCGCGGTGCGACGGTAGAGCCGCGCCTCGGGGTAGGCCTGCGACGAGGCCTGCATCACCTTCACGTGCTCGGAGGTGCGAAACAGCTCGATCTCCCCGCCGCGCTCGCGGGTCGCCTGGTCCCGGCCGTCGAGCAGCACGGTGTGGTGCGCGACCGTGCGCGCGGTCTGGGACTTCCTCGGGTGATCCCAGAGGTAGCCGAGGTCGGAGAGGACCTCGACTCCATTTTTCCAATACGTGAGATTGAGGCTGTCGAGATGGTGGTGGCCGCCCCAGTGGCTGGCGCTCAGGAGCAGCAGGCTTTCGCGTCCGTCCGCCCCCGTGCGCAGGTGGCCGATCCGCAGGTGCGGCGACACCCAGTCGGGCAGACGCAGGGCGGGCGCGGTTTTCGTCTCGAGTCCCGGCTCCCGTTGATAGAGCGCCAGCGGCGCCATGCCGCGCGTCAGGTCGGGGCCGCAGGTTTCGCGCAGGGCCGCGAGGTACTCGGGGCGCTCCGGATAGTTGGCCACCATGAGTTCGAGAAAGTGCGCGCTCAGCGTTGTCGTCTGGTAGGAGTCCGCGTACGCGGGATACCGCAGGTCGCCCTGCAGGCCGTTGAACATCGCGGTCCAGACGCGTTCGTAGGCGGTGCCGCGATACGGATCGAGCCGGTCGACCCGGGCGCCCGCCGCGACGCGATAGCCCGGCGGATCGGAGTAGCCGCGCAGCGCCTGGGCCATGTCCCAAATGTTGTTGAGCGTCATCATGGCGTACGCGGGCGACTCCGACGTCGTGCCGTCCGGGAGGAACCAGCCGTCGACGGTCTGCTGGAATCCCTCCCAGCCGAAGCGCACGAGCCCGGGGTGTCCGACGCAGAGACCGACCAGCGCGGCGGCAGTGCGATTGCCGACCGACTTGTTGTTGATCTGCTTGTCCGCCACGAGGAGCAGGGTGCTTTCCAGCAGCAGGTCGCGCTCGATCGTGCGGCGTTCGTCCGCGGAGTAGACCGGCGTGCCATCGGCGCCGCGCGCGTCGCAGGTGAAATCGTAGGCCTCGACCACGCGGCGGACGAAGCCCGATTCCTGGCCCACGCCGCCCGCGCGGCCGGCGCTCCAGTAGCCGGTATGCAGCTTGCGGTCGGGCAGGTTGGGCGGCGGACACAGCTCGGGTTCGGGCAGCCGCAGGATGTGCTGCGCCGCGACCTTCGGCGGCAGGTCCGCGTATTCGCCGTAGCCGGTGTGCACGAGCCAGTGGGGGTAGGTGGCGGCGAAACGTATCAGAATGGCGCGTACGCCACGCGCGTACTCGACGTTTCCCGTGAGCAGGTGCGCCTCCGCGAGGGTGCGGGCGAGTCCGGCGAGGTACGCAACCTTTCGCGCGCGGATGTTCGCGGAGAAACTGGGCCGGCCGGTCTTGTAGCTGAAGATCACGAACGGTTCGCCGCCGTAGTACGAGAGCGTCTGCGGGCGGCCCCGGCGGGTCTGCAGGACAACGGTCTCCGGATACTTGTCGTTGGGAAACGTGGTCCGGCACATGTCGCACGAAAGCTCCTCCGGGCGGTTCGCATTCCACGACCAGAGTCCGTGCGGATGCACCGGTTTGCCCTGGTCACGGCAGGCCGGACAGGGCGTGAACTTCGGGTCGCCGGGCGTGGTCGCGGGAATCATCTGCTCCAGGTACGCCGGCGTCAGGCGCGGCAGCACGGCGGCGGCCGCCCGCTCGAGTCCGTCCACGTGCGAGCGGGCCCAGGCGTAGCGCTCGATATTGGCCCGGGCCCGCGCGAGGTCGCCCGGCTGGATTGCGCCGCTCGGATGGCGGACCGAGGTGCGGTGCTGCTCCCAGGGCGTCCAGTCGAAGAGCGGATCCTCGCGTTCGGCGCCCGGCGCCGGGAGGACGATTCCGGCGGCCAGGCAAAGGAGGGAGAGGAGACCGGCTGGCGGGGCTGTGCGGCGCATGAAGGCGGAAGGAGGATGGTAAACCGGCGACGTCATTGCGGCCGGGACTCGCGCGCGTAGATCGCCGCCGCTTCGGCGCGGCGGGTGACGTGGAGCTTCTCGAAGATCGTACTGATGTGATTGCGCACGGTCTTCTCGCCGATGCCCAGTGTCGCGCCGACTTCCCGGTTCGTGTGTCCGGTGGCAATCAGGCCGAGGATCTGGCGTTCGGTCGGCGTGAGCCCGGCGAGTGGATCGCGACCCGGACCGGCTGACTTCACCAACTGTATCACCCGCGCGGTGACGGCGGGATCGAGGATGGAACGCCCCGCGGCGACGTCGCGGATCGCGTTCACCAGTCCGCGCCCGTCGATCTCCTTGAGCAGGTAACCGTGCGCCCCGGCGCGGATCGCGTCGTCGATGACCGCATCGTCGACGACCGACGTCACCATCAACACGCGCGTGTCCGGCGAACTCCTCAGGATCTGCCGGCAGGCGTCGATGCCGGTGCCGTCGGGGAGGCGGATGTCGAGCAAAACGACATCCGGCTTGAGTCGCAGGCCCGCCGCGACGCCGTCGGCGACCGTCGCCGCCGTGCCCACGACGCTTAGGGTCGGCTCGACCGCCAGCAGCGTGCTGAGGCCGGTGCGCACCAGTTCGCTGTCGTCGACCAGGAGTACGCGAATGCGGGGGGAGGCGGACTCGGGGTTCATGTTTGGCCTGTTGCGCGGATCGGCACGGTCGCCACCACGCGCGTGCCTTCGCCGGGCGTGCTGGTAAGTCGCAGCGACGCGCCGAGTCGGTCGGCACGCGCCTGCATGTTACCGAGGCCGTGGCCGCCGTCACGCGCGGCGGCGGGAATGAAGCCCTTGCCGTTGTCCTGCACCGACAATCCCACTTCCCGGTCGCTATGCTGCAGCCGCAGCACGATGAGCGTGGCGGCGCCATGGCGGAGCGCATTGCTCACGGCCTCGCGGGCGATCTGGAGGACTTCGAGGCTCTGCTCCGGGGTCAGCAGGCCGGCGGCCTCGTCATCGATCTGGATGTCGAGCCGGACCTCACGGCCCGCGCGGAGGTCCGCGACCAGGGCGCTCAAGCCGTGGGCGAAACCGGCGCGGCGCAGGTTTTCCGGCGCGAGGCCCACGATGTAGGCGCGGACGTCCCGGATCGCGCCATTGAGACTCGCCCGCGTTTCCTCGAGGCGCCGTTCGGCTTCGGCGGGATTGGCTTTCACGAGGGTGCGCACGGATTCGAGCATGAGGCCGGCGGCGTAGAGGGACTGGATGATGCCGTCGTGGAGATCGTGTCCCAGCCGGATCTTCTCGTCGAGGGACCGCGTCAGCAGCTGCTGCTTCAGCCGCGCGTCTTCCTCGGCGCGGCGCCGGACGTCGCGTTCTCGCGACAGCTCCTCACCCTGCGCGACGGAGGACTCCGCGAGGCGGGCGAGGGTGCCGACTTCGGCGCGAGTGTGGCCGGACAGCGCCGCGCCATCCCCGACGCGCGACGGACGGAGGGAGGGACTCACGATGAGGGTGAGGGCGAGGGCGGCGCCGAGCACGGCGAGGAAAAGGGCGACTCGCTGCGACGCCCGCATCGCTCCGGTCGGGCCGGGCGGAGCGGCCTTGGGCGTTGCGTCGGTCCCCGCGGCGTTGGCGGCCGGCGGGGCCGTCGCCGCAGCCCGTGAACCCTGCCAGAGCGGCACCGCCAGCAGCGCCACCAGGGCCGCCAGCACGAGAAAGAGCGCCGTCGCGACAAAACGGGGCAGGGGATTCATCCAAGAGTGGGAGCGAGTCTGGGCCCGCCGTGCGGTGCGTCAAAACTTTCGACATTTGGCGCACGGCGCGTTTTGTTGGCCGACTCGGCATGAAGTCATTCTACATCACCACGGCCATCGATTATGCGAACGGTTCGCCGCACCTGGGCCATGCCTACGAAAAGGTGCTGACGGACGTCATTTCCCGATTCCGCCGGCAGATGGGTGACACCGTTTACTTCCTCACCGGCACCGACGAGCACGGGCAGAAAGTCCAGGCGAGTGCCCGGAAGCAGGGCGTCGAGCCGCAGGCGTACGTCGACAGGATCTCCGCGGAGTTTCAGGCGCTGTGCGCCCGGCTGGACGTCTCGAACAACGATTTCATCCGCACCACCGAGCCGCGGCACAAGCAGGTCGTGCGGGCGATCCTGCAGCAGCTCTTCGACCGCGGCGAAATCTACCAGGCGGAGTACCGCGGCTTCTACAGCACGCGGCAGGAGCAGTTCCTCCAGGAAAAGGACCGGCTGCCCGACGGGTCGTGGCCGGAGATCTACGGCGAGGTCACCGACATCGTGGAGAAGAACTACTTCTTCCGCCTGCGCAAATACCAGGACTGGCTGATCGACTACCTGCGCACCCATGAGGATTTCATCTTCCCGAAATACCGGCAGAAGCAGGTGCTCGAGTTCCTGAAGGAGCCGCTGAATGACCTCTGCATCTCGCGGCCGAAGGAGCGGCTCGAGTGGGGCATTCCCCTCCCGTTCGACGAAAACTATGTCACCTACGTGTGGTTCGACGCGCTGCTGAACTACTATTCGGCCGTGGCGGACAAGGGGCTCTGGCCCGCGGACTTCAACGTGATCGGCAAGGACATCCTGGTCCCGCCGCATGCCGTCTACTGGCCGATCATGCTGCATGCGTCGGGCCTGCCGCCGCCGAAGGCGCTGCTCGTGCACGGCTGGTGGCTGCAGGGCGGGGCGAAGATGTCCAAGAGCAAGGGCGAAACGGTCAACCCGCTCTCGCTCGTCGACCAGTTCGGGGTCGACGCCTTCCGTTACTTCCTGATCCGCGAAATGAACGTCGGCCAGGACAGCGAGTTCACCGTCGAGCAGTTCCTCGTGCGCTACAACAGTGAGCTGGCGAACAATCTCGGCAATCTCGTCAACCGCACGCTCAACATGACGACGCGCTTCGCGGCCGGCGTCATCCCGGCGGTGGACGTCACCGAGGATCCCGAGCGCGAGCTGCAGGAGCTCTGGACGAAGACGCGTGACGAAGCCGTGCCGCTGTGCGAGCAGTTCCAGTTTCACACCGCGCTCGAGCGTGGCATGGCCTTCATCACCGCCACGAACGCCTACATCGAGAAGCGCGCGCCGTGGAAGCTGGGCAAGTCGGCCGAGGCGAAGGACCAGGCGCTGCTCCGGACGTCGCTGGCCACGATGGCCGAGGCGCTGCGGCTGGCCGTGGCGCTGATGCGGCATGTCACGCCGTCCACCACGGACAAGATCAACGCGGTACTCGGCTACACCCCGGGCCCCGTCTGGCGCGATGAACTCGTCTGGGGCGCAAAGCTGAAGGGCGCCCGGGTGGCGGAGTCGCTGGTCCTGTTTCCCCGGCCCGAGAAGAAGGTGGGATGAACGCGGGCTGAGGACGGTGCGAGGGTGGAGTTGTCCGCCGGCGCCGCACCTCCGGCCTCGCTCCCGATCCATCGTCCCTCATTCCTTCCATGCTGGTCCTTCCGCTGCATCCCGCCAACGACGCCTCGCCGGAGGCCTTGATGGCGTTCCTCCGCCAGTGCCGGGATGCGGCGGTGCGGGACGGGCATGCGAAGCTGGTCAGCATCTCGCTCGCGGTCGACGCGCTCGATCCGCTCGCCGTGCTCGAGTCGATTTTCGAACCGCACGAACCGCACTTCTACGCGGAGCGTCCGGGCAGCGGGACGGCCATCGCCGGGGCCGAGGTGGCCGTGGCGCACGAGGCCCACGGTGCCCGGCGGTTCGCGGACGTGCAGCGTTGGGTCGGGGAGGTTTTTGCGCACACGGTGGCGGTCGGCGATGTCGCGGCGCCCTTCGGTGGACCGCATGTCTTTGCCGGCTTCGCGTTCCACGACGAAATCGAGGCCGGCGAGCCGTTCCCGGCGGCGTACGCGTTCGTGCCGCGCTGGCAGGTGGCCCTGGCGGGAACGACGACGACCGCGGTCGCGAACCTGTGGGTGACCGCGGAGGCGGACCTCGGCGCCCTCGCGCTGCGCGTCTGGCGGGCGCACCAGAAGTTCACGCGCTTCGAGTATCAGGATTCTGAAGACAATGCCTTGGGTGTAGGCGGGGTGCCCTCACCCCGCGGATCGGTGCAGCGGGGGGAGGGCACCCCGCCGGCATGGCAGCAGCGGGAGACCGGCGACTATCGCGCGGCGGTCGCGCGGGCGCTGGCCCGCATCGCGGCGGGCGACTTCAAGAAGATCGTGCTCGCGCGGGCGCAGGAACTGACGGCGGACCGTCCGCTCCATCCGCTCCGCATGCTGAACGGGCTGCGGCAGCGGTTCCCGGATTGTTACGCGTTTTCCTTCACGCGCGGGCAGGGGCCGAGCTTCATCGGCGCGAGCCCGGAGCGGCTGGTGCGGGTGAGCAAGGGACGACTCGAGACCGAGGCGCTGGCGGGTTCGATCCGCCGCGGCGCCAGCGCGAGCGAGGACGCGGCGCTCGCCGGTGCGCTGCTGCGCAGCGAGAAGGACCTGCGGGAGCATCGGGAGGTGCTCGACGACATCGTGGCCCGGCTCGCCCCGCTGGGGATACAACCGGAGCACGCGGCGCTGCCCCAGATCCGCCGACTCGCCAATGTCCAGCATCTGGATACGCCCGTGCATGCCGCGCTCCCGGAGCACGTCTCGCTGCTCGACGTGATCGGCGCGATGCACCCGACGCCGGCGGTCGGCGGTTCGCCGCGCGAGGCGGCGGTGGCGGCCATCCGGGAGCTCGAGGGCTTCCCGCGCGGACTGTACGCGGGGGCGCTTGGCTGGCTGAACGCGCGCGGAGGCGGGGAGTTTTTCGTCGGCATCCGGTCCGCGCTCGTCGAAGGCGCGCGGGCCCGCGTCTATGCCGGCGCCGGGATCGTTGCGGGCTCGACGCCGGAAAAGGAATTCTCGGAAACCGAGTTGAAGTTCCAGGCGATCCTCGACGCGCTATCAGCGTGAGTGGCGATCAAGCAGTTGAAAGTTGAAGGTTGGACGTTGAAAGCCAGCTTTGGCGGCAGCGGCGCCACCTGCAACGGCGTCGGCCGATTGGGTCTTTCAACTTTCAATTTTCAACTTTCAACTCTGTTCCAGCCCTATGTTGCCCGATCCCGTTCTCGATCCCAGCAATGTCAACTCGCTGTGGGCAGGCGTGCTGGTGGAGACGCTGGTGCGCTGCGGTGTGCGGCACGCGGTGGTGTCGCCGGGCTCGCGGTCGACGCCGCTGACGTTCGCGTTGGCCGCCCATCCGGCGCTCGAGGTTGTTCCGGTCCTCGACGAGCGCTCGGCCGCCTTCTTCGCGCTCGGGCTGGCGCGGGAGCGCGGGGAAACGGTGGCGCTGGTCTGCACGAGCGGCACCGCCGGGGCCAACTACTATCCAGCGGTGATCGAGGCCGCCGAGAGTGGCGTGCCGCTGCTGGTGCTGACGGCGGATCGCCCGCCCGAACTGCGGTCGTGTGCGTCCGGGCAGACGATCGACCAGCAGAAGCTCTACGGCGGCTTCGTGACGTTTCAGCATGAACTGGCGGTGCCGGAGCTTTCCGAACCGCGGCTGCGGTACCTGCGGCAGAGCATGGCGCACGCCGCGCTGCGCACGCGGATTCCGGCGGGCGGGCCGGTGCACCTGAATGTGCCGTTCCGTGATCCGCTGCCGCCGGTGAAGGACGACGGCGCGGCCGAACGCCTGGCGGCGACGATCGACTGGGGGCATTTTTTTTCCCACCTCGACCCGGTGGGAGCGGCCCCGGCGGTCTGTGCGCCGCCGCGGATCGTGCCGGACGTCCACGGCGTGATCGTGGTCGGACCCGAGCAGTCGGGTGATGTCGGGACCTACGTGGCCGCCGTCGCCGAGATCGCGCGCCGGCTGGGCTGGCCGGTGCTGGCGGACGGTTTGTCACCCGCGCGGAACCACCGGGCGGCGATTCCGCAGCTTGTCACGACGTACGATCTCATCCTGCGCAACGAGAACGCCGCCGAACGGTTGAAGCCCGAGGTCGTGCTCTGCGTGGGCGCGTGGCCGACCAGCAAGGTGCTGCGCGGCTGGATCGAGGCGAGCGGAGCGCGGGTTTGGATGGTGTCGGAGCGGGCTGCCAATCGCGATGCCCTGCACGGACGGGCGCAGCACCTCGCGGTGTCGCTGCCGGTGCTGGCGTCGCTGCTTCCGGTGGCGATCGACGAGAACGGCTACACGCGCATGTGGGCGCGCTACGAGACGAAGGTCCGGCCGGCGCTCGACGCGCGATTCGAGGCCGAGCTGGCGCTGTTCGAACCCAAGGCGGCCTGGCTGCTGGCGCGGCAGCTGCCGGCGGGCACGCCGCTCTGGGTGGCGAATTCGATGCCGGTGCGCGACGTGGAGTACGTGTGGCCGGCCGGCGACCGCGCGATCCACCCCCGGGCCAGCCGCGGCGCCAACGGCATCGACGGCACGCTGTCGACGGCGCTCGGCATGGCGCAGGGCGCGGACCGGCCGGCCGTGCTGCTCACGGGGGACCTGGCACTGCTGCACGATACGAACGGCTTTCTGCTGCGGCCGAGGTTCCGCGGCTCGCTCACGATCGTCCTGATCAACAACCGCGGCGGAGGCATCTTCGATCATCTGCCCGTCGCGCAATTCGAACCGCCGTTCGAGGAGTTTTTTGCCACGCCGCAGGAGGTCGACTTTGGGTCGCTGTGCCGCACCTACGGCGTCGAGCACGTCGCGGTGCGCGACTGGGCGCACTTCTCGACCCTCGTGACGACACTTCCGGCGAGCGGCCTGCGCGTGCTGGAACTGTCGACCGACCGCAAACGGGACGCCGCGCAACGCAAGGCGTGGTTCGCGGAGCTGGCAGCGACGCTCGGGTAAGGGGTGGACTCCGGCTCACCGCGCAACGGTGGAACGGACGCTTGGCGTTAAGCGGGCAGGGCAGCGCGGACTGACGCCATCGTCACGGCTTGGCGCTGGCGAACCCATGTCATGGCGCGTTCCACTTTTTGCGCGGCAACTGCGGGTTCGCGATGGATGTCCATCACCATTTCAGTGAGGCGCGCGCCGGTCATGCCCTCGAGTTCATGGATCCACTCCGGCAGTCCGATATCGGCGAACATCCGGCTCTTGTGCGGATTGTCGGTCGGGACCCGCAGGTGAATCGCGGGTGTGCCTGCCGCGAGCGCGATAATCGGGGAATGGCAATCCAGACTGACGACGGCGAGGGCCCGCGTGTACACCGAGGCGGCCTCGTCGGCGTTCCAGAACGAGTCCTTCCACACCACGTTTCGCTTAACGTCAGCAGGCATGGGATCGACGAGCTGGGCCTTGGCGAGCGGCACGCCGTACGTCATCTCCGGACAAGCGAGTACCTTGAGGCCGGTGGTTCGGACCCAGTTGATGATCAGTTCGCGGGCGGCGACGTGATCGCCGGAAGCGTGTTCTGCGTTGATGCGATCGATTTCCCGGTCCCGGTCTGAGACGTTCGGATCGTTGTAGATGGTATGGTACGGGGAATAGCGATGGCGGGGGACAACGCAGAGGAATCGCTTGTTGGCCAGTCCCGCTTTCCGCAGAAAGGCCTCCGCGCGTTCATCATCACGCAAGTGGAGCGCAAACGTGGAGTCAGGCCCGAAGCCGACGTGTGGACCGGAGATTCCCGCCTGCTGGAGAAAACCGACCGAGACGCTGTCGCGGCAGTAGATGAAGGCCGCCTTGGCGAGGACGGCGGCGCGTTCGCGATCGATGGTCCCAAACGTCACGCCGTTGATTCCGTAGGGTCGGTCAGTCGTGGCGCGCCACACGTCGAGCGGTGACGCATGCATTCCCCCTGAGCCCACGATGAACAAGTCCGCCTCGCGAATCGCGGTCAACAGGTCCGGCCGGACCGCGGGTTTCTGTCCCGTGCCTCCCGCCGAGATGATCTTCAGCCGGGGGAAAGCGGCGAGGAGCATCCGGCGCACCCGGGGATCGAGCTCCCGTTCCTGCCCCGGTCGGACGCTCGGCACCGGCCACAGCGTGACGTTCACCTCGGGCAGGAATGTAGCCAAAAGATGGATGAGTCCCGGAGTGTGCGCGATATCCCCAATGTTGATGCAATGCCACGCGTTCGCGATCAGGATGTTCCGGGCCCGGCTGGACTTGAGGGCCGCCAGCAGCGGCGCGGCGGAACCGGCCGCCGCGAGCGCGGCGGTCCCGGAGAGAACGCGGTGAAGGAACGCGCGGCGGGTGTTGCGGGCCGCGGGCGCCGGGTGCTGCGATGGCGACGGTTTCACGAAGGGCACGAGCCTGGTTCAGGCCGAGGCGGCGGCGCGCAGAACTTCCACCATGCGGCGCTGGAGTTTGTCGACTCCCGTCATGACGGTCTGCACCTGGCCGCGCGCCTTCGCGGGATCACGATGGATCTCCTCCAGCCGGGACCAGAGTTGCTGGCCGCTCACTTCATCCACTTCGAATATCCACGGACTCACCCCGACGTCGTGGAACATCTGACCCTTGCAGGTATCCGTCGGCTGTCGCACGTAGAACCCGGGGACGCCGTGGGCGAGCGCGATGATGGGCGAGTGGCAATCGACGCAGATCACCGTCTGACAGCGCGCATACACCGCAGCGGCCTCGTAGGTGAACCAGAAGTTTTCGCGCCAGACGACGTTTCGCTTCACGTCGGCGGGGAGCGGATCCAGCAGGACTTCCTTCGCCATGGGCACCTGATAGGTCATTTCGCCGCAGACGAGCACCTTGTTCCCCGTGCTGCGGACATAGGACACGATCATTTCCCGCACGCGGGCGTGGTCGGACTCCGTGGTGCGAGTGTTGATGGCATCGCGCACGTCGTCCGCGGGCGTGCGCGGTTCATTGCGGATCCGGTAGTAGGGCGTGTAGCGCAGGCGGGGAATGACGCAGATGAATTTGCCCTCCTCGAGTCCACGGGCCTGGCGAAACGCATCGCCCGTCCGGTCGTCGCGGCGCTTCATTCCGAACTGCGAGTCGGGCCCGAATTCCAAGATCGGCGTCTTGACTCCCTGGGCCCGCAGATAGTCGCGCGAGAGGGTATCGCGGCAGAACATGAACGCGGCGCGATCGATGATCCACCGCGTTTCGTCATCGAGGTGGCTGGGGGGGAGACGCTGGATGCGAGTCCTCAGGTTCGCCAGGGTACCGCCTTCGGGATCCCGGT
Source organism: Opitutaceae bacterium (assembly GCA_016793535.1). GTDB lineage: Bacteria > Verrucomicrobiota > Verrucomicrobiia > Opitutales > Opitutaceae > ER46. Next base: position 36,054 of record JAEUHA010000083.1, on the reverse strand, counting down.
CGCGTCCGATCCCGGAGATCGGATCCGTGCTGGTGCCGAAGACTCCAAACGGTTTCCCGGTCGCGCGATGAAACGCGGCCAGATCGGAGCGGGCACTGAAGCCCGAGCCCGAACCGTGTAGCATGAAGTCCGTCTCGGCCCACGCGGCGGCGAGGTCCGGGGTCGACGGCTTGCCGCCCTGCACGAGGCCCTCGGTGAGCTTCAGCTTGGGGAACGCCTGCAGCAGTTTTTCCCGCACGCCGTCGGCGAGGGCGCCCGGCCGGGGCCACAGGGTCATCTCGGCGGCGGGAAAGTAACGCTCGATCAGTTCGAGCGCGCCGAGATAGTGGCCGATGTCCCCGATATTCACGTTCTGCCAGGCGTTGCGGAGCAGGATCCGGCGCGGCCGGGACTGGCGGCTTTGGGCGCGGGCCCAGGGGGCAGAGAGGGCGGTGCCGGCGAGCGCGGCGGCGGAGCCCTGGAGGAAGGAACGGCGGCGGAGTGCGGTCATGGTCGGAATGGAGCGGAGTCGTGGGTGTAGTCGGAAGCTGAATACGGCGTGGTCATCGCGGGCCGATGTAGGCGGGGTGCCCTCACCCCGCGGAATTCCTGATTTCGATTTAAATACCGCGCGGAGTGGAGACACCCCGCCTAAAGGGAGAGCCCGGCGAGGCTAGAAGCGTCCCTGGACTCCGGCGACCACCTTGGGCGAGGTCAGGCGCGTCTGGCCGGCCCGATCCTCGAAGGCCAGGTAGTTTTCGTTGAGCGGCTCGGACAGGATGTTCTCCACGTCGCAGAAAAGACTCAGGCGGCGTGAGAGCGTGTACTTTGACTTGAGGTCGACCTGCGTGCGCGGGCGCTCGTAGCGGAGAAGGGCGGCGTTGGTGGAGTTCGTCACCAGCCAGCGGCCGACCCAATTCCATTGGGCGATGAGGTTCAGCTTTTTCCCCCGGTAGCTGATCGCGACGTTTGCGGTGCGGGGCTTGAAGCCCGCGACCTCGGTCGAGACGGCGGCGCCACCGTAGTCGCCCTTCGTCTTCAGGTAGGTGTAGTTGGCATTGAGCCCGAGACCCTTCCAGACACCGGGCAGAAACGTGAACTGCTGCTGGTAGCTGAGCTCGAGCCCCCGATACCGGGCGAAGCCCCCGTTGGCCGACGTGATGAGATTGTAGCCCTCGTACTCGCCGTTGAAGCCGTTGTTGGCGCCGGCGCCGACGAAACGGCTGCGGTCCTGGAAGATGAAATCGCTGATCTCCTTCGAGAAGCCGCCGATCGAGAAGAGACCCACGGGTTCGAAGTAGTATTCGAGACTGACATCGTAGTTCTCGGAATACTGTGGCTTGAGCGCGGGATTGGAGAACGTGATCGTCTGGGCGGCGAAGTTCACCGTCGAGTTGGGCATGATCGAACCGAAGTCAGGCCGTCCGATGCCATTCGAGTGACTCGCGCGGGCGATGAAGCCGCCGGGCACTTCATATTTCAGGTGGAGGCCGGGAAATACGCTGTTGTACTTGGCCTTGTTCTCGAGCCTTCCGGCATACTCGGCCCGGACCCGGCGTTCCGCCTCGGCGTCGGTGACGGCGCCCACCCAGGCCGCGCGGCGCGCGACTTCGGTGGGCGTGAGGGCTTGCAGCGGTCCGCTGCCATTGGTGCGGGTCTCTTCGAAGCGCAAGCCGCCCAGGACTGTCAGGCGTCCGAATCGGACACTGCCCATGAGATAGGCGCCGGCGACTTCCTCGGTCATTGAGCGTTCGTTGGCGAAACTCTGGGTGAATCGGTACGTGATGTCCTCCCGCCAGTCGGAGGCCACATCACGGGCGTTGGCCGCGACGGCATAGGCATCGGGGAACGGGATGTCGATATGGCGGGCCACCTCGTCCTTGTAGGCGTCGACGAGCTCGCTGTAGCTGCCGGTCGTGTTGAGGAACTTCGCGATGTTTGCGGCGCCGATGTAGTCGTAGCGGCGGCTGCTGTTCGCGACTTCGCGATCCTGCCGTCGATAGTTGAAGCCTGCCTTCACGCTAACGGGGAGCGGGAGCACGCGGTCGAAATCGCGCCTGACGTTCAAGCGGTAGCTGAGTATTTCATCGCGGCCGTTCCGGTTGGGCTGGGTGAGCACCAGTCCGCTGTAATTGCCGAGGTTGGCCATGTCGGGTCCGGCGGTCTGCGTGATCTCCGGATACGTCAGGCTCCGGCTCCGGTCGATCGTCCAGCCGATGTTGCGCAGGGTCGCCGTCACCGTGCCCTTCGGCTTGTCCCGGTACTCCGCGCCGTAGGGATGCGCGTCGTACCACGTGTCGGAACGCGACCAGCTGGCGTTGTAGTCGATGACGAAACGGCCGCCGTCGAAGCGGTGACGGGCCGAGGGCTTGAACTGGTACGTGCCCCCCGTCTTGTCGATGGTCGTGACCGAGAGGGTGCTGAGGGAGTTCGTGCTCGTCAGCACCTCGGTGAACGTATCCGTGAAGCCGGGACGAATCGTCCCCGTGCCCGTGCGATTGCCGTTTGCGTCGAACGTCGCGATCGCCTGCGAGGTCGACAGCGTGCGCTGCTGGGTGACCTGCGAGTCGTGCATCCAGCTGTAGGAGGTGTTGAGTGTGAACACCGTGCTTTCACTCAGCTTATAGTCGAGCTTGGCGCCCATCGAAAAGCGGCTCCGGGGCGAGCCGATCAGCAGCGAGGCGGCGGAGTAGGTGTAGGCCGGCCGGGCGAGCACGGACTGGTGGGCGAGGTCGGAGCGGATGTCCGCGGTGGCCTGCACGTGCCACGTGCCCGTGAGGAGCAAACCGATGTTCTTCTTTTCGCCCAAGAGGCTCGAGGACGTGAAATTCAGGGAAGGCATCATCCCGTCAACCGGCTCCTTGTACCAGGCGTCAGCTGGTGCGCGGCGACCCCAGCGGTGACTGAATCCGATCGCGTACGAGAGGAAGTTCGCGTCCGCGCGGTCGAAGGCGCTCTTCGTCACCATGTTCACGTTGCCGCCGGTTGAATCGGCGTCCATGTCGGGCGTCGGCGCTTTCGTGACCTCCACGGATTCGATCAGATTGAGGGACGTCTGCTCGAACACGAAACCACGGCCGGTGTTCGCGGAGTCGGAGGAGGCCACACGGTCGCCGTCCATCATCACTGCGTTTTGCGCGGGCGCCATGCCGCGGATCGAAATCCCGACGACCTCGGATCCGACGAAAACCCCGGTGATGCCTGGAAGCCGCTGGAGGAAGTCGCCGACGTTGCCGTTGGCGAGGTTGCCGAACGTGTCCGTCGCCACGACGTTCTTCACGTTGGGCGCCTGCCGCTGAAGGGTGACGGCGCGGGCGCTGCCCTCCCGCTCGCCCTCCACGGTGAAGGCATCGAGGAGGTAGATATTGGAGGTCAGCGCAATGTTTCGCGTCACGCGTTCACCCGCGCCCACGGTGAGCGGGATCTGCTGCGGATCGAGGCCGGTGTACGAAACCTCGAGCGTCGTCGGTCCCGCCGGGACAATCAGCTGGAAGTGCCCCTGCCGGTCGGTCAGGGCAAACGGGGCCGCGCCTCGCACCCCCACGCGGGCGCCTTCAAGAAAGGTTCGGGTCGCGGCGTTGCTGACCTGGCCGGTCACTGTGCCGGCTGCCTCCGCGGCAACGGCGGGGCTGGATCCGAGCGAGAGGCCGAGCCACCCGCCAAGCAGCGAGATGAGAGTTCTGGGTTTCATGGTTGGGGCTTTTTTTTTTGGACGGGGTCAGAGCGGTCTGCCGGCGCGGTGCCGCGGTCCGGACGGGCGTCCGGCCGGGGGATCCGAGTGATGGCCAAGGTGCCGGTCGTGGCATCCTGCGTGACGGCGAGGGTGGTGCGAACGAGCATCCGGCCGAGCGCTTCCCGGGCGGTGTAGCGGCCCTGGACGGCATCGGTTCGCACGCCTTCGAGCGTGTCCGCCTGATAGATCAACTGCTCGCCGGATTGGACGGCGAACTGACGCAGGGTCGTGAGGGCGTCGCCGGCGGAGATATCGAAGCGCCTGGTTCCTTCCTTTGCCCGCATGGGTACGACGGCGGACTCGGCGGCACCGCTCGTCCTGGGCTGGAGTCCGGCGATGGCGAGCAGCCCGAGCGCAAAGAGCGAACGCAGCAGGGGCAGAAACGGAGCGTAGGGGGTTACGAAGAGTGGCATCGTGCGGTTCCGGTGACGGGACCGAAACTGACCAGTACCCATACCACGACCGGGCAGGCCGGAAGTGCTAGAAGTTTTTACCGCGGCCGCACCTCACCGGGCCGAGCGAAGCAGGATCTCGTTTTCCCCGGGTTCGGCGATCACGTTGAAGTTGGCGGTCAGCACCCGCACGAACCCGGCTGGATCGTCCGCGCGAAAATTGCCGCCGAATCGCTGCGCTCCGAGGGCCGGATCGGCGATGATGATCTTTACCCGGTGATAACGGTTGAACTCGGCCACCATGGCGGCGAGCGGCTCCGCCACGAACTCGAGTCGATGCTCGCGCCACGCCAGCACGCGTTCGATCTCGACCGGCGAGAGGGACACCGAGCGCGGGGCGGCCTGCTTAGCGGTCTCAGGCCCCCGCTGGGGGAGCGAGATGGCTTCGCCGGCCGAGAGGGCAAGGTCAGTGTACTGTGTGTCGCTCGCGACCTCCGGTGCCGTCGCAGGAAAATTTCCGCCGGGATTGGGCGTGGTGGGCGGATGGAGCGACGGGGCGTCTCCATTGAGGCGGACCCGCCCCGCGGTGACGATCACGTCGATGGATTCGGAGCGCACCCGGACGTTGAAGGCCGTGCCGACGGCGCGGACGGCGACGCTGCCCGCGGTGACGGTGAACGGGCGTGACGGGTCCTTCGCCACGGTAAAGTGCGCTTCGCCGCGATTCAGCCGGATGGTCCGGCTGGTCGGAGTGTAGTCGACGGCCACCGAACTCGCCGTATTGAGACGGATGTGTGAGCCGTCCGGCAGGGCAATCGTGCGCAATTCTCCGACTTCAGTGCCGGCGACCGCGGAGTAGGGGGCGCGATCCGAAAGGGATGAAGAACGCGCCAACCAGGAAAGGACGCCAAGAACGAGCGCGGCCGCGGTTGCGGTCAAGGCGACGGCCCACCGACTGCGGTTGAAACCTCGGAGGGGCGCGGTTCCCGCGGGAGCGGTGGTTGATTCCGTGGTCTCGATTCGGGTTTCGGGGAGTTCCCGCACGCGGTCGAGCAGTGCCCACGTCCCATCAAACTCCTGCAACAGGCGGGCATGCCGTGCATCGGCCGCTACCCAGCGTTCGAACTCGATTTCCTCGGAAGCACTCAAACCCCGATCGAGACGCGCCACCCATGCAAGTGCGGCCCGCTCGGTCGCGGAGGGCTCGCGCGGCCTGCGCTCATCGGCGGGTGAAGGGGGTGGTTTCATGGACCGGTGGCGGGAGGATCAGTGCAGGTTCACGGCACTGGAGTTGCGCGGCGCTGGCATCGAACCGGTGCGGGCGACGCCCCGCGCCCGGAAGTACTCGCGCACGCGAAAGATCCCGAGAGTGATCTGGGCGCTGACGGTGTTTTCTGAAATGCCGAACTGCTCGGCAATCGCCCGATGGGAGAATCCATGGAGTTTGCGCAGGGTGAGCACCCGACGGCAGCGCTCGGGCAACGTCGCGATCGCGGCGGAAAGGAGCGCGAGTTCCTGGTCGCGATCGAGGGAATCCACAGCTGCTTCATCCGGGATATCCACGAATGGCTCGGCCATTTTCGCTATGGGTTCGAACGCGACGACCCGGTTCCGCCGGCAAAGGTCGATGGCAGCGTTGCGTGCGATCGAGAACAGATACGGCCTGGCGTCGGCGACACGGCCTGATCTGCGAGCCTGGATCAGGCGGGCGTAGGTTTCCTGCACGAGGTCGTCGATGTCGCGCAGGGTTGGAAAGTGCGACCGCAGGTACGAGCGCAACGCCGGTTCGTGCGGGTGCACTTCGGCGGCAAACCAGCGGGCAGTGTCCAGATCCTGCTGCGACATGGGCGCGGAAATTCGGCGGGGTTACAGAAAGTTCGAGGCGGACGCGCGGGTGCTTGCGCCATGTCGCTCCCGAGGTCAAGCCAAGCCGTCGGTCGCCTCCGGCCCGGCCGACCGACGCACGGTGTCGAAACGACAGCGAGCCACGTGGCTCCGGCTCTCCACGCTTCAACTCGCAACGTCCGTCCCCGGCGCCCAAAGGCCGCGTCCCCGGCTCAGAGCTGAATCGGCATGCCCACCTCGATGATCTGCATCGGTGGGAGCTGATAATAATCGCGGGCCTGCCGGGCGTTGCGGCTCAGGAAGGCGTAGAAGTGTTTCTGCCATTCCCACATCTTCGAGTCGCCGCCGGTGATGATCATCTCGCGGTTGAAATAATACGTCGCCTCGGAGGGTTTGAGCGGGACGCCGGAATCGCGGATGCTCTGGATCAGCGCCGACACGTCGGGTGACTCCATGTACCCGTAGCGGGCGATCGCCCGCCACACGCCTTCGCCAATCTCGCGCACGGTGAGACGGTCGGTGGCGGCGACAAACGGCACTTCTTCGGTGAGGATGCTCAGCAGCACGACGGTGTCGTGGAGCACCTTGTTGGCCTTCACGTGGTGCAGCAGCACGAGCGGCGTGCCCGAGGGGTTTCCGGCCATGAACACGCCGGTGCCGCGCACGCGGGTGATGTACTTGCTGGACGCGATGCCGGTGAGCTCCGCCTCGGTGATCTCGTTGGCGTAAACGCGGCGGAAGATCTCATACTTGCCCCGCTTCCACGTCACCATGATCGCCAGCAAGCCAAGGGCGATCGCCAGGGGCAGCCAGCCGCCGTCGAAGAACTTGTGCAGGTTGGCCGAGAAGAAGATCAGGTCGACGATCAGGAAGACGCCGCAGAACATTACCGCGCGCCACACCGGCCACTTCCAGTTGCGCAGCATCACGAAGAACAGCGCGATCGTCGTCACGATCATCGTGCCCGTCACGGCGATGCCGTACGCCGCGGCCAGGTTCGAGCTCGATTTGAACTCGAGCACGGTCGTGATCGATCCGATCGCGAGCGCGGCGTTGACCAGCGGCAGGTAAATCTGGCCGCGCTGGTCGGGATTCGTGTGCTGGACCGTGAGGCGGGGAAAGTAGCCGAGTTGGATCGCCTGCCGGAACAGCGAGTACGCACCGGAAATGAGGGCCTGGCTCGCGATGATGGCCGCGAGGACCGAGAGCGCCAGGAGACCGTAGCGGATCGGACCTTCGGGAGCGATGGCCAGAAACGGATTCTCGACCGAGCCCTGGCCGGAGAGGAAGTAGGCGCCCTGGCCGAAGTAATTCAGGGTGAGTCCGGGCATGACCACCGCGTACCAGGCCGTCGTGATCGCCCGCCGGCCGAAATGGCCCATGTCGGCGTACAGCGCCTCGACGCCCGTGAACGCCAGCACCACCGCGCCCAGCAGCACCGACGCCTGGGCCGGATGTGAGACCACCAGATCGATACCGAGCATCGGATTCAGGGCCCGCAGCACGATCGGCGTCTCGATCACGCGCCAAAGCCCAAGCGCTCCCAGCACGATGAACCAGAGCAGCATCACCGGCCCGAAAATGCCGCCGATGAACTTGGTGCCGCGATACTGGAACAGGAAAAGTCCGAGCAGGATGACACAGGACAGCGGCACGACGAGGTACTCGACGCCCGGCCAGACGAGCTTGATGCCCTCGACCGCGCCGAGGACGGTGATGGCCGGCGTGATCACCGCCTCGCCGCACAACATCGCGGCGCCGATCAGGACGACGAGGGTGCCCATACTCAGGCCGCTGCGCACGCCGCGGTCGAAATGGCCCAGGGCCAGGAGAGCAAAGACGCCACCCTCGCCGCGGTTGTCGGCCCGCAGGACGAAGATCGTGTACTTCACACTCACCACCACGATCAGCGACCAGACGATCAGCGAAAGGACGCCCAGGACGGCGACGGAGTGCTCGGACGGCGGCAGCGAAGCGAGGCATTCCCGGATCGTGTAGAGCGGGCTTGTGCCGATGTCGCCGAACACCACGCCCAGGGCACCGATCCCGAGCGCGACTTGCGCTCCGGCTTTCAGGGGTGTCGATGGGGGATGGCTCATCTCGGACGAAAGGCGGGCGAAAACCCGGAAGGGCAGTGTCTCGGAGGAGTGGGCGGTGTCCAAGCAGTTTCGTCCGCCGCACCGAAATCAGCTTGCCATGGTCCGCGCTGGCCAGTGGACAACCGCGCCGCGAGCGTGCACGCTGATCCGGCATGACTCCCGATTGGAAGACGGCGAAATCCTACACGGACATCCTCTATCACAAGGCCGGCGGCATCGCGCGGGTGACGATCAATCGTCCCGCGAAGCGCAACGCCTTCCGTCCGCTGACGGTGGCGGAGATGTACGACGCCTTCTGCGATGCGCGCGAGGATCCGAAGATCGGCGTCGTGCTGCTGACCGGCGCGGGACCGCACACCGACGGCAAGTACGCCTTCTGCGCGGGCGGTGACCAGAGCGTGCGCGGCCACGCGGGCTACATCGACGAGGCGGGCGTGCCGCGGCTCAACGTGCTCGACCTGCAGAAACTCATCCGCTCCATGCCCAAGGTCGTGATTGCGCTGGTCGCCGGCTTCGCGATCGGCGGCGGCCACGTGCTGCACGTCGTCTGCGACCTGACCATCGCGGCGGAAAATGGGATCTTCGGCCAGGTCGGGCCGAAGATGGGCAGCTTCGACGGCGGCTTCGGCTCGAGTTATCTCGCCCGCGTCGTCGGGCAGAAGAAGGCGCGCGAGATCTGGTACCTCTGCCGGCAGTACAACGCCTGGCAGGCGCTGGAAATGGGACTCGTCAACGCGGTCGTTCCCGTCGATGCCCTGGAAGGCGAGGGCGTGAAGTGGGCGAACGAGATCCTCGACAAGAGCCCGCTGGCGATCCGGCTCCTGAAGAGCGCGTTCAACGCCGAGCTCGACGGCCAGGCGGGCATCCAGGAGCTCGCGGGCAACGCGACGATGCTTTACTACATGACCGACGAGGCGAAGGAGTTCATGACGGCGCAGCGCGAAAAGCGAAAACCCGAGGTGCGGAAGTACCCCTGGCTGCCGTAGGTGAGGGACGGATACGCGGTCCGCGCCCGGTGGACGTTCCGGGCGACGGAACAGCCGGCGCGGGATGAACGGGCAGAGGGCTTTTCCGTTCCCGTTCTTCCCGCGCTTGCGGTTTCCGCCTGCCACCCGTGACGGCGCGGCGCAGGGGGGCCGTGCGCCTAAACTTTCTGAGCGGAGCCGGCACTGTGGTGTTGTCGCGGCGCGCGGGATCGTTTCGATGCGGGGGCGGTCTTCACCCCAACCCCTCTTGCATCCCGCATGAACCCCTATCTGGCGGAAGGCGCCGGCACGGCGCTGCTCATCCTGCTCGGCAACGGCGTCGTGGCCAATATGGTCCTGACCAAAACCAAGGGCAATTCCGGCGGCTGGATCTGCATCGCGGCCGGCTGGGCCTTCGCCGTGGCGCTCGCCGTCTACGCGGTGGCCCGCGTCTCCGGCGCCCATCTCAATCCGGCGGTCTCGGTCGCGCTTGCCAGCATCGGCGGCTTCGAGTGGAGCCTCGTGCCCGGCTACATCGCGGCGCAGATGGCGGGCGCGTTCGTGGGCGCGGTCCTGGTGTTTCTCGCGTATTTCGCGCATTGGGCGCCGACGGCGGACGCCGGCGCGAAGCTCGCGTGTTTCTCGACCGGACCGGCGGTGCGTGCGTTCGGACCGGCGTTTGTCACCGAGGCCATCGGCACCGCGGTGCTCGTGTTTGCCGTGCTCGCCTTTGGCCGCGTGGCCAGTGGCGCCGCGGCGGAGCAGGCGGCGTGGGCGGCGACGGTCAACCTGTGGTTCGGGCCGGCGCTGGTGGGCCTGCTGGTGTTTTCAATTGGCCTCTCGCTGGGCGGACCGACGGGCTACGCGATCAATCCGGCGCGTGACCTCGGCCCGCGGCTCGCGCACGCGGTGCTGCCGATCCCGGGCAAGGGCGATTCCGACTGGGGCTACGCCTGGGTGCCGGTCGTGGCGCCGATCGTCGGCGGCGTGGCGGGGGCGCAGGTGTTCAAGCTGCTCGGACTTTGATCGAACTCCAACCCGCCCGATCCTGCCATGAGCAAACCCAGTTACGTCCTCGCCCTCGACCAGGGCACCACCAGTTCGCGGGCGATCGTCTTCGATCGGGCCGGCGCCGTCGTCGCCGTCGCCCAGAAGGAGTTTCCCCAGCTCTATCCGCAGCCCGGCTGGGTCGAACATGATCCGTTCGCCATCTGGTCGAGCCAGAATGCGACCGCGGTGGAGGCGCTGTCGCAGGCCAACCTGACGAGCCACAACATCGCGGCCGTCGGCGTGACCAACCAGCGGGAGACGACGCTGGTGTGGGATCGGGAGACCGGCCGGCCCGTCTACAACGCGATCGTGTGGCAGGACCGGCGGACCGCCGATTTCTGCGCGCAACTCAAGCGCGACGGCGTGGAAGCGGGAGTCAGCGCGAAGACCGGCCTGCGCATCGATCCCTATTTCTCCGGCACGAAGATCCGGTGGATCCTCGATCACGTCCCGGGGGCGCGCGCCCGGGCCGAGATGGGCAAGCTGGCGTTCGGCACTGTCGATACCTGGCTGCTGTGGCAGCTCACGTCGGGGCAGCGGCACGTGACGGACGCGACCAACGCGTCGCGGACCCTGCTGTTCAACCTGCACCGCGGCGACTGGGACGACGACCTCCTGCGCCTGTTCGGCGTGCCGCGTTCGATGCTGCCCGAGGTGCGCTCCTCGTCGGAAGTGTACGGTCATGTCAGCAGCAACCTGTATCCGGCCGGCGCGCCGATCGCCGGCATCGCGGGCGACCAGCAGGCGGCGCTGTTCGGCCAGGCCTGCTTCACGCCCGGCATGGCGAAGAACACCTATGGGACCGGCTGCTTCCTGCTGATGAACACCGGCGAGCAGGCGGTGCCGTCGCGCAACAACCTCCTGACGACGGTCGCGTGGCGCGTGGGTGGCCGGACCGAGTACGCGCTCGAGGGCTCCGTTTTCGTGGCCGGAGCCGCCATCCAGTGGCTGCGCGACGAACTGCAGCTGGTGAAATCGGCGCAGGAGGTTGACGCGCTCGCCGCGTCGGTGCCGGACGCCGGCGGACTCTTCCTGGTGCCGGCGTTCGCGGGCCTCGGCGCGCCGCATTGGGATCCCTATGCGCGCGGCACGGCGGTGGGCATGACGCGCGGCACCAACCGGGCGCATTTCTGCCGCGCCGCGATTGAGGCGATCGCGTTCCAGTCGGCGGACCTGATCGCCTGCATGGAAAAGGACAGCGGGCTGGCCCTGCGCGAACTGCGCGTCGACGGCGGCGCGGCCCGCAGCGCCACGCTGCTCCAGTTTCAGGCCGACCTGCTGGGCACGCCGGTGGTGCGCCCGCGCAGCGTCGAAACCACCGCGCTCGGCGCCGCCTACCTCGCCGGCCTGGCGGTGGGGTATTGGGAAAGCCGGGACGACATCACGCGTAATTGGGCCGTCGATACGCGGTTCGAGCCGCGGCGCCCGATGACCGAGATGGCGCGACTGCGGGGCGAATGGAATCGCGCGCTCGAACGGGCGAAGAGCTGGGTGCAGCCGGCGTGAGTCAGGCGGGGTTTCACCGGGAGCGCGGACGTCCCCGTCCGCCTTCTGGTCGAACGCGGACGGGACGTCCGCGCCCTCGTCCGCCCCGCCGCGCGGGGATTTCCGAACTTGGAAGGCTGCGGTCGCGTCAATCGGCCAGGCGCGGCCTATGACGGGTGGCCCGAGCCGAGCCAGTCGCGGAATTCGCGAATCTGCCGGGGAGGTCCGAGCACCAGCAGTTCATCGCCCGCCTCGATCCGGTCGGCGCCGCCCGGGGTCAAGGTTCGCTGGCCGGCGCGCTGGATGCCGGCGACCTGTACGCCGACCTGCCGGATGGGATCGAGCTCGGCGAGGGTGTGACCCGCGCGGGGACTGTCCAGCGGCACGGTGACGCACTCGAGTCCGAGTTCCTCGATCTCCTGTGCCACCTTGTCGGTTGATGCGGCCCCCAGTTCGCGCGCGGCCGCGTCGATCTGGTCGGCAGTGCCGAGCAGCAGCAGGCGGTCCTGGGGATAGAGCGCCGTGTCGGCCGAGGGGTTGCGAATCATGTAGCCCTGGCGGTCGATGCTCGCGATCGAGCAGCCGAAGCGTTTGCGCAGGGCCAGGACGCCGATCTTCTGGCCGGCGCACGCGGCGAGGTCCGGGAGGACGAATTCCTCGGCGTGCAACTGCCAGTCGTCCTGGCGGTCGTGCAGCGCCTGGGCGAGCGCGGACGAGCCGCCCTGGGTCATCGCGGCGGAGAATTGCGTCTGCACCTCGATCTCCAGCCGGCTGTGCCAGCGGATCAGGCGGCGCTGCAACAGCAGGGCGCCCAGCACGAGGATGACCAGGACGGCCGCGGACGTCCAGGCAAGGGACAGCCCGAACGGGGCGAGGAGGAGCAGCCAGACGATCACGAGGAGGGACGCGACGGAGCGCAGGCCGGTGGCGAACCAGGTCTGCCAGCCGCGATGGTCGGCGAGGCCACCGGTTGCGGCTTCAGCCACGATCATCGCCAGAGCCTGGACGTTGCGCCAGATCGCGATCAAGGGCGCGAGCAGCAGTAATCCGAAGGCGGACCAGAAGATCACGCTGAGTCCGCGGGGAAACAGCCAGTCGTCGCCGACGGTCGCGCGCAGGTGGGCGTAGACCGGCTGCGAGGCCACGAGAAGTGCCGAGACCAGCACGACGTGCAGGCCGGTCTGGGCGGCCCGGCGGCTGGTGAGCCGCCACAGCAGACTGCGCTGCTGCCGGCGCTCGATGCGCTTGAGTCCCGCGTGAAAGAAGGCGAGACCCGTGCGCGCGAAGGCCGGGATGGCCGCCTCGATCCGCCCGCTGAGCGGCTCCGAATGCCGCATGAGCAACGGCGCGACCAAGGCCGTGAGCAGGGACGCGCCGACGGCCATCGGGTAGAATTCGCGGGGGACCGCTCCCGTCGTGACGCCGAGTTGCGCGATGACGAAGGAGAACTCGCCCAGCGGGGCGAGCGCGAACCCGGCCCGAATCGAGTCGCGCGGCGCATGGCCGGTGACGATCAGGCCGAACGCGGCGACGAGCGGCCGGAGCAGGAGGGCGAGGGCGGTCAGGCCGAGGACGAGAGGCCACGCTGCGAAGAGGATCCGAAAATCGACCAGCATGCCGATCGCGACGAAGAACACCGCGCCGAAAAGATCGCGCAGGCCCTCGAGGGTGCGCTCGATCTCGGGCTTTTGCGGGGTGCTGGCGACGATCACGCCGAGCAGGAAGGCGCCCAGCGCCATGGAATAGCCGGCGCGCGCGGCCAGCCAGGAAAGCCCGAGCAGGAGTCCGATGACGAGCAGCGTGCGAACCTCCGCGCTCGCCGAGCGGGTGAGCACCTGGAGCAGCCGGGGTACCAGCAGCAGGGTGACGAGCAGCAGCGCGACGACGAAGGCACCGAGGGCGCCGGCGGTCTGGGCCAGGTGGGACGTCGCCTCGCCGCCGAACTGCACGAGCGTCGACAGCAACGTGAGCATCAGCACGGCGATGATGTCCTCGACCACCATCACGCCGAGCGCCAGCTGCCCCGGCCGCTGGTGAGTCGCGTTCTGTTCCCGCAGCACCTTGCTCACGATGGCCGAACTCGAGATCATCAGGATTCCGGCGAGGAAAAGGCCCTGGGTCGGGGTCCAGCCCATCGTCGCGCCGAGCAGCCGGCAGGTGAAGAGGAGCGCCACCGCCTCGATCACAGCAGCCAAGGCCACCGAAAGGCCCAGGCGCTGGAGGCGTTGGAAACTCAGGGTCAGGCCGATCGAAAAGATCAGGAAGATCAGGCCCAGCTGCGACAGCATCTGGACGTGCTCGATATCGGCGACGAGTTGAAACGACGGCGTGTACGGTCCCACCACCGCGCCCGCGAGCAGGTAGCCGACGACCACCGAGAGTCCGATGCGCTGGGAAAGCCAGCCCGCGACGCCCGCGACGGCGACGACCAGGGCCAGATCGCGGATGAAGTCCATTCCCGCCATGGCGCCACCCTAGTGAAGGAGGGGAGGCGCGGAAAGCTTTTCGCGGAACGACACGAAAAAGCCCCGCACGGGGTGTGCGGGGCTGGCAAAGGCGGGGAACGACCGGCGCCGTTACTTCTTCAGGCTGGCGCGGAGATCGTCGAGCTGGCCGGCGCTGCCGAGCAGCCGGTTGCGGCTGGCGATGAACTTCGCGTATTCATCGATGAAGATCTTGCCCGGCGGGCGGAAATCGAACTCGGCCGGCTTGTCGCGGAAAAACTCGCGGTGCACGCGGGTCCAGACCAGGCGGCCGTCGGTGTCGATGTTGACCTTCGTCACGCCGAGCTTGGCGGCGGGGAGATACTCGTTCGGATCGACGCCCATCGAGTCCTTGATCTGGCCGCCGGCGGCGTTGATGCGCTGCACCTCCTCCTTCGGCACCGAGGACGACCCGTGCATGACGAGCGGGAAACCGGGGAGGCGGGACTTGATCTTCTCGAGGACGTCGAAGTGGAGCGACTGCCGGCCCTTGAACTTGAACGCGCCGTGGCTGGTGCCGATCGCGCAGGCGAGCGAGTCGCAGCCGGTCTTGGTCACGAAATCCTTGGCCTCGTCCGGATCGGTCAGGCACGCGTGGCCTTCCTCGACCTTGATGTCCTCCTCGACGCCACCGAGCATGCCGAGCTCGGCCTCGACGGAAATGCCCTTCGCGTGCGCCTTGTCGACGACCCGCTTGGTGATCTCGACGTTCTTGTCGAACGGATCGTGCGACGCGTCGATCATCACGGAGCTGAAAAAGCCCGAGTTGATGCAGTCGTAGCAGGTCTCCTCGTCACCGTGGTCCAGGTGCACGGCGAAGATCGACTCCGGGAAAATGTCCGCCGCCGCGCGGATGATCGCCTCGAGCATCCGTTTGTCGGTGTATTTCCGGGCGCCCTTCGAGATCTGGATGATGAACGGCGCCTTGGAGTCGATGCAGCCGCGGAAGAGGCCCATCGCCTGCTCGGCGTTGTTGATGTTGTAGGCACCCACGGCGTATTTGCCGTAGGCGTGTTTGAACAACTGCGCGGTCGTGACGATCATGGTCGGATAAGGAGGCTGCAGAATCCGTACCGACGACGCCCCGGGCAAGGGTTTTCTCCGGGCGTTATTTGGCGCAATGCAGGCGCGGATTGCGGGGCCGCTCCGCTCGCCCGGGCGCGGGCCTCAGCCGCCGCGCTTGCGTCCCGACGGCGCGGTGCCGTCGGGCGGGGGAGGCGGCTGGTTCGCTTTCATGGTTTCGTTCACCATGTCGCGCAATTGTTGCTGGGCCTGCTGTTGCTGCTGGATTTGCTGCAGGGCGGCGACCTGCGGGGGCGAGAGGACGCCTTGCGCCTGCGCCACCGCGGCGCCGGTCACCGGGGCGCCACCAACACGTGCGCCATCGAGCGCGCCCATTAGAAGTCCGGCGGAAGGTCCGGCCACGGCGTTGATCACGCCGCCCATGTCCGGGCCGCCGCGACCGCCGAAGCCGTCGGGCGGCGGTCCCATCGGTCCGGCGCTGCGGAAGACCATGGTTCGTTCCGTCGGGCCGACCATCACATTGCCGCTGGGATTCGCCGGCCGCGGCGGCGCGTTGGTCGCGAGAATCTGCACCAGCTGCTCGGCCTGCGGCGCGGTCAACGGTGTGCTGGTGTAGCTGAGGCGTTGCTGGAGGTCGTTGACGAGCTGACGCTGCGGCATCGTCTGCTCGTAGTTCGTGAGCTGGGCAAAGCCCTGGTCGCCGATCACGGACTTGATGCTGGCGTTGATCTGGTTTTGGGCGTCGGCGATGAGCTTGCGGACCGCGGCCGGGTTTTCCCGGGGATCGATGCCTTGTTCGCGCGCGGCGGACATCACGTCCTGCATGGTCGTGCCGCGCTCGGCGAGCAGCGCGGTGAGTTTGGCGGCCTGGTCCGGAGCGAGATTCAGGTTCCGGAAGAGAGCCGCGTAGCGCCCTTCGATCGCGGCCTTCTGCTGCTGGCTCAGGAGGGCCTGCACCTCGGGCTTGCTCATCAGGTCGCGTATCGCCGCCGCCTGTTTCTGAAACGCGTCGCCCCGACCGCCTGGGCCACCGCGGTCCCCACCGCGGCCGCCGCGTTCGCGCCCCGGTCGTTCCTCGTCGGTCGTGGCGGCCAGCGGATCGGCGCCGGCACCCGGGCCCCGAGCGGCGGCGAGGTTGTCCTGCAGCTCGCGATTCTGCTTCTCCAGGTCCCAGATCCGCTTCTGCAGGTCGGCGCGTTCCGCACGATTCAGGGCCGACCCGCGCAGTTCGACGAGTTCGCCGTACTGCCGCCAGGCGAGGATAGCGCCGCCGACCGTCGTGCCGGCCAGGAGAAGGAGGAGGAAGGCTTGGGGTGATTTCACAGTGAGCGAGGGGACGTGGTCGTGCCGGCAAAGTTACCGGAACGGCACGCCGGTGCAAGTGAGGTCCCTCCTCGTTGTGGGAGCGCGGACGTCTCCGTCCGCTGACTGATCCCTTGCGGCCGGGGACGGCCGCGCTCCCGCGGAAAACGAAACGTCCTACCGCGGCGGGAACTCGAACTCCGCCTTCGCCCCCGTCTTCGAAAGCACCAGGTATGCCCCGAAGGGCATGCCGCGCTTCGACATGAAGCCGGGAATCAGCTCGGTGCGGCCGGTTTCGAAGAGTTTCACGATCTCCTCCGCGGGCAGTTGCTTGCCGCAGAGTTCCTTCTTCAGGGTGAACACGATCCGGTTGTCCTGGTCGGGCCGGCGCACGTAGTAGGCGTCGGCGGTCTCCACGATCTCCCCGTCCTTGTGCT
Source organism: Opitutaceae bacterium (assembly GCA_016793535.1). Classification (GTDB taxonomy): domain Bacteria; phylum Verrucomicrobiota; class Verrucomicrobiia; order Opitutales; family Opitutaceae; genus ER46. Next base: position 19,261 of record JAEUHA010000083.1, on the reverse strand, counting down.
GCTTGCTCTTGCCGAGCACGGTGCCCTTCGAGAGGTCGGGTGGCGCCTTCGCCTTGCGGGCGATAGGCTTGCCGTCCTTGTCGAGTTTCGGGGCCCGCGGGGGAAACTCCCACGAGAACTTCGGGCCCTCGCGCTTGAGGAACGCATCGAACGGGCGGCCCTTCTTCGAGATGAAGCCCTTGATCAGCTCGGTCTTGCCGTCGGCGATCAGCTGGATCGCGTTCTCGCGGGTGATCGCCTTCTGGCACATCAGCCGGCCGATGCGGAAGGACTGTTTCCAGCCTTCGCCGTCGCGCTCGCGCAGGATGTGGCTGGAGCCCACTTCGCAGAGTTGTGCACCGGTCTTGGGGTCGGTCCAGTAGGGCTCGACGGTACCGAGGTCGACCTTGTCGCCGAAATCGTACTCGGCCTTGTACTTTCCGGTCTCGGCGTCCTTGGTCAGTTTCAGCAAGGCGGAGAAACGCGCGCGGGTCTTCGCCGAGATGAAGCCGTCGAGCGGTCCGATCTGGCCGGCGGTCACGAGCTGTCGCACTTCCTCCTCCTCCATCCGGCGGCCGCCGATGACCTTGTAGATCATGAACTCGCCGTCCTGCGATTTGTAACCGCGGAGCGTTTCGCGCAGCGGTTTGCCGTCGGTGGGCGAGGGGATGTCCGTGACGCGGGCGACGGAGTCATCCTCCTCGAACGCCTTCACGCGTTCCACGATGCCCTTCGTCGTGGCCGCGATTTCGTCCATGAACTTGTCGCGGGTGAACTTGCCGTGCTCCATCTGCCGGAGCTTGTACTCCCACTCGCCGGTGAGGTCGGGCTTGGTCAGCTCCTCCGCCTTCACGGCGCCGAGGAACTGGATCAGCTGCTCGGCCTTGGCCGTGGGAATCAGTTCGCGCTGCGGGCGGTCGATGTACTTCTGGTTGATCAGGCCGTCGATGGTGTCGGCGCGCGTGGCCGGCGTGCCGAGGCCGCGCTCCTTCATGGCGAGGGCGAGCTCTTCGTCGTCGACCAGCTTGCCGGCGCCTTCCATGGCGGAGAGCAGCGTGGCTTCCGTGTAGCGCGGTGGCGGCTTGGTGGTTTCGGAGTGGAGCTTCGGCTCGAGCGTCCTGGCCTTCGCGGGGGAACCGTCTTCCGGCGAAAGCGCCGGAAGGGCCTTGGAATCGGGTGAGTCGTCGTCGACCGTCGTCTTGCCGTAAACCGCGAGCCAGCCGGGGAAGGTGAGGACCTTGCCCTCGGTCTTGAAATCGTGGCCGGGAGCGACCGTGCTGAGGCGCGTCGTGACATCGAACTCCGCCGCCGGGTAGAACGCCGCGACGAACCGGCGGGCGATCATGTCGAACAGCTTCGCCTCCATCTCGTCGAGATTCTTGACCTCGTGGGCCGTGGGAATGATGGCGAAGTGATCGGAGATCTGCTCGTTGTTGAAGATCCGCTTGTTCGGCCGGACCCAGCCCTCGTCGAGCACCTTCTGGGCGTGGCCCTGCAGGTCGCCCTGAAGGTTGCGCATGGTTTCCCGGACGGTCGGGATGTAATCTTCCGGCAGGGCCCGCGAATCGGTACGCGGGTAGGTGATCATCTTGTGGCGTTCGTACAACGCCTGCGCGATCTGCAGCGTGCGGCGGGCGGGGAGGCCGTAGCGGTTGTTGGCCTCGCGCTGGAGCGTGGTCAGGTCGTACAGGCGCGGTGACGCCTGCGTGCTGGCCTTCTTTTCCTCGGTGACCTTCGCGAGCGGGGCACCGGCGCAGGCGGCCACGACGGCCTCGGCCATCGCCTTCTCCCAGATCCGGTCGATGCGGTCGTGCTCGTCGTTCTCGGCGCGCTTGAAGTTCGGACGCTGATAAACGCCCTCGTACCGACCGCGGGCGACTTCGAAGGTCGCCGTGACGCGCCAGAAGTCGCGCGGCTTGAAATTCCGGATCTCGAGCTCGCGGGCGTAGACGATCGCGAGCGTCGGCGTCTGCACGCGGCCGACGGAGGCCACGTTGCCGGCGCGGGAGCCGAACATCCGCTTGGTCAGCGCGCGGGTCCCGTTGATGCCGATCAGCCAGTCGCTCTCGCTGCGGCAGCGGGCGGCGTCCTCGAGCCCCTTCAGCTTCTCACCGTCCCGCAGGCTGCGGAAGGCCTCCTGGATGCCGCCCGTGGTCATCGTCTGCATCCACGCGCGTTTCACGGGAAGTTTGCACTTCGTGAGCTGGTAAAGGTAGGCGAAAATCAGTTCGCCCTCGCGCCCGGCGTCGCAGGCGTTGATCACCTGGTCGACGTCCTTGCGGGCGAGGAGCTTCTTCAGCGCGTTGAACCGCTCCTTCGAATCCTCGATCGGCTTCAGGCCGAACTTCGCGGGGATGATGGGCAGCGTCTCGAGCCGCCAGAAGCCGTATTTCTTCTTGTCGATGTCCTCCGGCATCTCGAGCTCCACGAGATGGCCGAGCGCGTACGAGATGACGTACTCGTCGTTTTCGTAGTGGTCGCCCTTCTTGGGAACTTTGCCGAGTGCGCGCGCGAGGTCGGCCGCGACGGACGGCTTCTCGGCGATGACAAGTGACTTCATTCACGCGAGCCGTTAAGCGCGGAGCGACGAAGTGCAAGAAATTGTTTCGGTGCAGCGCGCCGAACGCGGCCCCGAATCGCGGGTTGCGTGGCACGGTCCGGCGCGCAGTTGAGAGGCTGGAGTTGAGAGTTGAGAGACGAAATAGGAGTCGAACGTCGCCGACGGATCCGGTCTGGCTCGGTCCGGTCTCTCAACTCTCAACCCTCAACTCTCAACTCAGCGGCCGCCAATCAGGCGGCCGCCTTCGGCGTCTCCGCCAGCGCGGCGTCGAACGACTGCAGCATCGCGGCGATCGTCGCGTCGGTCTCGTCGCCCATGTTCGAGATGCGGAAGGTCTTTCCCTTGAGCTTCCCGTAGCCGCCATCGATGACGAGCTTGTGCTTCGACTTGAGCGTCTTGTTGAGCGCGGCGAGGTCGATGTTCAGGGTGTTCGCGAAGCAGTTGAGCGTTACCGAGCCGTAGCCTTCCTTCGGGAACAGCTTGAAGCCCTTCGCGAACACGTGGTCGCGCACGGTCCGGTTCAGGCGGGCGTGGCGCGCGTAGCGGGCCTCGAGGCCCTCGGCCTTGATGTCGTCGAGCTTCGACCGCAGCGCGTAGATCAGCGAGATGACCGGCGTGCTGGGCGTCATGCCCGCTTCGTGGTTCTTCTGGAACTCGACGTAGTCGAAGTAATAGCCGCGGTCGTTCACGGTGGCGGCGCGATCGAGCGCCTTCTTCGAGACCGACAGGAACGAGAGGCCCGGCGGCAGCGCGAAGGCCTTCTGCGAACCGCTCACGAGCACGTCGATGCCGAGTTCGTCCTTCTTGATCGGCAGCGCGCTCAGCGAGCTCACGGTGTCGACGATCGCGATGACCTCCGGGAACTCGCGCACCACCTTCATGATGGCGGCGAGATCGCTCATGCAGCCGCACGACGTCTCATTGTGAATGAGGGTGAGGGCGTCGTACTGGCCCGTGGCGAGTTCCTTGCGCACGGCCTCCGGGTCGACCGGCTGGCCCCACTCGAACTTCAGCGCGGTGGCCTGCTTCCCGCAGCGCAGCGCCACATCGTACCACTTGTCCGAGAACGCGCCGTTCATGCAGTTCAGCACCTTCTTTTTGACGACGTTGCGGAGCGAACCCTCCATCACGCCCCACGCGCTGCTGGTCGACAGGTAGACCGGATCCTTCGTGTAGGCCAGCGCCTGGAGTTCGGGCTGGATCGAGTTGTACAGCGCGACGAAGTCCGTGCTGCGGTGCCCGATCATGGGCTGCGACATGGCCCGGAGCGTTTTCTCCGAGACGGCGATGGGACCGGGAATGAAGAGTTTGTAGCTCATGGAAGTGCGCGTAGGCGCTCGGAAAACTGTTTGCGCGGCCGGGGGCGTCAACCTTCATTCCCACTTACCGCGATGTCCCAGCCCTGGCTGAAGAAGAAGGTCAATGCTCTCGAGCTCTACACGATCGATCTGATTTACGGGCGGCGCGCGGGCGCAGGGGCCGCCGTTTACGGGGCGTTTCTCCAGTCGCTTTCCTGGCTTTTCAACGGCATCGCCCAGGCGCGGCTCTGGCTGTACCGGCACCGGATCTTCCATGACCAGCCGCTCGGCTGCCTGGTGGTCGTCGTCGGCAATCTGACGGTCGGCGGTACGGGCAAGACCCCAGTGGTCGAGAAATTTGCGCGGGCGCTGCACGATCGCGGCCGGAAGGTCGCCATCCTCAGCCGGGGCTACAAGAGCAAGTCCGTGCCGCTCTGGCGCAAGGCCTGGTGGCGGCTCACCCACGCCGAGGAGCCGCCGCCGCGCATCGTCAGCGACGGCCAGCGCGTGCTGCTCGACAGCGAACAGGCGGGCGACGAGCCCTACATGCTCGCGCGCAATCTGCCCGGTGTGATCGTGCTCGTGGACAAGAACCGGGTGAAGGCCGGTGAATTTGCGATCAAGCGCTTCGGCTGCGACACCCTGGTGCTGGACGACGGTTTCCAATATCTGCCGCTCAAGGGCCGGCTCAACCTGCTGCTCGTCGACAAGACCAATCCGTTCGGCAACGGCCACCTGCTGCCCCGCGGCATCCTGCGCGAACCGATCAAGCACCTGCGGCGCGCGAGCTACGTGTTCCTCACCAAGTCCAACGGTCAGCGCGACCCCGAGCTCGAGGCGCTCATCCAGAAGCACAATCCGGGCGTCGACATCATCGAATGCGCCCACCGTCCGCGCTACCTCCAGCGGCTCGGGGCGGCGCCCGAGTCGCCTGGCGCGCGCGAACCGCTGACCTTCCTGAAGGACCGGCGCGTCTTCGCGTTCAGCGGCATCGCGACGCCGGAGAGCTTTGAGAAATTCCTGCGCGACCTGGGCGCCAAGGTCGTCGGCCGCGAGCGCTTCCTCGACCACTATCGCTACGAGGGCGAGGACATCACGGAGCTGTTCAAGCTCGCCCAACGCGAAGGCGCCGCGTGCCTCGTGACGACGGAAAAAGACGCGGTGCGCATCGCGGAGGACCTCGCGTGTCCGCTGCCGCTGTACTACCTGCGGCTGGAGATCGACATCCTGCGGGGCGCGTCGGACTTCGATGAGGCCGTGGGGCGGATCTGTTTTCCGTCGAGCGGGACAAGGTCGCCGCTGCCGCAATGACGTGAGGTTGAGAGCTGAGAGTTGAGCGTTGAGAGTGAAGGCTCCCCCTGTGGGTTTGTTCGGTCGGCTGTTTCGAGCGCGCCGGGTTCCGGTCTCTCAACTCTCAGCTCTAATCTCTCAACTTCGCCCGCCGCGCGAGCCCGTCCGCTTTCCCCTTGCGGCGCCGCCAGACCGGCGCGTTAGTTGCCGGTCAATATGCTGATCGATCCCCGTTTCACGCAGCTCGCGCAGGGCCTCACCGGTTTTTCGACGTCGCTCCGCAAAGGCGAGCGGGTCCTGATTGATGCCTTCGACATTCCCGATGCGATGGTGGTCGCCCTGATCCGGGCGGCCCGGGAGCGCGGCGCGCTTCCCTACGTGCAGATCCACCGCGCCCGCGTGACGCGCGAACTGGCGCTCGGGGCCGAGGAGGCGCAGTACGCGCCGCATGCGGACGTCGAGCTCGCGCGGATGCAGAAGATGGACGCGTACATCGCGATTCGCGGAGCGGACAATATCTTCGAGTCGTCCGACGTGCCCTCGGAGCGGGTGCAGCTGGTGTCGCGACTGATGAAGCCCGTGCTGGACCACCGGGTCGGCCGGACCAAGTGGGTCGTCCTCCGCTGGCCGAGCGCGGCCATGGCGCAGCAGGCGGCGATGAGTACGGAAGCGTTCGAGGATTTTTATTTCCGGGTGTGCACGCTCGACTACGGGCGGATGACGCCGGGCATGAAGGCGCTCGGCGACCTGATGAAGAAGACCGATCAGGTGCACATCAAGGGGCCGGGCACCGACCTCCGTTTCTCGATCAAGGGCATCGGCGCGCAACCCTGCGGCGGCCTGCGCAACATTCCCGACGGCGAGGTGTTCTCCTGCCCGGTCAAGGAAAGCGTCGAGGGCCACATCCAGTACAACGCCCCGACGGTTTACCTCGGAGCGTCGTTCGACCACATCCGCCTCGCGTTCAAGAAGGGTCGCATCGTCGAGGCGACCGCAAACAATACCAAACGGTTGAACGAGATCTTGGACAGCGATCCGGGGGCGCGCTACATCGGCGAGTTCGCGATCGGCTTTAACCCGTACATTCTGGAGCCGATGCGCGACATCCTCTTCGACGAGAAGATCGCCGGCTCGTTCCATTTCACACCCGGCCAGGCCTATGAGGGCGTGGGCAATGGCAACAAGTCGCAGGTGCACTGGGACATGGTCTGTATCCAGCGGCCTGAATACGGTGGCGGCGAAATCTGGTTCGACGGCAAGTTGATCCGGAAGGACGGGATCTTCCTGCCCAAGGCGCTGCACAAGCTGAACCCGGAATACCTGCTGGGAAAAAGTAGCGGGTAGCGAGTAGTGAGTAGCGAGCATTTCACTCACGCTCTTTTCTACTCGCTACCGGCAACCCGCTGCTCGCTACTTCCGGATCGATGCGTGATTTCATCCAGGCGCTGCCGAAGACGGAGACGCACCTTCACCTCGAGGGCGCGCTCCCGTACGAGCTGCTGATCGACTGGGATCCCGAGCAGTGGCCGCCCGATCCGCAGTTCCGGGCCCGTTCCTACCGGTACGAGACGTTCCCGGAGTTCGAGAAGATCCTGCTCGATCACGCGCTGCCCTGGTTCACGTCGGCCCAGCGCTATCACGAGGCGGCCAAGGTGATCTTCGCCAAACATGTCGCGCAGAACGTGCGCTACGTGGAGACAAGTTTCCACCTTCCGGTCACGCAGTTCATCAAGGTGCCGGGCCCCGAGATCATCGCGGCCATTCGCGCGGCGGTCCCGGCCGGGCTCGAAGTGCGCATTTTCGCCGGGATGCTGCGTTCGGATCTCGGTGGCGACCTGCGGCCGACGATCGACCAGTTGCACGCCTGGGACGGCCTGGCGGGCGTCGACCTGCACGGGTTTGAACAGATGCCGACGCATCCGGACACCGCCGCGGTCTGGTCGCGTTTGCGCGCGGCGGGGAAGATCACGAAGTGCCATGCCGGTGAGTTCGACGGTCCGGCGCGGGTGCGCGAGGCGATCGAGCTGCTCGGCGTGCGCCGGATCCAGCATGGCGTCCGCGCCATCGAGGACCCGGCGGTGGTGAAACTCGCCGCCGACCACGGTGTGACTTTCGATGTGTGCCCGCTCAGCAATGTCGGCCTGCGGGTTTTTCCCACCCTGAAGGAACACCCGCTGCGGCGGCTGCTGCGGGCGGGCGTGCGCTGCACGGTAAGCACGGACGATCCGCTGTGTTTCGCGAATTCGCTGACCGAGGAATACTGCGCCCTCGCGGGCGAGCTGACGTTCACCCATGCCGAGTTGAGCCAGGTGGCGCGCAACGGCTGGGAGGTGGCCGATGTGCCGCCGGCGGTGCGCCAGGAGATGATCGGCCTCATCGACCGGGTGGTCGCGGCCTGCACCTGACCGGCGATGAAACAAATCCACACGGTCCCTGAGGGCGTTCGCCGGCTGCGGGCGGACAAGGCGCTGGCCCTGGCGTTTCGGGAGCACAGTCGCACGGCGCTGCAGCGGGCGTTCGATGCCGGGCTGGTGCTGATGCACGGCCAGCCCATCGACCGTTCGCACGACGTCGCCGGCGGCGACGTGATTGAGTTCTCCCTGCCGGACGTGGTGCCGGCCGAATTGCGGGCCGTGGACATCCCGCTCGACGTGCTCTTCGAGGACAAGCACATGCTGGCCGTGAACAAGGCCGCGGGCATGATCGTGCATCCGGGGGCGGCGACGGGAGAGGACACGCTCGTGCATGCCCTCCTTTCGCACTGCGCCGATTCGCTCAGCGGCATCGGCGGCGTGGAGCGGCCGGGCATCGTCCACCGGCTCGACAAGGAGACCACCGGCGTGATCGTCGTCGCGAAGTCGGACAAGGCGCACCGCGCGCTGGCCGACCAGTTCGCCACGCGGTCCTTGAAAAAGGAATACATCGCGCTCGTCGCCGGCGTTCCGCAGCTGCTCAGCGGCACCATCGATCGCGCGATCTCGCGGCATCCGACGCATCGCCATCGCATGACGATCGGCGAAGGGGGCAAGACTGCCAAGACGACGTGGGAGCGCGGCGAGGTGTTCGGTGACATCGCCGCGGTGATGCGCTGCCAGATCTTCACCGGCCGCACGCACCAGATTCGCGTGCACCTGAAGTCGCTCGGGCATCCGATCCTCGGCGACGCCCTTTACGGCTGGAAACCGGATCCGCGGCTGGCGCAGCAACCCGAGCGGGTGATGCTGCACGCGGAGCATCTCGTGCTCACGCATCCGATCAGCGGCAAGGAACTCGATCTGCGCGCGCCGCTGCCGAAGGATTTTCAGACCATGATGAAGGTCTTGCGCAAGGCGGCCAAGGCGCCGGCGGCCTGAGGTGGAGCAGCGTGGCCCCACGCTGCTATTCCCCCTGTGGGCGGGGTGCCCTCACCCCGCATTGCCTGACCGCTGACGTTCGAACCCACGGGGTGATGGCATTACCGCCGGCAACGGCGGGGAGAGGTCGCGGCGTTCCACGTCAGAGCACTTCATCCGCCAGTCCGTAGCGGAGGTTGTGCACCGAGTTCACGAAGCCGGAAAAGCGGCCGAGCTCGGCCAGCGCGACCAGCGTGGCGACGGCGGTGGGAAAAATGTCCGCGCGGGCGGGGGGCAGACCGGTGACGAGTTTGCGCTCCTCGAGCGTTTTCCCGCCGAGCCAGCGCAGGAGTTCGCGCAAATCCTCCAACGTGACCAGCGCCGGTGTCTCGGCGAACGACTTCCCCGCGTGCGCGGCGAGGATTGTCCGTGCCGTCGTCACGGTGCCTCCGGTGCCCACGGCGACGGCGTCCGCCGGCAGCGAGAACGTGAACCCCGAGTGGAGGACTACATCGCGGGTGTGCGCGGCGATCGCCTCGCGCGCGGTCGCGGGCAGCGGCAGGGTGGGGTCGGCGACGAAACGCTCGGTCAGGCGCACGCAGCCCAGTTTCAGGCTCGTGGCCTGTTCGATGCGGCGCTCGCGAAAGGCGAGGCACTCGAGGCTGCCGCCGCCCAGGTCGAACACGTAGAAGTCGCGCAGACTGCGCAGGGCCGGATCCGTGGTCAGTCCGCGACCGATGAGATTGGCCTCTTCGTCGCCGGTGAGGATGCGCAGGTCGTGGCCGGTCGCCTCGCGCACGTGCTCGCGGAAGGCGGCACCGTTGCGGGCATCGCGGACCGCGCTGGTCGCCACCAGTAGGGTGCGCGCGGGCGCGAAGGGCGCCGCGGTTTCGAGCAGGCTGTGGATGGCGTCGAGCCCGCGCCGGATGCCGTCGTCGGAGAGACGTGGTTCAGCCGCGCTGATCCCGGCGCTGATCCGGGCATCGAGGCTCCGGACCGCGAGCGGCGCGACGTTTCCGTCCGGCGTGCGGTGGGCGACGATCAGCTTGATCGAGTTGCTGCCGATATCGATGACGGCGACCGAGCGAGGAGACATGGCCCACGGAACACACGGAATACACGGAAGTGAAGACCCCATTTTCCGTGTGCTCCGTGTGTTCCGTGGGCTTCACAAGACAAACTCGCCAGGAGCGATCAACAGCACGAACTCGCCCTTGAGGCTTGCCTTCGCCAGGCGCGCTTGGACGTCGGAGGCGGGACCGACGAAGAACGTCTCGTGCAGCTTCGTGACTTCCTTGGCCACGCAGATCACGCGGGCCGGGCCGAGCGTCGCGACGATCTCGTCGACCGCCTTGTCGATCCGGTGGCAGCTTTCGAAGAGCGCCAGCGTGTAGGGGAATTCGCGATACTTCTCCAGGAACGCGATCCGCGCGGCGCTCTTCGGCGGCAGGAAGCCGACGTAGAGGAACCCGTTCGAAGGGAGACCGCTCGCGCTCAGCACCGCGGTGAGGGCGCTCGGGCCGGGCACCGGCACGACGGGCAGGCCGCGGCGGCGGCAGGCGCGTACGACGCGAAATCCGGGGTCGCTCAGCGCCGGGGTCCCGGCGTCGCTGACGACGGCGACCGACCTGCCGGAGGCCACCTGGTCGGCGAGTCGCTCCGCCGCCTCGATTTCATTGTGCTCGTGATAGGCGACGAGGTCCTTCCGGAGGCCGAGCCGGGTGAGCAGCCCGCCGGTCGTGCGGGTATCCTCGCAGGCCACCACGTCGACCCCGGAGAGAATGGCGCGGGCCCGATCCGTGAGGTCCGCCAGGTTCCCGATCGGCGTGGCAACGACGTAGAGATGGCCGGGCTGGGGCGTCAGGGAGGAGTTTTCGGACACAAAAAAAGGAGAAGGGAGCAGGGAGAAAGGAGAAGGAAATTATCGCCGGCGGTGTACGCCGCGAACCTTCCTGCCCTTGCTCCGTGCTCCCTTCTCCAGTCGCCGGTCGGCGACGCCGGGACTCAGCGGCCGGTCGGCTGGCCCATGCCCGGGATCTGGCCTTCCCAGCCCGCCGGACGGCTCCACGGGATCGACGTCTGCTTGGGGGAGTTGGTGCTGCAGCCGGTGGCAAGGGCACCGAAGGCGATCAGGAGGAGCGCGAGAACGGGGGACTTGAGCGAGGTCATGGTTTATCGGATCAATACCGCCAAATCGCCTTTCTGCAAGACCCCGCGGAGGGTATCGGGCAGGACTTGGGCGACCGAGAAGTTGGGGCGGACATCGCTGATGAGAACCACCGCGACCTCATTGGTTCCGTGACTTACCGTGAGCCGGTGGCCCACCTCCGCGCCGCGGGCGGCGCCGAAGTTGAGCACCACGAACGCGTTGTCCGGTCCCACGCTGAGAATGGTCGCCCGGCCCGCCGCCCGGCTGGAAAACGCGGCCGTCGAGGCGCCGGCGGTGGCCGGCAGCGCCACGCCGTTGCGGGCGGTGGCGAGCTGGCGCTCGAGTTCGGCGATGGCGGCCTTGTAGGCGGCGACGGCCTCGGGTGTCGCGAGCGAGGCGCGGGTGTCCGCCAGGTCCTGTTTCAGCCGCGCGACATCCTCGGCGAGACCCTGAGCGGTGCGCTCGTAGAGTGCGACGACGCTCTGCGTCGATGACAGATCGAGCTTCACGGCGCCGAGATCGAGCTCGAGCTTGGCGGCCCGGCTGCCGGCGGCCGCGAGGTCGGAGCGCGCCTGCTGCAGGTCACCGCTGACGCTCGCGACCTTCGCCTTCAGGCGGCCGGTCTCCTCATTCGCGCGAGCCAGGTCCGCGTCGAGCTTGGTCGCCCGCGCGTTCGCGTCGGCGAGCCGCAGCTCGAGCACCTGCTTCGAATTGCCGATCTGGAAATAGAGTGCGGCCGACACCGCCGACCCGAGCAGCGCAAGCAGACAGAGGAAAAGCGCCAGACGCGGCACGGGAGGCGAGGAGTTGAGCGTTGAGGGTTGAGCGCTGGGAGAGCAGGTGCGGCAGACCGATCAGAGTCAGGGCGGCGGCGGGAACCGGTTCTGGGTCGAGCTCTCAGCTCTCAATTCGAGACTCGAGATTTTCCGCCCGTCTCCCTCATCCCATCCGGTAGCTCGATTCAAACGCCGGCTTGCGCCGCCGTTTCTTTACGCCCGTGCCGCGGTTCGCGGCGAGGCGTTCGAGGATCTTGAACGCGAGCTCGGCCTGGTCAGGGGCGCCGGCGCGGGCGGCGAGCTGTTCCGCGGTGAACGAGTCCCCGGGCGCGGCCTGCATCGCGGCCACGAGCTTCCGCTTGAGCGCGATCACCGCGCCGGCGGCTTTCTTGCCCGCCTCGACGCCCGGTTGGTGGTACGCGTTGAGATTGACCAGCGAGGCGTAGAGCCCGGTCACGCGCTCGTACAGCGCGATGAGCATGCCGAGGCTGCGGGGCGAGACGTCGGGCAGGGTCAGCGTGATCGAATGCCGGCCCTTCTCGCTCAACGCGTCGCGCGTGCCGAGATAGAAGCCCTGCAGGAAATCGCCGCTCGTGACCCCGGGCTCGACCTCGAGCGAGGTCTTCGCGTCGCGGTCGGCGAGCACTTCGATGAAGGTGACGAAGAAGTTGTTCACGCCCTCACGCAGCTGCTGCACGTACGCGTGCTGGTCCGTCGAGCCTTTGTTGCCGTAGACGGCGATGCCCTGGTTCACGACGCGACCGTCGAGGTCGAACTCCTTGCCGATCGACTCCATCACGAGCTGCTGCAGGTAGCGCGAGAACAGCAGCAGGCGATCCTTGTAAGGGAGGACGACCATGTCCTTCGCGCCGCGGCCGTCGGTCGCGAAGTGCCACATGAGCGCCATCAGCGCGGCCGGATTCTGGGCGGTCACGGGATAACGCGTGACTTCGTCCATCGCGGCGGCGCCGTCGAGCATCGCCTGGATGTCGATGCCCTGGAGCGCGGCGGGCAGCAGGCCGACGGCACTGAGTTCGCTGGTGCGGCCGCCGACCCAGTCCCACATCGCGAAACGGGCCAGCCAGCCTTCCTGCTGGGCGGTCTGGTCGAGCTTGGAGCCCGCGCCAGTCACGGCGACGAACTGCTTCGCGGGTTCGAGGCCGGCGGCGCGAAATGCGGCCATCGCCTCCAGCATGCCGTTGCGCGTTTCGGCCGTGCCGCCGGACTTCGAGATCACGATCACGAGCGTCTTCGCGAGCTGGTTGCGGAGGCCGGCCAGCACGTAATCCATGCCGTCGGGGTCGGTATTGTCGAAGAACGTCACCGCGAGCTTGTCCTTGCGCGGCCGGCCCAGCGCGTGGCTGACGAGCTGCGGGCCCAGCGCCGAGCCGCCGATGCCGATCACGAGGAGGTGTTTGAACTTTCCCTTGGGCCCGGCGATCGCGCCCGAGTGCACCTGGGCGGTAAACGCCTTGATCGCCGCGAGCGTGGTCGTGATCTCGCCCGTGATTTCAGGCGTGGGCGCGAGCTGCGGCGCCCGCAGCCAGTAGTGTCCCACCATCCGCTTCTCGTCCGGGTTCGCGATCGCGCCCGCTTCCAGCTTCGTCATCGCGTCGAACGCCCGCTGCATCGCCGGCTCCATCGACGAGAAAAAGTCGTCGGGAAACGGCAGCCGCGAGATGTCGAGGGAGACATCGAGGTCGGCGTTGTGGAAGTAGTGCGTCTTGAAGCGGGACCAGGTCATGGGGGGAGTAGCGAGTAGTGAGTAGCGAGTAGCGAGTAGGAAGCGCGAAAGTCCGGGTCATCCGATCTCCGCATGCTCACTACTCGCTACCCGCTACTCGCTACTTCATCCAAATCAGAGATACTTGTCGGTGACGGCGCCCTCGGAAGCGCTCGTGACGAGCTTGGCGTACTTGGCGAGGGTGCCGCGGGATTCCTTCGCCTTCTTCGGCTTCCAGGCCTTGAGGCGCGCCTTCAGCTCCTTTGCGGACAGGCCGAGGGTGAGTTCGTTCTTCACCGCGTCGATCGTGATCGGGTCGCCATTCCTGATGATTCCGATCGGGCCGCCGCGGGCCGCTTCGGGCGTGATGTGTCCGACCACGAACCCGTGGCTGCCGCCCGAGAAGCGTCCGTCGGTGATGAGCGCGACATCCTTGCCGAGACCGCGGCCCATGATGGCGCTGGTGGGAGAGAGCATTTCGCGCATGCCGGGGCCGCCGACCGGGCCTTCGTTGCGGATGACGATCACGTGTCCGGCCTTGACCTTGCCCTTGAGGATCGCGTCGAGCGCGGCCTCTTCGCCCTCGAAGACGATGGCCTTGCCGCTGAACAGGAGGCCTTCCTTGCCGGAAATCTTGGCCACGGCGCCTTCGGGCGCGAGGTTGCCGTAGAGGATGCGCAGGTGGCTGTCGCGCTTGATCGGATTGGACAGCGGGCGGACAACGTCCTGATCCGTCGGATACGGCGCCACGTTCTTCAGGTTTTCGGCGATCGTCTGGCCGGTGACGGTGATGCAGTCGCCGTGGAGCAGGCCGGCGTCCAGCAGGACCTTCATGAGGGGCGGCAGGCCGCCGATCCGGGTGAGGTGCACCATGCCGTACTTGCCGGACGGCTTGAGGTCGGCGAGCACCGGCACGCGTTTGCCGATCTTGGTGAAGTCGTCGATCGAGAGCTTCACGCCGGCGCTGTGCGCCATGGCGAGCAGGTGGAGCACGGCGTTGGTTGAGCCGCCGAGTGCGATCGTGACCGTGATCGCGTTCTCGAACGCCTTCCGGGTCATGATATCGCGGGGCTTGATGTCGGCCTTCAACAGCGCGAGCGCCGCGGCGCCCGCGCGGCGGCAATCCTCTTTCTTTTCCGCGCTGATCGCGATCTGGGCGGAGCTGTTCGGCAGGCTCATGCCGAGCGCCTCGATCGCGGAGGCCATGGTGTTGGCCGTGTACATGCCACCGCAGGAGCCCGGGCCCGGGATCGAGCAGGCTTCGATGGCGTGCAGGCCCTTATCGTCGATCTTTCCCGCCGCGTGCTGGCCGATCGCCTCGAAGACGGAGACGATGTCGCACTCCTTCTTGGAGCCGGGGTGGATGCCGGGAAGAATGGTGCCGCCGTAGACGAAGACGCCCGGGCGGTTGAGTCGCGCCAGGGCCATGATGCAGCCCGGCATGTTCTTGTCGCAGCCGCCCACCGTCACGATGGCGTCGAAGCCCTCGCCGCCGGACACGGTTTCAATCGAGTCGGCGATGACCTCGCGCGAGACCAGCGAATACCGCATGCCGGGCGTGCCCATGCTGATGCCGTCCGAGACGGTGATGGTGCCGAAGATGATCGCCTTGCCGCCGGCGGCGTTGGCCCCGGCCTCGGCGTCGCGGGCGAGCTGGTCGATGTGCATGTTGCACGGCGTGACCATGCTCCACAGCGACGCGATGCCGATGACCGGCTTGTTGAAATCCTCATCCGTGAAACCGACCGGGCGCAGCATGGAGCGGGCGGCGGCGCGGCTTGGGCCATCATGCACGATGGAGGAGAACTTGCGGGTGTGATCGGGGGCGGAGCTCATGGCGAAATGTGCCGCAGCAGACCAGACGGGCCGGACGCGGGCAAGCGCGTTCCGGGACGCGGCGGCACAGGGACGGCGCGAAATTCAGATTGCGTGCGCATCGACGGAGTTCATCACTCGACCCCTGTCTCCCTGCATGGCATTCAACCTGAAAAAAGTCCTGAAGGCGTTGCTGCTTTCGTCGAGTCAGCCGCTCGCGATCAAGGATATCCAGGCGGCGTTCACGCGCTTTCACGAACAGGCGGCCGCCTTGCCCCTGGCGGAGGAGGCGCCGGTGGCGGCGGCGGAGTCCACGCCGGCCCCGGATGCGGCCGCCGCGCCGGCGGAGTCCGCGGGCCAGCCGATCCCCGCCCTGGCAGCGGAGGAGGTCGTGGAGGTGCCTGCCGAGGCGTTTCCGCAGGATCCCGAACTGTATTTCGACGTGCCGTCGCTGGTCACCGCGACGCAGATCCGGGAAGCGATGGACCAGATTGCCGCGGACCTGCGCACGGCCGACGAAGGCCTGCTGCTGATCGAAGGCAATGCCGGCTTCCGGCTTGTCACGCATCCACGTTTCGCCCGCTGGATCCGGATTCTGCGCCAGGAACCGCCGCCCGTGAAGCTGAGCCAGTCGGCGATCGAAACCCTCGCGGTGATCGCGTACCGCCAGCCCGTCACGCGCGGCGAGATCGAGACGATCCGCGGGGTGTCCGCTGAGGCCGGCATCAACAAGCTGCTGGAACGCGAACTGATCTACATCGTCGGCCGGGCCGATGCGCCGGGCCGCCCGATCCAGTATGGGACGACGGATCAGTTTCTCGAATTCGTCGGGATCAAGTCGCTGGACGAGCTGCCGGCGTCGGATGTCCTTTCGTCCCGGCAGATCGACGAGTGGTTGAAGACTTCGGAAAACGCCCGGCCGCCGAGCGACACCGACATGGGCCTGGCCGATGAGCAGCTTCCACTCGAGGCCGCGAATGCGGAACCGGTCGCTGAACTCGCCGCGGAGGTGGCGGACGACGTCCCGCGCGCCACGACGGCACAGCCCCCGGCGACGGGCGAAAGCACTTCCTGACATGGAACTCGGCCCGATACGCGAAAAGATCGACACGATCGACAAGCAGCTCGTCGAGCTGCTCAACCAGCGCCTCGCGCTCGCCGCCGAGATCGGCAAGGTCAAGCGCAGCGCCGGCGGGCAGATCTACGTCGCCGAGCGCGAGGACGCGGTGTTGCGCAAGGTGATCGGCCAGAACCAGGGCCCGATCAAGAACGAGGCCCTGCAGGCCATTTACCGCGAGATCATGTCGGCGGCCATCGCGCTCGAGAAGCCGCTGGTCATCGCGTACCTGGGACCCGAGGCGAGCAACACGCACGCCGCGGCCCTCAAGAAATTTGGCGCCAGCGTCGACTACCACGCGATGGCCACGGTGAGCGACATCTTCACCGCCGTGGAGAAAGGCGAGACCGACTACGCCGTGATTCCGATCGAGAATTCCACCGAGGGCTCGGTGCGGGAGGCGCTCGACAGCTTCGTCGAGAGCGACCTCAAGATCGTCGCGCAGATCTACCTCGAGATTAATCACGCGCTGATTTCCAAGTCGCGGCTCGAGGACATCGAGCGCGTGTACTCCAAGGACCAGGCGCTCGCGCAGTGCCGGCACTGGCTGCAGCGGCATCTGCCGCACGCGCAGCTGGTCGATGCGCCGAGCACTTCACGCGCCGTGCAGCTCGCAAAGCAGGAGCCGGGTACCGCGGCGATCGCGGGTGAGCTCGCGGCCGAGCACTACGGCGTGCCGGTGATCGAGCGCAACATCCAGGACAAGGCTGACAACACCACGCGATTCTTCGTCATCGGCCGCAAGCCCTCCGGTGCCGTCGGGGGCGGCAAGGATGTGACGAGCCTGCTCGTCTCGCTCGGCGATGAGGCCGCGTCGCACTCCGGCGCGCTGCTGAAGATGCTGATGCCGCTCGCCGAGCGCGGCATCAATCTTTCGAAGATCGAGTCGCGCCCGAGCAAGAAGCGGCCGTGGGACTACTATTTCTTCCTCGACGTCACCGGCCACTACGAAGACCCGAACATGAAGGCCGCAATCGGCGAACTGAAGACGTTCTGCCCGCTCGTGAAGTGGCTCGGCAGCTATCCGGCGGTGAGCTGAGCGCGTAGCGCGCCAAGCGCGCAGTTGAGGGTTGAGAGACGATCCGAAGAAATGCTCACGTCCTTTGAGGATGAGAGACGCCGCAGCGGCAGCAGTCTCTCAACCCTCAAGTCTCAGCTCTCAACTGCCTTCTTCCGTCTCAGCCCAGCAGCACCTGCCACTGGTTCTCCCGCGCGGCGCGGGCGGCCTTGAGGGCTCCGATGGCGACGTAGCGCTTGTAGTCCTGGCCGGCCAGCTTCACGCGCGGCGCTTCGAAGCCGTCATCGGCGAGCCGCTTCTGCAGCACGGTGTCGATGCCTTTGATCTGTGAGCCGCCACCGGTCACGATGACGTTCTGCAGCAGCGTGAGCACGGAATCGGACGGCGCGCGCGCGATGAGCGTCGTGAGCGCCGGATAGATCCGGTCGATCAGGGTGTTGCAGGCGCGCGCGATCGTGTCGCCGAGTTCGATCGTGTGGGCCTTGCCGCCCATGATGACCCGGACTTCGAGCGGTTTCCGCGAAGGGCCGACGTAGGCATGCGCTTCCTTGATCTCGCGCACCTTGTGCCGGGAGAGTCCGTTGTTGGGATAAACGCGATCCAGTTCGGCGTGCAGCAGTTCGTCGATCGCGTCGCCCGCGAACGGGATGCTGATCTGGTCCTCACTCGAAGGGAAGACGCCCTGGACCAGACAGAGGTCGCTCGTGCCGCCGCCGATGTCGATGAACAGCGAGTTGACCACCGGATCGAGATAGTTCGGCTGCGCGATCCGCGCGTCGTCGCGATAGCCGAGCGCGGCGAGGAAGGGTTCGGGGATCATCAAGACGCGGTCGAAAATGCCGAAGGCGCAGCGCCGGATGTCGTCGCGCGCCTGGGTGCCCGCGTTCGCCGGCATGCCGATCACGGCGCGAATCTCCGCCGTGGCCGCCGGGTCGACCAGCGAGCGGATGTGATTCAGGAAGTCACGCGCCGCCGCCGGATCGGTGATCACTCCCTCGGCCACGGGAGCGACGAGCCGCACATGGAGCATGTTGCGGAGCGCGTCTTCGCCGAAGATGATGCGCGCGTTGCCGGTGATGATGCCGTCGACGATGCCGTCCTTCACGTAGCCGACCACGGTCGGCACCACCTTGCTGACGGCAATGTCCGTGCCCGTGGCGGGACCCGCGAGGATGCAGGACTTGTTCGTGCCGAGATCGAAGCCGACGAGCAGGGTCTTGGTCTTGGCCGTGACCACGCGCGGGACGGTGGGGGCGGGGACGTTGGCGGTGGAACCCGCGGTGTTGGCGGCGGGTGTCTTTTCCAGGGTGGCGGATGTCATGGGATGGATGGGTGGGAGCCGGTTGGTTGTGTTTTCCGCTGGAGTGGTGTCACGAGGCGCGCCGCTGCGCCGGGCCGTTGGGACGGGCTGGCGTCGATTCCTGGGCGATCATCTCATCGAGAAAATCCGCGATCGACACGGCCGCTCGCACCGGCGCCGGACGGGAGGCGGGAACCGGTTGGGCGAGGGGAAGCGGTGCCGGCCGCGCGGCGACGGCCGTGACGGTGACGTCGTCCGCCCGGGCCCGACCGCCGAGGAGCGGCGCGAGCAGTTCCGCGAGCAGCATCGCGTTGGTCACCCGCTCGGTCTCTTCCGCCATCGTGGCGGCCAGCCGCGCATCGAGCGTCAGCGGATCATCCTCACCGGCTCGGACTACGTCCAGCAGCGGCGCGAGTTCCTCGCGCTGCACCGCCTCGGCCTCGGCGTGGCGGGCCTGTTCGCGCAGCACGCAAACGCGCCGACACAGGCGTGCGACGTCGCTCCAGGACGGCGGAGGGGCCGGAGAGTTGGGCTCGGACGGAAATGGCAACACGGGCTGGACCGCGTGGGCCCTGGGTTGTTCACGAGAAAATGATCTCGTTCGCGCGATTCGAGCCGCTCCGTCGTCGCGCCGCCCATTGCGCGGTTCGCGCGCCCGCGCCGGCTTAAAAAAGCCGGGCGAGCATTCCGATGAAACCATTCACGATGGCGTCCTCGGCGCAGCCGCGTTTCACGCGCGACGCGGTGATCTCATAGCTGACCTGATCATAGGCGGCGTCGTCCGGAATGTAGCCACTCGAGCCGTTGCAGTGCGTGAGCATCATCGTGCGGGTGAGCGGTGACTCGCGCTTCAGGCGGAGCCCGATGTTCGTGAGCACCTCGGCCGAAACGCCGGCAAACGCAA
>JAEUHA010000025.1 GCA_016793535.1 Opitutaceae bacterium | reverse complement strand
GGCCGGGGACGGCCGCGCTCCCGTGGGAAATGAACCGCGATCCGGGCAGCGTGGGGACGCGCTGCTCCACCTTTACGCCGCGTCCTGCTTGGGCTCGACCTTGGTGGCGCGGCGCATCGTCGGCTTGCGGCGGCCGGCGACCACGGCGGCATCGATCACGACCTCGGTGACATCGTCGCGCTGCGGCAGCTCGTACATGACCTCGAGCATGATGTTCTCCATGATCGCCCGGAGCGCGCGGGCGCCGGTCTTGAGCTCGATGGCCCGGGCGGCGATCGCCTTCACGGCATCCGGCGTGAACTTGAGTCCGACCCCGTCCATCGCGAAGAGCTTGGAGTACTGCTTCACCATCGCGTTCTTGGTGCGCAGGAGAATCTTTTCGAGGTCGGCGACACCGAGCTGATCGAGCACGGACACCACCGGCAGGCGACCGATGAACTCGGGGATCATGCCGAACCGGATCAGGTCCTCGGGCGCGAGCGCCTTCATCATCTGCTCGGGCTTGAGCGCGGCCTCGTGCTGGGCGCTGATCGATGAGAAGCCGAGGCTGCGGGTGCCCATCCGGCGCTGCACGATCGAGTCGAGGCCGACGAAGGCGCCACCGCAGATGAACAGGATGTTCGACGTGTTGATCTGGATGTATTCCTGATTCGGATGCTTGCGCCCACCCTGCGGCGGGACGTTGCAGGTCGTGCCTTCGAGAATTTTCAGCAGCGCCTGCTGCACGCCTTCACCGGACACGTCCCGGGTGATGGAAACGTTCTCGGTCTTCCGGCCGATCTTGTCGATTTCGTCGATATAGATGATGCCGCATTCGGCCTTCTTCACGTCGTAGTTGGCCGACTGCAGGAGCCGCAGCACGACGTTCTCGACGTCCTCACCCACGTACCCGGCTTCGGTGAGCGTGGTCGCATCGGAAATGGCAAACGGGACGTCGAGGATCTTGGCCAGCGTGCGCGCGAGCAGGGTCTTGCCGGAGCCGGTCGGGCCGACGAGCAGGATGTTGCTCTTCTCGACATCGACTTCGCTGAACTCGGGCGAGATGGCCGCGGAGTCCTTGGACTGGCCCGAGTCGAACATCAGCCGCTTGTAGTGATTGTACACGGCGACCGAGAGGACCTTCTTGGCGTGATCCTGGCCGATGACGTAATCGTCGAGGGTCTTCTTGATCTCCGACGGCTTGACGAGCCGGAAGGCCGGCTTCGCGTCGATCGCAGGCGCCTTCACTTCGCGGTCGATGATCGTCTTGCAGACGTTGACGCAGGAGTCGCAGATGTAGACGCCGGGCCCGGCGATGATCTTCTTAACTTCGGCCTGCGACTTGCCGCAGAACGAGCAAAGGGTCATGCGCGCGGATTTGGCCATGGCCTGACGTTGACTTGCAGGAAGGGAGAGTCGAGTCGGGAGTGACGCCCCACGGTGCGGATTCCACCCGTATTGACTCCGCGCCCGGACGTGCTCGGACCCCGGCGGTGGCCGAGATCGAAGGCCGGATCAGGGAGCGCGACGCCCGATCGAGGCGGGGTGGCCCACCCCGTGGAACATGGACCACGGAGGCATCCGCGGGGTGACGGCACCCCGCCTACATGCTCGCCGCGCGGCGTCAGGCCTGGGGGCATGGAGGGGCACAAAAAAAGCGCCCCGCAGTCGGGGCGCTGAAAGAGAGGTCGCTGAGTCAGGCGGCGGTCTGGACCACGGTCTGCGCTTCGCGGGTCGACGACACGACGTGGTCGACGATCCCGTACTCCTTGGCTTCCGGAGCACTGAGGTAGTAGTCGCGATCGGAGTCCTTTTCGACCTGATCGACCGCCTTGCCGGTATGCCGGGAGATCGCCTCGTTGAGCGTCTTGCGCCACCGCAGAATTTCCCGGGCCGCAATCGCGATGTCAGTCGCCTGACCGCCCGCTCCGCCGCTCGGCTGGTGGATCATCACGCGGCTGTTGGGCAGCGCGAAACGCTTCCCCTTCGTCCCGGCGGCCAGGAGCACCGTGCTCATGCTGGCGGCCATGCCCACGCAGTACGTGACGATGTCACACTGCAGGAAGTTCATCGTATCGTAGATCGCCATCCCACCGGTGACGACGCCGCCCGGGGAATTGATGTAGAGATGGATGTCCTTCTTCGAATCCTCCATCTGCAGAAACAGCATCTGCGCGATCACCAGGTTCGCCACCATGTCATCGATCGGCGTCCCGATGAAGATGATCCGGTCTTTCAGGAGGCGCGAATAGATGTCCATCGACCGCTCGCCGCGGCCGGTGTTTTCAAGGACGATGGGAACGTAATAGCTCACGTGGTGGAAGAAGGTTGGACCAATCAGGCCTTTGGCTCGACGGTCGTCACCTTAGCCTTGGAGACGAGGAAATCAACCGCCTTGTCGAAAATGATCGACTGCTGCACCGAGCGGAGCTGCTCGCGGTCAGCGGCGAGCGTCTTCGCCAGCTTGTCGGGCTTCTGGCCGGAGCGCATGGCTTCGCGATAGAGGTAGTTGTTCAAGTCGTCGTTGGTCACCTCGAGCTTTTCCTTTTCCGCGATCTTCGCCAGGAGGAGCTGGAGCTTCACCCGACCAGTGGCCGCCTTGCGCGCACCCTCGTAGAGTTCCTTCTTGTCCTTCTCGAACTGCTCCTGGGGCACGCCACGGCGCATGTTCTCTTCGATGAACTGACGCAGGACGCCTTGCGTCTCCGCATCGACGAGCGAGTCCGGCACCGGGAATTCGATCCGGGCGGCCAGCTGTTCCGTGACCTGCCGGCGCTGCGCAGAGCGATTCTGATAATCCTTCTGCATTTTCAGGTTGTTCCGCACCTGCGCCTGCAGGCCGGCGAGGTCATCCACTTGCTGGGCCTTGAAGAACTCGGCATCCAGCGGCGGCAGCACCCGCTCGCGGACTTCCTGAATCTCGACCGCATACACGGCCGTCTTGCCGGCCAGCGCGGGCACCGGAGCAAAGTCCGCCGGGAACGAAATCGTCACGTCCTTCTTATCACCGGCCTTCAGGCCGCCGATCTGCTTGCCGAGTCCGGGAATGACGCCCTCGTTGGCCCCTTCGACCTCTTCCCAGGTCTGCGGGACCTTGCCGTAAAGCTGCTTGTCCGGGGCCAGCTCCGTGATCGGCTTGCCGTCGATGCTGCCTTCGTAGGCCAGCTTCACGTAATCGCCCTTCTGCGCGGGACGGTCCGCGGGCTTGAAGTCGGCCCGCTCGGAGCGAAGGCCATGGATCACGTTCTCGACTTCGGCGTCGGTGGGCTCCGTCGACGTGATTTCCGTCGCGAGGTTGGAATAGTCGGGCAGCTCGAACTCAGGGCGGATATCGAGCGTGATCGTGACGCTGGCCGGCGTCCCGGTCGCGATGGCGCCTTCCTTGACGTCGACCACGTTCAGCACGTCGAGCTTCTCCTTTTCGAGGGCGGAACGGTACGCCTTGGCGATGACCTTCTGCTTGAAGTCCTCGGAGATCTCCTTGCCGAAACGCTTGGCCACCATCGCCGCCGGCGCCTTGCCCGGGCGGAACCCAGGGATGCGGGCGATCTTGGCGATTTCGCCGACGACGGCCTGGTGTTCGGCGTCGACCTCGCTCGGATCGAGCGTGACGACGAGGCTCTTGCGGGTGGCGGAGACGTTATTCAGTTGGACGTTCACGGCGAAATTTTCGGACTGGGTTCGGTGTCGAAGAATCGGCCACGGTAGGCCGCGAGGGGTGCCGGTCAATGATTGATTCTGCGCGCTTGCAGGGGGTGGAACCGGGGCGTTTGGTCGAGCGAGATGCCAAGCTTCCGCCAGCTCAGTTCGCTGTTCCCCGCCCTCGTCATCGATGCCGCGTCGGCGCAGGTGCAGGTGGGTTGGCTGGCCCCCGACCGACCGGCGGCGTGGTTCACGAGTCCGGACGAGTCCGGCGTGGCGGTGTTCGAGGGGGTCAAGGCGCTCGGCGTTGATCCGGGGTCGGTCTCCGCCTTCATCTTCTGTGACGGACCAGGGTCCGTCCTCGGCATCCGCACCGCGGCCATGGCCCTGCGCACCTGGAACGTGCTGCGCGCGCGTCCGGTCTTCGCCTACTCGAGTCTCGCCCTGGTCGCCCACGCCCTCGACCGGCCCGAACTCGGCGTCATCGCCGACGCGCGGCGCGAGACGTGGCATCACTACGCGATCGGACGCGGACTGCGCCGCATCCCCGCCGCCGACCTTGCCGGTGCCTGCGTCATGCCGGAGCATTTCCGCCACTGGTCCACCCTGCCGCCCGGCGTCGCGCGGGTCCCCTACTCGCTCGCCGAACTGCTGCCCAAGGTCTGGGACGTCGACCTGCTGCGGACGACCGACGCACCGGACGCGTTTCTCCACGAAGAGCCCCAGTACGTGACCTGGACGCCTCAGATTCATCAGGCGCCGACGGCCTGAAGTGATGACCGGCGCTTGGCCGCCAGCGACCGCGGGACGAGAGGCGACCGGCCGATTGCGGCCACCTGATTGTGCGAGACAGGTTTCCAGATGAAACCCGCACGCCGCCGCTTCGTCACTGCGCAGATGAGACTCTCACTCTCGCCGCAGGATGCTTGGCAGCCGCTGCCGGCCGCCGAGTGGACCCCGGATGCGGCACGTCATCTCCTGCGCCGCGCCGGTTGGACGGCCCGGGCCGACGACGTGGCGCGCGCGACGCAGGAAGGCCTGGCCGCGACGCTCGACCGCCTGTTCCCCGCCGAGCCACCGTACCTGGAAAAGCCCCGGCTGGTCGCCCGCTTCGAGGAAACGGCGCTCTCCGTCCAACGCTCGCTGCAGGGCAAGACCGGCGACGAACGCCTGCGCGGCCAGCGGGAACTGCAGGAACGCAGCCGCATCGCGCTGCAGGAACTGAGCATCAAGTGGCTCCAGTTCGCCTCCGCCCCTGCGCATTCCGCCGTCGCAAAGTGGGTCTTGTTCCTGAGTGACGTCTACGTGATTGCGGCGGACAAGGTCCGCAACGCGGGCGTCGTGTATCAGCACTTCGACATCCTGGCGCGAAACGGCTTCGGCCCGGCGCCGGCGCTGTCGAAGGCGGTCTCCCGCTCGCCCGCGATGGTCATTTACCTCGACCTCGCCCAGAGCCAGCTCCGGGCACCCAACGAAAATTTCGCCCGCGAGCTGTTCGAGCTCTTCGTCCTCGGTGAGGGCAATTACACGGAGGCCGACATCAAGGAAGCCGCGCGGGCCTTCACCGGCTACCGGACGCGTCCGGAAGGCGGCTTCCGCCTCGATCCCCGCCAGCAGGACCTGCGGGAGAAGACCCTCTTTGGGCAGAAGGGGAAATTCACGGGCGACGACGTCATCGACCTCGCCTACCGCCAGCCGGCCGCGGCGACGTTTCTCCCGCGTGAGATGGCCCGCACCTACCTGAGCGACACCGCGGTCCCGGCCGAACACCTGGCTGCGCTCGGTGAACACTGGCGGGCCAGCGGATTTGAACTGCGGGCGCTGGTGCGCCGCTTTTTCGCGAGCCGGCTATTCTTCGCCCCGGAGTTTCGCGGCAACGTCATCAAGAGCCCGATCCAATTCTACCTCGGCTTCATCCAGGACATGGGCCTCGACGTCGCCCCGATCCCGCGGCTCACGCTCACGCCGCTCCGGCAAATGGGCCAGGCGCTTTTCTACCCACCCAATGTGCGTGGTTGGGTCGGCGGACGACAGTGGATCAATTCCGCCACCCTCACGGCGCGGCGGCAGTTCGTGGAATCGCTGTTCAATGCGATCGACGAAAATGCCCTCAACGCCGACGAGCAGATCGAGCTGGTCGCCGCGCGCACGAACGGCCTCCAGCATTTTACCGTCACCGATCCGGATCTCGAACCGCTCGCCCGGCTGACCGCACCCGCCGCGGCGGGACGCCTGGTCGAAAACCTCCTGCCGGGCATCGCCGCAACGGACGTGCGCGAAAGCCTGCAGCAGTTCATCGCCAGCGGTCCGCCCGATCCACGGCAGCGCCTGCGCCGGCTCCGGCGCGCCGCGGTCACCGTCATGCAGTCCCCCGAGTATCAACTTTGCTGAACCACCGCACCATGGACACCCGCTCTTCCGCCCTGCCCACCACGCGCCGCGAATTCCTGGGCCTCTCGAGCAAGGGCATCGGCCTGCTTGCCTTCAGCCAGTACGCGCCGCAATTCCTCGTCCAAGCCACGCTGGCGGCAGCCCCGGCACCGGAGCAGGACCGCAGCATCCTGGTCATCGTCCAGCTCGCCGGCGGAAACGACGGGCTCAACACCCTGATCCCGTTCGAAGACGCCGAGTACTATCGGCTGCGGCCGACGATCGGCATCACCAAGGACAAGGTCCTCGCGACGGGCGACACGACCGGCCTCCATCCGGCGATGACCGCGCTCCACCGGCTCTACGGCGAGGGCAAGCTCGCGATCGTCCAGAACGTCGGCTATCCCAACCCGAACCGCAGTCACTTCCGGTCGACGGAAATCTGGGAAACCGCGAGCGCGAGCGACGAGTTCGCCGCCTCTGGCTGGGTCGGTCGCTTTCTCGACAACGCGTGCACCGGCATGCCGGCCGACAGCCATGATCCGCTCGCCGTCCACATCACGAACGGCGTGCCGCAGTCGTTCCAGGGCACCAAGCCGCATTCCACCTTCGGGCTGGTGCCAGGCAGCGGCAGCCGCCGGGACAACGAGGAGACTCGCCGCCTGCTCGAGACGATCGTCAGCAAGTCTCCGGCCCCAACCGGCAGCACCGACACCGCGGGGTTCCTGAAGCAGACGTTCATGGACACGCTTGTGACGGAAAAGAAAGTCCAGCGGGTCCTGAGCGAGTACCGTCCCGGCGCCCCCTATCCCGGCTCCCCCTTTGCCGCCTCGCTGCGCAATGTGGCAGCGTTGATTTCAGCCCGGATGCCGACGCGCATCTACTTTGTCACTCTTGGAGGGTTCGACACCCACACGAACCAGCTCGCCCAACACGCCAACCTGATGACCCAGCTCTCCGACGGTCTGGCAGCCTTCCAAAAGGACCTGGAACACAAGAAACTGCACGATCAGGTCACCACGATGACCTTCTCGG
>JAEUHA010000010.1 GCA_016793535.1 Opitutaceae bacterium | reverse complement strand
GCCTGCGCACCGCGAAGCGGACGAGGACGCCCGCGCTCCCAGGGTGCAATCCCGCCCGGCGGGAGGAAAACATTTTGCTCGATTTGCCGGCGTCGTCCCGTTCCGGTCGTGCCACCCCGATGCCCCCGCGCGATTCCGAGTTGTCCCGCTGGTTCGAAGTGCAGGTTTATCCGCACGAACCGATGCTCCGGGCCTGGCTGCGCAGCCGGTTCGCCAGCGAGACCGACGTGGAGGACGTCGTCCAGGAAGCCTACGTGCGGCTGCTCCGCGCCCGCGAACAGGGCGAGGTGACGTCGCCCAAGGCGTTTCTTTTCGCCGTGGCGCGCAACATCGCGACCGATCGATTCCGGCATCGGCTCGTCGCCCGCGCGGAACCTTTAGTGGAAAACGAGGCCCTGGCCGTCTTGGAGGAGAGTGAAGGCATTCCCGAAAGCATCGCCCGCAGCCAGGAGCTCGAGATCTTGACCGAAGCCATCCAGTCCCTGCCGGACCGCTGCCGGCAGATCTTCACGCTGCGCAAGGTGTACGGCCTCTCGCAGGCGGCGATCGCGCGTCAGCTCGGCGTCTCGGAGAACACGGTCTCCGCCCAGCTCACGATCGGAGTGAGAAAGTGCATGGAGTTCATGCTACGCTGCCGGCGGGAACGCGAGGGTCGCTGGCCATGAAGACGCCGGACTCCCGTCGCGAGGAACCCACCGACCCCGCCATCGAAGCCGCCGCGGCGCACTGGCTGGTGCAACATGATCGCGGCCTGAGCGCGGCTCAGCAGGATGAGTTTCTGCAGTGGCTCGCCGCCAGCCCGGCGCACGTCGACTCCTTCGCCCGCCACCGGCGGATGTGGGCGGATTTCAATGTCCTCGCGCAATGGCGCCCCGAACACAGTGCCGAACCCAACCCCGACCTGCTGGCGCGACCCAAGCCGGCAACGCCGCTGCGGTGGTTCGCTCCGCTCCTCGCCGCCGCGGCCGCGATCGCGGTGGCCGTGAGCTGGGCTCCTCCGGGCCGCAACGACGCGAGCGATGCGATCGCCTTCGAAGCGACAAGCTACCGGCAGGAAACACTGTCCGACGGCACGGTGGTCGATTTGAATCGAGGCGCGCACGTGATGCTGCAGTTCACGCCCGGGGAACGCCGCGTCGTGCTGGTGCAGGGCGAGGCGCAATTTGCCGTCGCCCATAATCCGGCCCGTCCCTTCGTCGTGCGCGCCGGCGGCGTCGATGTGCGCGCGATCGGCACTGCGTTCAACGTCAAGCTGGACGGCTCGCAGCTCGAGGTGCTCGTGACCGAGGGCACGGTGCACGTCGCCCAGCATCCGTTACCGACGTCCGCACCGGGTCCGGCTCCCGCCGCCACCCCGCCGGTCGTCGCCCGGGTGGCCGCCGGTCATCGCACGGTCATTCCCGTGACACCGACGTCGACCCGGCCCGAGGTCGTTCCGGCCTCGCCGCGGGAGATCGAGCGCCTGCTCGACTGGCAGCCACGCCTGCTGGATTTCGATTCGACGCCGCTCGCCGAGGTTGCCGCCACGTTCAATCGCCGCAACCGGCTGCAACTCGTGCTCGTCGACGCGGACATCGGCACCCTGCCAATCGTCGCCTCGATCCGTTCCGACAACGTCGAGGGTTTTGTCCGCCTGCTCGAAGCCACCCTGGGGCTCAAGGCGGAGCGCGTGGCGCCGAACGAGATCGCGCTGCGGCGGGCGCGGTGAGCGAAAACCGCACAGCGGGAGGCAGCCGCGGCGCGACCGGGTCCTCAGTCCCAGCGTCAGTCTCGCGAAGCCCCGGGAAAAAGATTTCCTTAGCGTGAACACGCTGGTCGCACGTCTCGGGAGGCACAGAGCCCCTGCCCCATGCCCCATGTGTCGTCGATCCCGCGTGTCCTTCCGTTGTCCGACCGGCGCGGTCGCGGCCTCGCGGCGAACTCTCGTCCTCGTGGCCGCGCTCCTTGCCCTCACGGTCCATGCCGCGGAGCCGGCTGTCCGCCGGCATTTCGAGATCCCCGAAGGGCCGGCCCTCGCCACCCTCAAGCGCGCGGCGCAACAGGCCGGACTCGAAATCGTCTACTCGAGCGCCGTGGTCAACGGCGTGCAGACCCACGCCGTCACCGGCGAGTTCACCCCGCGGGAAGCGCTGGAGCGGATGATCGCCGACACACCGCTGGCCATCGTCAGCGATGCCCAGACCGGCATTCACAGCGTCATCCGCCGTGCCGACGCCAGCCCTGGTTCCCCTTCTCACCCTGCACCTGACCTCACCCCTCCCACCATGAAGCCCAAAACCCCGTTGGCCGTCCTCGGCGGCTGGATCGCCCTCGCCCTCTCGCCCGGCCCTTCCGCCGGAGGAGCGGAGAACCCGGCCGCGACCGCCGCCGCCACCGGCAGCATCACCGGCCGGGTCCAGAACGTCGCCACCGGTCAGTATCTCAACAATGCCCGCGTGGTTGTCCGCGGCACCGACCGGGTCGCGTTCACCGACGAGACCGGCACGTACCGGCTGGCGGGGGTTCCCGCCGGCAGCGCGGTGCTCGACATCTCCTACACCGGCCTCGATCCGCAGCAGTTCCCGGTCACGGTCGCCGGCGGCCAGGTCGTCACGCAGAACGCCGACCTCACGAGCGTGGCGCGCTACGGCCAGGCCGGGGCGGTCGTGCAGCTGGACGCTTTCACCGTCGCGTCGGCCCGCGAGACCGACGGCGAGGCGATCGCGATCAACGAGCAGCGCTACGCGCCGAACATCAAGAACGTCGTCGCGGCGGACTCCCTCGGTGACGTCATGGACGGCAACATCGGCGAGTTCATGAAGTTCATCCCGGGCGTGATCCCCGAGTACGACTACGAGGACGGCACCACCGTATCCACGATCTCAATTCGCGGCTTCTCCCCGCACATGGTCAACATTTCGACCGACGGCGCGCAGATCGCCAACGCCTCGAACGCGATGGGCGACTCGCGGGCCTTCTCGTTCAACCAGGCCTCGATCAACAACGTCGCGCGCATCGAGGTGACGAAGGTGCCGACCCCCTCGAACGCCGCGGACTCCCTGTCCGGATCGGTGAACATGATCAGCAAGAGCGCGTTCGAGCGGAAGGACATGCAGTTCCGCTACAACCTGAACCTCGCGGCCAACAGCGAGAACTTCACCTGGAAGCGCACGCCGCACACGACCGAGGAGCGGATGCACAAGATTCTTCCCGGTGGAAACTTCGACCTCACCCTGCCGCTCGGCCCGAAGTTCGGCCTCGTGCTCACGGGCTCCGCCTCCGACCGCTACGCGAAGCTCCACTACGCCTACAACACGTACAACGCCAACGCCGCCGGCACCGGCGCAACCCCGGCGCGGCCGTACCTGCAGACCTGGCGGCTGCTCGATTCACCGCGCGTGCTCACGCGCCAGTCCACCGGCATCAAGGCCGACTGGCGCGTGACGCCCAATTCGGTGCTCTCGATCGGCGCCCAGCTCAGTCACTTCGAATCGAAACGCATCGCGACCGAGTTCAACATCAACGTCGGCACGAACGCCGTGCCGACGCCCGCGACCGGCACCCCATTGAGCTTCGGCCCCGATTTCGTGGTGGGCGCGACCGGACGCGGCTCGATGACGACGGGCGGCGCGGCCTCGGTGCACACCGTCATGGACACCACCGCGGGGAACCTGCGCTATCGCTATGACAACGGCACCTGGCGCGTCCAGACGGGGTTCGACCAGTCGCGCGCGTTCGGCGGCTACCGCGACATCGGCGAGGGCCACTTCCGCCAGATGGCGATCGGCCTGCGGGTGCCGGTGCGCGTCACGTTTCGCGACATCAACGCCGTCCGGCCGCAGACAATCGAGATTTTCGACAACGCGAACGCGCCGGTAAATTACATGGACGCCAGCAGCTATCAGCTGACGACGGCGAATTCGACGCCGCGGCGCACGGACGACCGCTTCCGCTCCGGGTTCCTCGACCTCCGGCGCGACGTCGGCTTCCTCGGCTTTCCGGCGGCGGTGCAGATCGGCGGCCTGAAGCGCGAGCACACGCGCGATATCCGCCGCATCAACCAGAACTGGACCTACAACGGCATCAACGGCGACCGCTCGCCCGTGCCATTCCTTTCGCCGCTCTACACGAACGAGTATCACTATTATGGATTCCGCGGCTTCCCGCACATCTCGCCGAAGCTGGCGTGGGAGGCGTTTCAACGGAACCCGGCGCTCTTCTCCAAGACCGCCGCGCAGCTGGTCACGGAGGAGACGTTCCGGATCGTGAATTCCGAGTACTTCGACGAAACCGTGACCGCCGCCTACGGCCAGGCGGAGTTCAGCCTGCTGAATTACCGGCTGAAGGTGCTCACCGGCGTGCGCTTCGAGGAGACGGTGACCGAAGGCATGGGCCCGCGGATCGATCCCGCTGCCGTGTGGCAGCGCAACGCCAACGGCACGTTCGTGCGCAATGCGGCGGGGCAGCGCGTCCGCCGGCCCGAAGCCGGCGCGGTGAATTCGATGGAGCAGCTCCGCCTCACGCACACGGAACGCGGCTACCGCGCCAACCGGTCCTACGACGGCTTCTACCCCAGCCTGCACCTGAACTACAACGTCACGGACAACTTCGTGGCGCGCGGCGCCTACGCCCGCACCTACGGCCGGCCAAACCTCAACGACGTGATTCCGACCGCGACCATCGACGAGGCCGACCTCGATGCCGAGGACCTCGGCGATCCGTCGGTCGTGCAGGGCAACATCACGGTGCGCAACACCGGCCTGCGCCCCTGGACCGCCGACAACTACGACCTTTCCCTCGAGTACTACACGAGCAAGGGCGGGCTCTACAGCGTCGGCGTGTTCATGAAGAGCATCTCGAACTTCTTCGGCAACGCGGTGCGCATCGCGACGCTCGCGGACACCGAGACCCTCGGCCTCGACCCGCGTTACGTCGGCTGGCGCGTGACCACCAAGTTCAACTCGGGCGACGCGCGCGTGACCGGGGCGGAATTCAATGTGAAGCACTCGCTGCGCGACCTGGTTTCCTGGGGCCGAAACATCAGCGTGTTCGTCAACGGCACCAAGCTCGAGCTCGACGGCGACCGCGATGCCGACTTCTCCGCGTTCACGCCCGAAAGCCTGAACTGGGGCTTCAGTTACAGCCGGCGCCCGGTGATGTTCATGGCCAAGTGGAACTACCGCGGCAAACGCCGCCTCGGCGCGCTGCCCGCCCTCGGGTCCGACGCCTACGCCTACGACGACCGCCGGCTCACCCTCGACCTGAACGCCGAATTGCAGCTCCGGAAGTCGATCTTCCTCTACGTCGCCGCGCAGAATGTGCTCAATGTGCCCAGTCTCGAGAAACGCTATGGCTCCGAAACCCCGTACTACGCCAAGGACCACCGCTGGGGCTACAACGGCGTCGGCCTCACCCTGGGCATCAAGGGAACGTTCTGAGCTGACGTGTTTGGTCCGTAATTCATCCCTGTGGGCGGGGTGCCCCAACCCCGCGAGCATGACGACTCGCAACCACCAACCCGCGGGGTGAGGACACCCCGCCTACAAGAACTCACCGCAGCGTATCGTATCATGAATTCCGATTCACACCCCTCCCAATCCTCCCGCTCCAACCGCCGTCGCTTCCTGCAGACCGCCGCCACGGGTGCGATCCTCGGGCCCTACGCGCTCCAGCTGACGGGACAAACCGCTCCCGTCCCGCGTCCTTCCGCGGACGCCAGCTCCTTTCCCAACTTCCTCCGCGGCGAAGTCGTCCGCACGGGCGGTGAACTCACCGCCGACGGCCGCTTCATCGAGGCACCGCGCGCCCTGCCGATCGCCGGACACTGCGACGTGCTGGTGTGCGGCGCCGGGCCGGCCGGCATCGGTGCGGCCCTCGCCGCCGCCCGCGCCGGAGCAAAGACCACCCTGATCGAGAGCGCCGGCTGCCTCGGCGGCGTGTGGACTGCGGGCATGCTCACCAAGATCATCGATGGCGGCCGCAAGACCGGCATCATGCAGGAGATCCTGCGCGCAATGGTCGACCGCGGCAGCGACATCGCGAAGAAGACCAAAGGGGAAATCTACGACCCGGAGCTGATGAAGCTCGTGCTCGAGGAAATGTGCGTCACGGCCGGCATCCGGATCCAGCTGCACACGCAGCTCGTCGGCGCGGTCACCAATCGGCAGAACCGGCTCGTCGCCGTTGTCACTGAATCGAAGTCCGGCCGCCAGGTGTGGACCGCCGAGCGCTTCGTCGACTGCTCCGGCGACGGCGATCTCGCCGCGCAGGCCGGCTGCCGGTTCGACGTCGGCATCAATGCCAACTGCGAGTGCCAGCCGATGTCGCTTATGGCCCTGCTCACCGGCATCGACGCCCATGCCATCCCCGAGTACGTGCGCGAGGTGGCCGGCGAGAAGGCCAAACCCAACCTGCTGAAACTCATGCAGGGTGCGGGCATCAAGCCCTCGTACAGCGGCCCGACGCTCCGCCTCCTGCACAGCGGCATCTTCTCGCTGATGACGAATCACGAGTACGGCGTGCCGGCCTACAACGCCGGCAAGATCAGCGAGGCCACGATCCGGGCCCGTCGTGAGGTCCATGACATCGTCCGCGACCTGCGCAAACTGGGCGGACCCTGGAAGGATCTCGCCGTGGTCGCCACCGCCGAGCAGATCGGCGTCCGCGAAGGCCGGCGTATCCGGGGGCGCTACGTCGTCACCGCCGACGACATCAGCGCCGGCAAGAAACACGCCGACGCGGTTTGCCGGGTGAACTTCGGCTTCGATGTGCACAACGTCCGCCCCGGTGCGATGTTCGAGGGCCTCGACGAGATCGCCGAGGAAGTGCGGCGCCGGCGCGCGGCCGGGGCCAAGCCTTATGACATCCCGATGGGCGCCTTGATCGCCGCGGACGTCGACGGGCTCATGATGGCCGGCCGCTGCATCAGCGGAGACTTCATCGCGCACTCCAGTTATCGCGTCACCGGCAACGCCGTGCCCATG
>JAEUHA010000005.1 GCA_016793535.1 Opitutaceae bacterium | reverse complement strand
AGGGGGAAGTCTCGTTCCGGGTCGTAAGGGTTGGCGTGCGCCACGTGGCCGGCGGCGGAAAGGCCATCTGAATTCCGGCCGGGAACAGAAGATACTGGACTGCCGCTGTGTCCCCACGATTAACAAGGGTCGTTTCCTAGCAGGGGAATCACTCCCGCGCTCCCACCCCGTTCGTCCGTCGCACCGCGCTCATGGAATTTCTGGATTACCTCGTCGTGGCGGCTTTCTTCCTGCTCATCGCGGCGATTGGCGTCGTCGCCGTGAGAAAGATCCACGGTTCCGGGGACTATTTCGTCGGTGGCGGAAAGATTCCATGGTGGCTCGGCGGCATTTCGCACCACGTCTCCGGCCATAGCGGGGTCGTGTTCGTGGCGTTTGCCGCGGTGGCCTACCAATATGGATTCACGCTCTACGTGTGGTGGGCGGGTTCCATCGTCATCGCGTGTGTCGTCGGAGCGTTCTGCTTTGCACCCCGCTGGGCCCGGCTTCGCATCGCACTCTCGATCGAGTCGCCGACGGAATACCTGGCCCTGCGCTACAATGTCCCGACCCAGCAATTGATGGCGTGGTGCGGGGTGCTCCTGAAGCTGCTCGACGTGGGATCGAAGTGGGCCTCCATCGGAATCCTGCTGCACGGGTTCACGGGGATGTCGGTGGCCGCCGGCATCTGGATCTCGGGCGGCGTTTCCCTCTTCTATATCACGGTCGGCGGAATGTGGGCGGACCTGTACACCGATTTCCTTCAGTTCCTCGTGCAGGCGGTGGCGGGACTGGTCCTGTTTGTCGCCGTGCTCCAGCACCTGGGCGGAGTCAGCAGTATCTGGACGGTGTGGGATCGGCTGCCGCCGGGACATGGCGATTTTTTCCACGGTCCGTACACTCCGGTGTTTCTCGCCGGCTATATTGCCGCGGCGATGTTGAGCTACAACGGCGGCACCTGGAATCTGGCGGCCCGCTACATCGGGGCGCCTTCGGCGGACAGCGCCCGCAACGCGGCCCTGCTGTCAGGTGCGCTCTACCTGGTGTGGCCACTCTTCCTGTTCTTTCCGGTGTGGGCGGCTCCGCTGCTTTTACCCAACCTCGCGGATCCGACCCAGGCGTACGTGCTGCTCACCCGGCAGTATCTCCCCGCGGGCCTGGTCGGGCTGGTGCTGGCGTCGATGTTCGCGGCGACCATGTCCATGACCACGTCGGACACGAACGCGGTCTCCTCGGTGATCACCCGCGACATTCTGCCGGTGATCTCGCGGCGTTTCCGCGAGCTCGATCAACGCCAATCCCTGCGCCTCGCCCGGCTCTGCACGCTGCTCTTCACGTTTCTCACCCTGCTGGTGGGAATCGAAGCGGAACGATTTGGCGGCGTCATCGGGCTCGTCATCTCGTGGTTCCTCGCCCTGATCGGGCCGGCTTCGGTGCCGATGTTGTTTGGCTTGTTGCCGGCCTACCGGCACGCGGGGTCCGCCGCGGCGATTGCCTCGATCCTCGCGGGTATCGGCGCGTTTGTGCTGACGACGCACGCGCTCGAACTGAGCCAGGGCCTGCGCATGCTGTCGCCCATCGCGACGTCCCTGGCGGTTTTCAGCGCGATCGCGTGGCTCAACCGCAACCGGCCGCTTCGTCCGGCCGTCGCGGAATTGATGCGCGGTCTGGCCGCTCCGCCCGGGCCGGAGGAGAATTGCGCCAGCGGCCTGCCAAAGCGATCTTAGCCCACCCTCACATGTCCACCCGCTATCCCTCCGCCGCTCTCCAGGAATTTGCCACGGCCTTGCTGCAGCGCAGTGGGGTCGATGCCGAGAAGGCGAAGACCGTGGCGGAGATTCTCGTCGAGGGCGATCTGCTCGGCCACGACACCCACGGGCTCGCGCTGCTGCCGGTTTATCTCCGGGAGATCGAGAAAGGCGC
Source organism: Opitutaceae bacterium (assembly GCA_016793535.1). Lineage (GTDB taxonomy): Bacteria > Verrucomicrobiota > Verrucomicrobiia > Opitutales > Opitutaceae > ER46. The sequence goes on along the minus strand of JAEUHA010000005.1, from coordinate 1,148 downwards.
GATGGCGAAGACGGGCGGACCGCGCGTGCTGGCCGATTTTCCCGCGGCGGTGACCTGGGACGGCTGCCGCCTGCCCGGACCGTGGCTCACGGTTCAAGCGCTCGAGCTGGCCGCGGCGCGGGCGAAAACAAACGGGACCTGCACCGTGGTGGTCCGGCGCAGTCACCACAATGCGTGCCTCGCCGCGTATTTGAAACGCTTCACCGACCGCGGCCTGATGGTCGTGGTCATGTCATCCGATCCCGCGGTGCAGAGCGTCGCACCGCACGGCGGGCGACGAAATGTTTTCACGCAGAACCCGATCGCGGCCGGGTGGCCCACCGACGGTGACCCCGTGCTGCTGGATGTCTCCGCGTCGATCACGACGGGCGGCCTGACGCGCCGGCTGTGCGACGAGGGCAGGAAGTTTCCCGGCCAGTGGGGCCTCGATGCCGCGGGCCTGCCCACCGACGATCCGGCCAAGGTGCTGGGAAATCCACCGGGCGCCCTGCTGCCGGCGGGCGGAATCGATCACGGCCACAAGGGCTATGCGTTCGCCTTGCTGGTCGAGGCGATGACGGGAGGGCTGGCCGGGTATGGCCGCGCCGATCCGCTTGAGGGCTGGGGCGCGACCCTCTGCGTGCAGGTGTTCGAGCCGGCGCTTTTCGGCGGCCGGGCCGACTTTGTTCGCCAGACCGCGCAGGTGGCCCGGTCCTGCCGGGAAACGCCGCCGCGCCCGGGAGTCGAGCGGGTGCGCCTGCCGGGGGAAAACGGCCTGCGGCGCCGCGCGGAACAGCTCGCCCGCGGAGTGGCGCTTTATCCGAGCATCCTCCCGGGGCTCGCCCCCTGGGGCGAAAAGTTCGGAGTCGCGCTGCCGGCGCCGGTTTCAGCCGACCGACCGCCGGCGTAGGGCGGTGCCGCAGCCGGAGGCAGGCAGTTGAAAGTTGAAGGTTGAAAGCTGAAAGACCCAAAGCAGACGGGAGGAACAACCGGTTCGCAGACGAAAGGGGAATGCACCTTTCGGTGCGGGATGCCGGCTGGCACTGATTCCAGCCCGCGCTCGCGGCGGCACGTCTTTCAACTCTCAACTTTCAACTGCATGAGCCCGGCGGAGGCCTGGAGGAGACCGGCCTCCTTCCGATCTTCCGGGACCGGACGAAAATCCAGCC
>JAEUHA010000638.1 GCA_016793535.1 Opitutaceae bacterium | reverse complement strand
GACGGGGACCGGACTTTCCGGGTGGTGAGGATGGCGAAGAAGGACGGCAGGACGAAGAGGGTCGCGAATGTGGCCAGAGCGAGCCCGCCGACGACGGCGCGCCCCAGTGGTGCCGTCTGGTCGCCCCCCTCGCCGGTGCCGAGCGCGAGCGGCATCATGCCCGCGATCATGGCAAAGCTGGTCATGAGGATCGGGCGCAGCCGACTGCGGCCGCCCTCGATCGCGCCGTCGCGGGGCCCTGCGCCCCCGACGCGCGATTTCTCGGCAAACGTCACCAGCAGGATCGCGTTGGCCACCGCGACGCCGACAGCCATGATGGCGCCCATCGCCGACTGGATGTTCAGCGTCGTGCCGGTCAGCCAGAGCGTGAGCGACACGCCCGCGAGCACCGCCGGCACGGTCGACACCACGGTGAGCCCCAAGCGCACCGACTGGAAGTTGGCGATCAGCATCAGGAAGATCACCACGATCGCGATGATCAGGCCGGAGCGAAACCCGCCCATCAGCTGCTCCAGCGGAATCACCTGCCCGCGGTAATCCACCTTGGTCCGCGCCTCCGGCGCCGCGCCCGCCGCGGCCACGGCGTTGCGAATCGCCCGCATCGCCGTGCCGAGATCCGCCTGGTGCAGGTTGGCCGTGATGCTGAGCAAGCGCGCGACGTTGTAGCGCTCATAGGTGCCGGGCGACGTGCCCGTGCCGATCGTCGCCAGGTTGCGCAGGAGCACGGCATCGGCGCCCGCGGCCTTCACCGGCACATTGCCCAAGTCCTCGACCGAGGTCGTCTTCGCCTCCGGAATCTGCACCTGGACGTTGAAGCTGATGCCCGTGTTCGGATCGGCCCAGTACACGGGCTTCGTGAACCGGCTCGACGTCGTCGCGGCCACGAGCGAGCGCGTGACGTCCGCCATCTTCACGCCCAGCAGTCCGGCCCGCTCGCGGTCGACGTTCACCGTGACAGTCGGGTAGTCGAGAGTCTGCGCGATCTGCACGTCGCGGAGGTACGGAATCTTGTTCAACTGCTCGATGATCTTGTCCGCATACGCCTTGCTCACCGGCAGCGACGAGCCGCTGATCGCGATCTCGACGGGCGTCGGCGAACCGAAACTCATCACCCGCGACACGATGTCCTGCGGCTCGAACGAGAACCGCACCTCGGGCAGCTCCCGCGCGAAGACGCCGCGGAGTCTTTCCTTGAAGGCCTCGATCCGGATGCCCGCGCCCGGCTTGAACTGCACGGCCAGCCAGCCCTCCTCCGGGCCGCCGTTCCAGAGGTGCACGAGGTTCACGGGGAAGCTGGAATTGTGCACGCCGACCATGCCGATGCTGACGTCGACCTTGTCGGCCCCGCCCGCCTCGCGGCTGATGATGTCGAGCACGCGTTTGGCCAGCGCCTCCGTCAGATCCACCCGGGTCCCGCTCGCCGCCCGCAGGCGCACGGCGAACTGGCCGTTGTCGGTCCGGGGAAAGATCTCCGTGCCGAGCTGGCCGCCGATGAACCAGATGACGCCGCCGCACACCGCGAGGTAAACCACCGCGAGCGGCCAGCGCGCCGCCACGAAACCGCGCAGAATGCCGGCGTAGGCGCGCTGCATCTTGCCGAAGTACGAGGCCTCGTGGATTTCCGAACCGTGCCCGCGCAGGAGCCAGACCGAGAGGATCGGGACGAGCGTGCTCGACAGCAGGTACGACGCGATCATCGCAAATCCAACCGCGAGCGCCATCGGCACGAAAAGCGCCTTGGCCGCTCCCACCATGAAGAAGGCCGGGATGAACACCGCCAGGATGCACAACATCGCGAGCAACCGCGGCAGCGCCGTCTCCCGCGTGCCCTCGTACGCCGCCACCGCCGGCGACGAACCACGCGCGAGGTGGGCGTGGATGTTCTCCACCGCCACTGTCGATTCGTCGACCAGGATGCCGATCGCCAGCGCCAGGCCGCCGAGCGTCATGAGGTGAATCGACTGGCCCGTGATCCACAACGCGCACACCGCGCTCAGGAGCGAAAGCGGGATGTTGACCACCACGATGAAGACACTCCGCCAGTCGCGCAGGAAGAGCAGCACCATCAGGCCGGTGAGGAGCGCTCCGAGTCCGCCTTCCTTCAGGACATCGCGGATCGTGCGGTTCACCACTGGAGATTGGTCGAAGACGTAGCTGACCTTGATGTCGTCGGGCAGGATCTTCTGGAACTCGGGGATGTTCTTCTTGACCAGTTCCACCACCGACAGCGTCGACGCATCGCCGCGCTTCGTGACCGGCAGGTAAACAGTGCGCAGGCCATTCGCGAGGGCGTGGCCCGTCGTGATGTCCGCCGCATCCTCGACCGTCGCGAGGTCGCGCAGGAACACCGCGCCCTCGGCCGTCCGGCGCAGCGGCACGGCCTCGAGGTCCTTCGGGTTCTTTACGATCGCGTTCATTTCCACGATCGGATACTTGTCCCCGAGGTTCATGTTGCCCGACGGGCTGATCGGGTTGGCCTCGGCCAGCGCCTGCACGATCTCGTCCGGCGAGAGCCCGTAGGCGCGCATCCGCTCGGGGTTCACGTTGACGATGATGCCGCGGGAGCTGCCGCCGAAAGGCGGCGGCGCGGACACGCCGGGCAGGGTCGCAAACGCGGGCCGCACCCGGTTCAACGCCTGGTCCTGCATCTCGCCAAGGGTGCGGTTCGGGTTGTCGGTCGAGAAAACGAGGTAGCCGACGGCCACGCTGCCCGCGTCAAACCGCGTCACGAACGGCGCCGGCGTTCCCTCCGGCATAAAGGCGCGCGATCGGTTCACGTACGCGATCGTCTCCGACAGGGCCTGCGACATGTCGGTACCCGGGTGAAACTGGAGCTTCATGATCGAAGCGCCCTGGATCGACTTCGACTCCACGTGCGAGATGCCCGCGATGTAGAGGAAGTGATACTCGTACCGGTAGGTCAGGTAGCCCTCCATCTGCGCCGGATCCATGCCGCCATAGGGTTGGGCGACGTAGATGGTCGGGATGCCGAGCGGCGGAAAGATGTCGCGCGACATCCGCTGGATCGCGAGCCCGGCCGCGAGCGCCACGGCCAGCACCAGCACGATGACGGTGAGGGGTCGACGCAGCGCGAGTTGCAGGAAATTCATGCGAAGGCGGGTGGGAACAGGGAACCCGGCCAGACGCGCAAAGCCGCCAAGGGTAACCGGGGATGTCGACCTTCGCGGCCGGTGCAGGCTGCACGCAAGCCCGGAAACGAGGCGGAAGGAGTCCGGACCTTGAGGTGCCGCCTTCGGAGCGGGTTGAATTTCCAAACGGACGTACCTGCCTCCAATCGGGCACCGTGAGCGTTGGCTTCGTCCCTCGTCACCGCTTTGTCACCGGGGTAAGGCTTGCTGCCCGAAGTCGAGCCGCCCTCCGTTCTCCATGGCCTTTCGCCTTGATCCCGGTCGCGCCCTCGGCCCTGAAGTGCTGCGAGTGATTCGTCACCAACTTGCAGCGGCGATCGCCGGTGCCCAGGACACGGAGCTGGCCGCCGCCGAACGAGCCCACCGGGCCCGGGTGGCATGCAAACGGACCCGGGCCGCCATCGGGTTGATCCGGAACTGCGATCCTGCCCGCTGGAAGCCGGAGTCGAAGGCCCTGCGGCGGGCCGCCCGCGCTGTCGCGGCAATCCGCGAGTCCGGTGTGCTGCTCGAGACCCTCAACGGACTGGACGAACAATGGGGCGACAAGCAGGAAGCCCGTTCGATCGCACACCTGCGACAACGCTTGCTCGCCCGTTCACGCGGGAAGGGAGCCACGGCCGGTGTCAGGGCGCCATTGGCCCTTTTCGCCAAACGCCTCCAGCGGGTGGCGACGCGCGTCGCCGACCTCGCCGTCGAAGGAGACGACTTCGACCTCATCGGACCCGGGATCGAAAAGACTTACCGCCGGGCGCGTCAGGCGTTTCGGCGTGCGAGCCGGGACTCCTCCTCGAAGGCGTTTCACACTTGGCGCAAACACACGAAAGCCCACGCCTTCCACCTCGAGCTGCTTCAGGCGGCCTGGCCGGATGTGTTGGGAAACTGGCGACGAAAGCTGCAAATCCTCGGCCGGCTGCTGGGGGATGAACACGACTTGGTGACCCTGCAGGACTGGCTGGCGCGCGAGTGGCGGGAGAAGAACGACCGGCGCAATGTGCGCGATCTCCTCGAATTCATCTCCTCGCGTCGGTCCGAGCTCCGGGAGGACGCCCTCGAGCTCGGGCAGAAGGTGTTTGCCGAAAAACCCGCCGCGCTGGGCCGGCGTTTGGCGGCTTGGTGGGCCACCGCGGCAGACACCGCGCGCCAAACGCGTTCCTAGGCGCTCAAGCCGACGGGCTCGCCGGGGCCGGGCCTGAGCCTGCTTCCGGCGGCGTCACCGGGACCGCTCCGCTCGAGCCCGCTTCGGCCGCACGAGCCGAAGATCGCCTGCCCGGCCGCTTCACCTTCGATGGAGGGATCTTCTTCAGTTTTCGCACCAACTCCTTGAGTCGCTTCTTCGCCGCCTTGGCCGCTTTTTTCGCCTGCTTGTACGCTTTGCGGGCTCGCTTGTAGTCGGCTTTCGCGGCGAGGGCCACAGACTCTGCCTGATCGGCCTCCGAGCGAGCTTCGGAAGCCTGTAAACGAACCATGCGGTGGCGGCTACTGATCTTTGGGCGCGTGGATTTCGTCTGATTCATCGGCGGGGTTGAAGTGGGCCCCCAGTTACGAACGAGTGCCGTCCGGAGCGCAAACGTTCGAATGTTACATTTGGCGCGGCCCTCGCGCCTGGGCCCAGGCCGGTGAAACTTGCGTGACGACGGCTCAATCCCCTCGCCGTTTGTGTCGTCATAGTACTCAGTGAAGCAACCCGCGCAGTCCCATCGTGAACGGATCGTCCTCCCCTCCCGCCCGGCCCGCCTCCCGGGGTTGTCCGCCGCGACCCGTTTCCCGCCGGAGCCGGACTTGTCGATGAAAGGACGCACCATCGCGGTCGGCGACATCCATGGCTGCGCCGACGAATTCGAGGCGCTCATCGAACAGCTGGCGCTGACCCGCCACGACCGGCTCATCCTCCTCGGCGACCTCGTCAACCGCGGCCCCGACAGCGCCCGCGTCCTCGCCCTCGCCCGCCAGCACGCCCACCGTTCACTCCTGGGCAACCACGAGCTGCGGCTGCTGAACTACCGCCGCACCGGCGACCCGACCCATCTCAAGCGTTCGGATTACGAGACGCTCCGGCAGCTCAGCGACAAGGACTGGGCCTACCTCGCGTCCATGCCGCTGACGTATCACGTGCCCGAATACTCCACCGTGCTCGTGCACGGTGGGTTCCTGCCCGGCCGGCCCTGGCGCGGACAGCCCGCGCGGGTCGTGACCCGGATCCAGGTGGTCGGACCCGATGGCGAACCCGGCAAACGGGCCGACTTCCCGGGCGAACCCCACTGGTCCGAGCTCTGGAGCGGTCCGCCCTTCGTCATTTACGGCCACACGCCGCGCCGCGAGCCCGTGGCCACGCGCTGGTCGCTTGGCATCGACACCGCCTGCGTGCAGGGCGGCGCGCTCACCGCGTGCATCCTGCCCGGGCGGGAGATCGTCCAGGTGCCGGCGAAGGCAAAGTACCTGGTGGCCTGAGCCTGGGAGCGCGGACGCCCTCGTCCGCGTCGGTCGAAATTGCGGAAGGAAAAGGGGTCTGCCTGTTACATGTTAGCTCGGCGCTAACATGTAACAGGCAGACCCCGTGCTCGTTGGTCCTGGGAGCGCGGCCGTCCCCGGCCGCAAAGCTTGAGGAAGCGGACGAGGGCGTCCGCGCTCCCAGGGGAGGTGAACTCCGCGACGCTCAGTCGACTTCGTACACCTCGACGATCACCTCGCCGCCGCCCGTCTTGCCGCGGACCTGCAGGGTGTAAGCGCCGGGGGGCAGGGTCGCGAGCAGCACGGCGTCACGGCTGCCGGCGGCCAGGGCGAAGGCTCCGACCTGCGCGGCGAGCTGCACCGCCTGCGTCCCGGACCAGTCGTCGTTCTCGGCGATCTTGTTCGCACCCGAGTAGAGCTCGATGATCGGATCCGCGACCACGTTGGCCACCCCCAGCGGCGTCAGCCCGGGGCCGACCGCGCGGATCATCACCGTCTGCGACTGCGAACCATTGATGAAGAAGCCGGGGAAGGCGATGCTGCCGGCCGCGGGCAGCGTGAGGCGCGTGGCGAGGTTGCTGAGCCGGCTGGTCGAGCCGCTGTTCACCACCACCGTCGTGCCGCCACCCGTGTCGCTGAGGGCGCTCGCCGGCGAGAAATAGCCGTCGCGGCCAAGCTTCGTCCAGGCATACGCCCAGTTGCCCGAGGTCGTGAAGGCGCCGAGGTAACTGGCCGGGGTGAAGAAGCCGTCGTTCGGCGCCGTCGCCGCAAGCTGGAGGGCGGGACTGCCGGGGCGGAGCCGCGGATCGAGCAGGCCGCCGCGGGTGCGGTCGATGGCGACAAACTGCGGGTCGGTGTTGACGCGATTGCTCTGCAGCGCGGCCCGGATGTGCTCGGCCGTGTAATTCGACGCCGGCGCCGGACCACCCGCCGTGGCGTTCGGACTGAGGAAGAGCTGCGCGTCAGTCGTGCCCGCGCCAAAAGTGCCGAAGAGATTGCTCGCAATCACGATGTCGCCCGCCGCGAGGCGCTTCGCGCTGTCCTGCGCCTGCGCGCTCTCCGTCTCGATGCGCCAGGCATAGCCGCGGAAGTCGTGGAAGATCGAGTTGAAGACCTTGCCGCCGGTGTTGTCGCGGAAGATGGGTCCGATGCTGTTCGAGTTCGTCGCCGTCGCGCCCGAGCCGATCGCGGTGTAATTGTAGATCGTCGGCATCGCGTACGGCGTCCCGTCCTCGGGCGTGGTGCCGCCGTCGGACTCGAACGCGTGGTTGCCGACCGACGGATCCTGGATCGTGAAGAGAAACTGCAGCTTGCCGCGGTAACCTTCGTCCCAGTCGAACGCATCGTCGTCGTTGAACGCGCTGACGAGGTACTTGCAGTTCACGGTGCCGCCGAACCACTCGAAACCGTCATCGGCGTTCGCGAACACTTCGATGTACTCGATCGTCGTGCCCGAGCCGACCGCGCCCATGGTGAGGCCGTTGAGTTCGTTGTTGGGGCCGAGCAGCGAGCCGGCGTGCCGGATCGAGACGTAGCGCATCACGCCGGAATCATCGGCGTCGTTCGTGCCACCGTAGAGGCCGAGCGGCTCGGTGGTCGGGATGCCCTCGATATTGCCCTGGCCCGACGCGGTGTTGGTGCGCGCCCGGCCCAGCAGGACTACGCCGCCCCAGAGGCCGCGGTCGCTCTGGCCGAGATTGCCGTTCAGGTTGTCCGCCTCGGCCGTGAAGATGATCGGCTCCTGCGCGGTGCCGCTGGCGTTGATCTTGCCGCCGCGGGCGATGACGAGGGCCGACGCGTCCTGCGCGGCCCGCACCTTGCCCTTGATCACCGTGCCGGCCTCGATCGTCAGCGTCACGCCGTCGGTCACGAAGACACGCCCGTCGATGATGTAAGTGTTGTTCTTGGTCCAGGTGCGGCTGGACGTGATGTTGCCGTTGACGGCGACGTCGGCGGCGAAGAGCGCGCACGGCGCGGCGAGGGCCGCGAGCAGAGGGAGGAACCGGGATTTCATCAGGTCGTTTTCTGTGGTTGGAACGGAAGGGAGAATCGATTCGCGCTCAGTAGGAGTACGTCAGCCCGAGCGACGTCGTGACGCCGCGGCGGTGGGAGGAGCGCACGTAGTCCTGGCCGCGATACGTGTAGGTCTCCTCGGCGGCGCGATCCAAGAGGTTCTTGGCCGAGAGGGAGAGTTTCCAGTGCTCGCGCAGCCGCTGGCTCCAGATCACGTCGAGCGTCGGCGCCGGCTGCTCGAACACGTTGGGCGTGCCCGGCGGGCTCACCTGCGCGAGGCGCTCGCCGAAGAGATTGTAGTACA
>JAEUHA010000634.1 GCA_016793535.1 Opitutaceae bacterium | reverse complement strand
TGGGCTGGACGCGGTGCTCGGCGGCGGGAAGGCATGCGGTCACGACCGCCGCGACCATGAACAAAGCGAATTCGAGCCGGGGATGTGGGCGGGGTGCCCTCACCCCGCGGGATGCCGGCCGCGTTTCCGTCCGGCGGGGGGTGAGGGCACCCCGCCTACAACTCGATCGAGCGGCACGTTCCGGCGTCATGCACTCGACGGACTCACGGCACCCTCAGAACCGCCCGCTCACACCCATGTTGTACCGCGTGCCATAGCTGTCGGCGAAGGTGATGCGGCCGCGATCGCGGCCCGAGTAGTTCTCCGGCCACTTGTCCTTGAGGTTGATGATGTCGAAGAAGAATCCGAAGCGCTGGCTGTACTGGTACAGCAGGTTGATGTCGATCGTCTCGACCGGCCGGAACCGGGCCTGCGCAAACACGTTCGCGTTGTAGCTGCGCAGTTGGTCGCCGGTGTAGCGCCAGGCGACGCGGGCCTCGATGCCCCGCCAGCGGAAGGAGGCGCCGAGGTTGGCCGCCCGCGGCACGAACCCGGCGAGCTCGGCCGCGCCCTCGCGGTACGTGCCCTTGGTCTCGAGGTAGGTGTAGTTGCCGAAGACCCCGAGGCCGTTGAACGGCTTCGGCAGCATCACGAGCCGCTGGTTGTAGTTGATCTCCCACCCTTCGACCTTCGCGTTGCCCTGGTTGGTCGTGGTGTTGAGCACGAAGCCCGCGTATTCGCCGTCGAAGCCATTGTTCGGCCCCGGATCGATGTCGTCGGTCGTGCGCGAGAGAAAGGCCTTGATGTCCTTCCGGAAGAACCCGACCGAAATCACGCCGGCGGGCTCGAGGTAGTACTCGAGGGAGAGGTCGTAGTTCTCGGCCGTCTGCGGCTTCAGCGCGAGGTTGGCCTGCGTGACCGTGCCGAGGCCGGTCGCGGCGTTGTAGGAGACGGTGGTCGCCGGATAGAGATCCGACATGTTCGGCCGGGCGGCGCCGGTCGAGTAGCTGGCGCGGGCGACGAGCTGACGCGTGAAATCGTAGCGCAGGTGCAGGCTCGGGAACCAGTCATCGTAACTGCCCTCGCGCGACGCCCGCGCTCCGACCGGACGCCGCACGTCGGTGTAGGTGCCGATGCCCTCGATCTCGGTCCGTTCGAACCGGACGCCACCCAGCACGTTCAGCTTGCCGAACTGGATCCGCCCCTGGACGTAGGCCGCGAGCACGTCCTCGGTGATTTCACTGTACGTCGGCGGCGCGGTCACCGAGGTGCCGATTGGGCGGAACGTCTCCGGGCGCGCGTTGAACAGGTTCCACGCCTTGGGGAAATCGACCGCCGGCAGGTCCTGCCAGACGCCGCCATTGTTGAACACGGTGTAAGCGCGGGCGGGAAGCATGAGCAACCCGAGCTGGTCGTCCGCGTTGCCGGCGACGCCATCGGCGCCGGTGTAGTTCCAGTTGGGCCGGCCCACGACCAGATTGCGATACTGCTGCCGCCACGCGGCGCCGGCCTTCAGCTCGGCCGGATTGGTCGCGTCCTTGATCTGCTTGAGGTAGTCGAGCTTCGCATTGAACACCTCTTCCTCGCCGGTCTCCGGCTGCTGCTGCATCTGCGCGCGGTAGAGGTCGAAGTTGGTCTGGCCGAAAAGAATGCTCGGCCCGTACGTCTGGCGAAAAATCGGCCGCGACCGGTTGGCGGTGGTGTCGATCGACATGCCGATCGGCGCCTGGTACGTCATGAGGAACGTGCGCAGGTTGCTCTTGAAATTCGAGGGTGCGAACGACGCCTGGTAACGCAGCTCCTGGTCGCCGCCGAGCTTCGTCGCGCCGCCGGCGTCCACCAGGTACTGCCGGCCGGTCTTCTCGTTGTTGTCGCCGTCGAACGACCAGCTCGCGTGCAGCATCTCGGTGAAGCTGTCCGTGAACCCCGGCGCCACGCTCGCGGTCAGGTTGGCCGTGGTGCGCGGCTGCGTGCCGGCGTTGATCTGGGCCCGGCTGACGACGCTGTAGTCGGCCACGCGGCGGGTGGCGCTGTCGGAGGCGGCGTAGACGAGGCGGTTGCTGTCGAAGAAATAGTAGTTGTGCTGGAATTTCAGATACACGCTCGTGCGGTCGGTGAGCCGGTAGTCGAACTTCAGGCCGGCGCCGCCGCGGATGCGCTGGTTGATGTTGGTCAGCGTGCGGGCCTGGGTGGTGCGGCCGTCGGCCTCGGCGCGCTGCACCTGCACGCGGTCGCGCGGCGCCTCGGTGTCGGTGTAGCTGAGCGAGAGCGCGAGGCCGATGCTGCGGTTCGGGCCGACCCGGGTGAGCCAGGTCATCGCGGCGTTGGGCGTGAAATTGCCGAGATCGTCGCGATGCGTGTTGTAGTTGGCGCCGACGCGGTAGGTCAGGACGCTCTCCTTGAAGTCGAGGGCCGACTTGGTGATCAGGTTGGTCGATCCGCCGATCGAGTCGGCCATCTGGTCGGGCGTCGGCGCCTTGGTGACCTGCACCTCCTTGATGAACTCGGCCGGGATCTGGTCGCTCTGCGCGCCGCGGTCGCCCTGGGTGTTGAAGCCCGAGAACGCACCGGTCGAACGCACGCCGTCGACGTTCAGGGCGCTGAACTCGACCGGGGTGCCGCGGATCTTGATGCCGACGACCTCGCCGTTCTCGAATTCGCCGGCGACGCCCGGCAGGCGGACCATGAGGTTGCCGATGTTGCCGTCGGCCACGCTGCCGAAGGCGTCGGTCGAGACCACGTTGACGACATTGGCCGCCGTGCGCTGGCGCGTGATCGACGCGGCCTCGCCTTCGCGCGAACTCGAGACGGTGAACGCCTCCAGTCGCTGGATACCAGCGGACGCCAGCGCCACATTGGCCTCGACGCGCTCGCCGGAGCGCACCACCACCCGCCGGGTGTCGAGGTCGAGGCCGGTGTAGAAGATGCGGAGGTTCTGTTCGCCCGCCGGGATGCCCGTCAGCGTGAACGAGCCGTCACGATCGGTGAGCGTCGAACGTCCCAGCGCGGGGATCGAGACCTCGGCGCCCTCGAGGTTGGCGCCGGTGGTCGCGTTGGACACGCGACCCGAGACGGTGCCCTGGGCGAAGGCACCAGCGACGGCGACACACAACAGGACAAACGCGGCCGCGAGACCGCGGCAGGCGGACAGGCGAAAGGACGGAACGAAGCGAGTCGGGGTGAACATGGAAAGGGCGCCCGGAGGCGAAGGGTTTGACCGTCACTCAAGACAGTCCTCGGCCCATAGGAAAGCCGGAGAGGAATAAGGGAGCAAGATGGGTGAAAAGGTAGCGTTCGGTGCCGGGGATCGACTTGTCGCCCCTGGGAGCGCGGCCGTCCCCGGCCGCCAGGATCTAGATGCGGACGAGGGCGTCCGCGCTCCCAGGCTTCTACCGTGAGAGTTCGGCTTCGCTGCGGGGTTTGATCAAGAGGACGATGGCGACGGAAAGCAGTGCCACGCCGGCGAAGACGCCGAAGATCAGGTTGAGCGGCACGTGCCGGTCGCGCAGCGCCCCGAAGGCCCAGTCACCGAACCCGCCGCAGCTGATGCTGACGAGGTTCATGATGCCGTAACCGGTCGCCCGCCACTCCGGCCGCGCGATCTGGCAGAGGATCGGCATGTTGTTGCAGTCGAAGAAACCCCAGCCGAGCCCGAAGACGCACAACCCGATGATCGCGACCGTCAGCGTGCCGGCGTTGCCGACGCTGAAGAGCGCGGGCAGGAAAAGCGTCATGCCGATCGCGCTGGCATAAATGCGCCCGCGCGGATTGTGCCGCATCCAGCGGTCGGCGAGCGTGCCGCCGATCACGGCGCCGACGAGGGAGGCGATCTGGACATAGAGGATCGCGCTGACGCCGGCCTTGCCCTGCCCGAGGTTGAACTTTTCCCGCAGGATGTCCGGCATCCAGTCGCGCACCACCCAGCCCGCGATCGCCGGCAGCGTGAAGTACAGCACGAGCAGGATGAAATTACGGTTGCCCAGCAGGCCGCGCACGACGCCGAGCTTCGGCGGTGCATCCGGGGCGGGCGCGGGCGCGACGACCTTCACGGGGTCGCGCATCGCGACGAGCAGCGGAATCGCATAAGCCGCGCCGAGCATGCCGCAGGTCGTGAACATCCAGCGCCAGCCGTGGTCCGGCGAATCCGCGACGTAACCCGCAAATCCACCCATGATCTGACCCAGGTAGATGCCGGTCTGGTGCACGCCGACCGCGCGCGAACGGGTGTGGCCCACGTGATACTCCGTGATGAGCGCGAGCGCCGCGGGAATATAGAAGGCTTCGCTGATCCCCATCAGCGCGCGCGCCATCATCAACTCGTTGAACGTCGTGACGTGCCCGGTCCACCAGGTGACCAGCGACCAGACGAACAGGCTGCCGCAGATGACCCAGCGCCGGCTGAACCGGTCCGCGATGTAGCCGCCGAACGGACTCAGGATGGCGTACGTCCACTTGAAGCAGCCCAGCACCAGCCCCCAGTCGGCGCGGTTCGCGATGGTCGGAATGTCGCCGACCATCGACGACTTCATCGTGGCGAGCATCTGCCGGTCGAGATAGTTGAGCATCGCGACCGGAACCAGCAGCGCGACGACGAACCAGGCGTAACGCAGCGGGGAGGGAGGAGTGGGATTTTCCATGGGGTTGGTTTTTCCTGGGAGCGCGGACGCCCTCGTCC
>JAEUHA010000621.1 GCA_016793535.1 Opitutaceae bacterium | reverse complement strand
GACGGCGAAGAGGTCCGCCGCCGATGCGGTCCGCCGCATGGCGTGACGGAAGGCCCCGTCGGCGTCCACGCTCTGGCCGACGAAGTTCAGGTACTTCTTCATTTTATTGACGTGCAGCCGCTCGGGCAGCTCGGGCGGACGCGTGGCGAGGAAGAGGCGTTCCACGTATTCCCGCACGTCGGCCAGCGTGATGCGGGTGACGGGGCGCCCGCTGAACTGCTCGCGGCACTGGCGGAAGATCCACGGATTCCGGATGGCGTGGCGTCCGATCATGACCCCGGCCGCGCGCGTTTGGGCGAGCACGGCGGCGGCGCGTGGCGCGGAGGTGACGTTGCCGTTGGCCAGCACCGGGCAGCGTGAGCGCGTCACGGCATGGGCGATGAAATCATAGTGCACCTCGCTGCGGTACATTTCCTTCACCGTGCGGCCGTGGACGCTCAGCAGGTCGACGTCGTGCGCATTCACCAGGTCGAGCAGCCGGTCGAAGTGGGTCGTATCCTCAAAGCCGATGCGCATCTTCACGGTGAAGAGGCCGGGCACGGCGGCCCGCAGCCGGGCGAGGATGCCGGCGACCTTGTCCGGCTCGCGCAGGAGGCCGCCGCCGACGTTCTTCTTGTACACCTTGGGCGCGGGGCAGCCGAGGTTGAGATCGATGCCGGCGATCGGATGGCGCAGGAGTTCGTCGACGGTGCGCGTGAGGTGGCCGAGATCCTCGCCGATCACCTGGGCAAAAACGGGGCGGCCGGTCGCGTTCTCGTCGATGGAGCGGAGGATGTGCTTTTCCGGCCGCGACTGGGCGTGAACGCGGAGAAACTCGGTGAAGAAATAGTCGGGCGCGCCGTAGTGCGCCACGACGTGCATGAACGCGAGGTCCGTGACGTCCTGCATCGGCGCCAGTGCGGTCAGGGGCCCGCCGGGCTGCTGGCCGGCGGGCAGGGGAGGACGCGAAACGGGACGCATGCGTGCCGCTCAGGACTTCTCGTCGTCCTCGTCGGACTGCTCGGACTGCTGCTTCAGCACGCGCTCGAGGATCTCGGTCATGTCCTCGACGGAGTCGAACACCGCCCGGGCGACATGGATCGGACGCTTGTGCTGGAGTGCGAGCACGATCGAGTCACTTGGGCGGGCGTCGAGCTCCACGATCTTCTTGCCCAGCTCGTTCTCCATGTGGAGCAGGATGCGGGCGAAAAACGTGCCTTCGCGCGCGTCGTTGACCACGACGTGATCCAGTTGCGCCCCGAGCCCAAGCAGCAGGCTCCCGATCAGGTCGTGGGTGAGCGGCCGGTCCTTCTTCACGCCGTTGATCGTCATCTGGATCGCGTTGCCCACGAAGTGATCCACGTAGATGACGAACGTCTTGTCGTCGTTGCCCAGGAAAACGGCACAGCCGTTCGCGGTGGGCATCACACCCTTGATGGTGACGAGGACGACGTCGTTTTGCATGGCAGTTCCGCACAGTGGACCGATCCGCCGTGCCGTGCAAGCGGGGAGGGGCTTCGCGGAAGGGTTGAGAGTTGAGAGCTGAGAGTGGAGAGAACGAACCGGTAGAAACGCGGTTCCTACATCCGCGGAGCTCTGAACCCTTTCGGCCGATTCACTCTCAACGCTCAACGCTCAACTCTCAAGTTCCCCTAGGCGAAGCCCAGCAGGCTGATGCCCCAGGCGCGGGCCTGTTCGAGGACGGCGGGCTTCTCCAGGAGAATCACCTTGCCCGCCTCGAGGGCGGCGGCGGCGATCCGGGCTTCCCGCATCGTCTCGAGTGTGCGCAGGCCGAAGCAGGGGACGTCAAAGCGCCAGTCCTGGCGGGTCTTGACCGTTTTCACGAACAGCGCCTCGTCCGTCTTGAAGCCGCCGGCGCGCCGGAGCATTTCGTCGGTGCCCTCGAAGGCCTCGACGGCGAGCACCGTGCCCTTGCGGACGACGCAGCCCTGACCGATGTCGAGGCGGGCGCATTCCCGGGCGATCTGGATGCCGTGGTCGACGTAGTCGGGTTCGATCGGAAACTTCCGCCCCGTCATGCAGCCAGCGGAGGCGAGCTGGTCGTCGAGGAAGGAGCGGGCGTCGAGCAGCGTGACGCCGAGCTCCTCGATTTCACGCGCGATGGCACCGAAGATCGTCTCGGCATTGCGGCGCTTCAGGCTGAGCAGGATGCGGGTCGCCTTGAAATCGGGATGCAGGCCCTTGAACAGGCGGCGCGGCGTGATCTGGCCCGCCATGAGCGCGTACCCGGCGTCGAACTCGCGCAGGGAGTCGAGCATCTTCCCGAGCTGGCCCACCTTGAGGACGCGGTGGTGTTCGCGGGCAAAGGATGCGACGAGCTCCGGCCGGGTTTCCTCCTCGAAGGCCACGAGGCGCACGGGCACGCCGGCGGCGCGCGCGGCGGCGGCGGCGAGGATCGGATAGACGCCCTGGCCCGCGATCAGGACGAGCGGCCGGCGCGCGTCGTAACCGGCGGGGAGGAACGCGGAGAGCGGCATGGCGGGCGGCGCAGTATCCGCTATTCCACGACGATGTTGAGGATCTTGCCCGGCACGTAGATCACGCGCTTCACCGCCTTGCCGTCGAGGTGCGGAGCGACCTTGGGATTGGCGCGGGCGAACTCCAGCGCCACGTCCTGCGTGGTGCCGACGGGCACGAGCTGGTCGCCGCGGTGCTTGCCGTTGACCTGGAACACGAGCTTCAACTCGGTCGCGGTCAGGCGTGCGGCGTCGTAGGCCGGCCACGCGGCCGCCATGACCGAGCCGGTGCCGCCGAGCCGGCTCCACAGTTCCTCGGCGACGTGCGGCGAAAAGGGTGCGAGCAGTTGCAGGAACGCCCGGGCGGTCGCGAGGTTCACCGCGGACGCCTTCTGCAGCGCGTTCGCGAAGATCATCATTTGCGAGATCGCGGTGTTGAAACGCAGCCCCTCGATGTCCTCGCCGACTTTCTTGATGGTTTCGTGCAGCAGCTTGGTCAGCTCGGCGGGATCCGCAGCGGCGGCGGAGACCTTCGCGTTCACGTTGCCGTCGGCGCCGATCAGTTCGCGCCACACTTTCTGGAGGAAGCGGTGCACGCCCTCGATGCCGCGGGGGTTCCACGGCTTCATCGCCTCAAGCGGGCCGAGGAACATCAGGTACAGCCGCAGCGTGTCGGCGCCGTGCGACTGGATGATCGTGTCGGGACTCACCACGTTGCCCCGGCTCTTGGACATCTTTTCCCCGTCTTCACCGAGAATGATGCCCTGGTGAAACAGCTTCTTGAACGGCTCGCTCTGCGGCACGACGCCCAGATCGAACAGCACCTTGTGCCAGAAGCGCGCGTAGAGCAGGTGGAGCACGGCGTGCTCCGCGCCGCCGACGTACAGGTCGGGCGTGCCCCAGTAACGGAGGGCCTCGGGAGAGGCGAGAGCGCCGGCGTTCTGCGGATCGAGGAAGCGCAGGTAGTACCAGCACGAGCCCGCCCACTGCGGCATCGTATTTGTTTCCCGGCGGCCACGCACCCAGCCGGCGCCGGCGGGGGTGGGAGCCGACGCGGGGACGGCCGCGCCGGTGGTGACGTTGAACCAGATCTCGAGCCAGGCGGTTTCGTTGGCGAGCGGACTTTCGCCGGTGCCGCTCGGCAGGTACGATTGCACTTCCGGCAGCTCCAGCGGCAGCGCTCCCGCGGGAAGCGGCAGCGCGTAGTGCACCACGCCATCCTGGGCGAATGTCACCGGCTCCGGCGGCAGGTCGGCGCCGCGCTGAGCTTTCGCCTTCGCATAGTCGTCGGCGCTCACCCAGACGATCGGGAACGGTTCGCCCCAGTAGCGCTGGCGCGAGAAGAGCCAGTCGCGAAGCTTGTAGTTGACCGTGGCCCGACCGACGCTGCGGCCGGCCAGATCGGCGGTGATCCGGCGTTTCGCCTCGGGCCAGGGCAGGCCGTTATACGGGCCCGAATTGACCAGGCTGCCGTCGCCGACGTGGGGCAGCTTTGTTTCCGCGGCGCCGCTGTCGATGACCTGGACGATCGGCAGCTTGAACTGCGTCGCGAACTCAAAGTCGCGTTCGTCGTGCGCCGGCACCGCCATGATCGCGCCGGTGCCGTAGCCCATGACCACGTAGTCCGCGACCCAGATGGGCACGCGCTGGCCGTTGACGGGATTGAGCGCGTAGGCGCCGCTGAAGACGCCCGATTTGTCCTTGGCGAGATCCGTGCGCTCGAGGTCGCTCTTGGCGGCGGCCTTCTTGCGGTAGGCGTCGACTTCGGCCCGGTGCTCGGGCGTCGTCAGCGCGTCGACGAGCGGATGCTCCGGGGCGAGCACCATGTAGGTGCAGCCGAAGAGCGTGTCCGGCCGCGTGGTGAAGATCTTGAGCGGACCGAGGGCCTTGTTCTCCAGCTCGAACAGGATCTCGGCGCCCTCGCTGCGGCCGATCCAGGCTTCCTGCATCCGTTTCGTGGATTCAGGCCAGTCGACGTCCTTGAGGTCGGCCAGCAGCCGCTCGGCGTAGGCCGTGATGCGCAGCACCCACTGGCGCAGATTGCGGCGCTCGACGGGAAATCCGCCGACTTCGCTCCGGCCGTCGATCACTTCCTCGTTGGCGAGCACGGTGCGCAACTCGGGGCACCACCAGACCGGGCGCTCGTCGACGTAGGCGAGACCACGGCGGAAAAGCTGCAGGAAGATCCACTGGGTCCAGCGGAAGTACTTCGGATCCGTGGTGTCGATCTCGCGCTCCCAGTCGTAGGAGAAGCCGAGCGCCTTGATCTGGCGCTTGAAGTTGACGATGTTGTTCTGCGTGTTCGAAGCGGGGTGCGTACCCGTCTTCACCGCATGCTGCTCGGCCGGCAGGCCGAACGCGTCCCAGCCGATCGGATGCAGGACATTGAAACCGCGGGCCCGCTTGTAGCGCGCGAGAATGTCGGTCGCCGTGTAGCCTTCCGGATGGCCGATGTGCAGCCCGGCGCCCGACGGATACGGAAACATGTCGAGCACGTAGAATTTCGGCTGC
This sequence comes from Opitutaceae bacterium, assembly GCA_016793535.1. GTDB lineage: Bacteria > Verrucomicrobiota > Verrucomicrobiia > Opitutales > Opitutaceae > ER46. The sequence goes on along the minus strand of JAEUHA010000621.1, from coordinate 725 downwards.
GGAGAGTTGTTCGAGGCGCGAAACGAACCATGGTTCTCCCAGAATGATTGCCAGTGCGGCTCAATCTCATGGAAGTTGTAGTCAATGCACTTGGTAGCCATCGTGTGAACCCGCCACTGTGAAACCTTTCTCCGCCCGGTCAATGCTTGCGCTGCGCGCTGGAACAGGGAGCAGGAAGGATGGAACCGGACGCCGTTTCACGTGGCGCTGGCTCGTCCTTCTGTTTGCCCCCTGCGCCTTCCTGCTCGCCCCGCCGGCCGCGTCGGCCGCCGGGATGAGCCGGGGATTCAACCGGCTGCTCGAGGCGGTGGTGCGCATCGACGTGCGGGAGATCGCGTTCGAGGCGGGCACGCGGCGCTACACGGCGAGCATCGGCTCGGGGGTGATTCTCTCCGCCGAAGGCATCGTGCTCACCAACGCCCACGTGGTCAGTCCGCGGGCGATCGAAATCAACATCACCCTGTCGAATCTCGAGCGCGTCAGCGCGAAACTGGTCGGCTGGGATCACTGGACGGATCTCGCGGTGCTGAGGGTCGACATGGCCGAAGTGAAGAAGCGCGGGCTCAAGCTGACCCACGCCCAGTTTGGCGACAGCCGGAAGCTGTTTCCCGGCCAGGTGGTGTATGCGGTGGGTACACCGCATGGGCTCACGCGCACGGTTACGCGGGGCATCGTGTCGAACACGAACCGCTACTTTGAGGACAACCGCGGCATCGGCGGATATG
>JAEUHA010000555.1 GCA_016793535.1 Opitutaceae bacterium | reverse complement strand
ACGGGGGGGAGGGGGGCGCCCCCGCTCCCGGGGAAGATCGTACTCCTCGCCGGACTGCTCGCCTTCGCCGCCTCCCTCCACGCCCAGGCGCCGCTGCCGGGCACGGAGCCGCTCACCCAGCCGGGCGATCTCTCCGCCCAGATGATCGCCGGCATCGACCGCTTCCTGGACGCGGAGACCGGGCGCGCCGTCGCGCGCCGTGAGTCGTTCTGGCGGCCGGATCTCTCCGGCGACCGCGCCGCCTACGAGCGGTCGGTCCAGCCCAACCGCGACCGCCTCACGCAGATGTTGGGGCTCATCGATCCGCGCGTGCCGGAGGTCGAGGTCGAGTTCGTCGCCAGCGTGGCGGTGCCGGCGCTCGTGGCGGAAACGGATCGTTTCACCGCGCACGCCGTGCGCTGGCCGGTGCTGGACGGGCTCGAAGCCGAGGGGCTCCTGCTCCGGCCCAGGAATGGTTCGATCGTGGCGCGGGTCGTCGTCGTTCCGGACGCGGACCAGACGCCCGAACTCATCGCCGGCCTGGCGCCCGGCCTGTCTCCAGAACGTCACTACGCCCGCCGGCTGGCCGAGAACGGCTGCGAGGTGCTGATTCCGACGCTGGCCGATCGCAGCGACCGTTTCTCCGGCAATCCGGTGCTCGAGCGCTTCACCAACCATCCGCACCGCGAGTGGATCTACCGGCAGTCCTTCGTGCTCGGCCGGCATGTGATCGGCTACGAGATCCAGAAGATCCTCGCCGCGGTGGACTGGTTCGAGCGGCGCAATCGCGAGGGCGCCGTGCGCGTCGGCGTGGCCGGCTGGGGCGAGGGCGGACTGCTGGCGTTGCACAGCGCGGCCGTCGACCGGCGCATCGACGCGACGCTCGTCAGCGGCTACTTCGCGCCGCGCGAGCGCCTCTGGCAGGAGCCGATCTACCGGAACCTCTTCGGGGTACTGAACGAGTTCGGCGACGCCAACCTCGCGCGCCTGGTCGTGCCGCGGGCATTGCACCTCGAGCATGCCGCCGCGCCGGTGAGCGAGGGCCCGCCCCGTCGCCAGCCCGGGCGCGCGGGAGCGGCCCCCGGCCGGCTGGACCCGATCCGGTTCGCGGATGTGCAGGCTGAGGTCGAGCGCGCGCGCCGGGCCGCCGGTCCCCACGCCGCGGCGGTGCAGTTGCATGCGGGTGCGGGTGGGACCGAGGTCGGACCGCTGGCGGACGAAACCCTGCGCGCGTTCCTGCGCAGCCTGGGCGTCGGGAGCGGCGCCGTGCGCCCGCCGGGAACGGCGCCGGTAGAGCGACGCCCGAGCTTCGACCCGGCGGCGCGGCAGGAGCGCGTGGTCCGCGGCATGGAGCGTTACACGCAGCGGCAGATCGCCTTCGCCGCGGACGCCCGCGAGGCGTTTCTCTGGCGGAACGTGAAGCCGACGACGCCCGCGGCGTGGCACGACGCGATGCGGCCGTATCGGACGGCGGCGTGGGATGAACGCATCGGCCGGTTCCCGATGGATAACCGGCCGCTGAACCCGCGCACGCGACTGATCCACGACCGACCGGCGTGGAAGGGTTACGAGGTCGTGCTCGACGTGCTGCCCGAGGTTTTCGCGTGGGGCTATCTGCTCCTGCCCAAGGACCTGAAACCCGGTGAGCGTCGGCCGGTCGTCGTGACGCAGCACGGCGTGCGCGGCCTGCCCGCGGACCTGATCAACGAGGACGTGAGCGCGCGCGCGTACGAGACGTACAAGGCCTACGCGGTGCGCCTGGTCGAGCGCGGCTTCATCGTATTCGTCCCGCACAATCCCTATCGCGGCGACGATCCCTCGCGTGTGCTGCAGCGGAAGGCGCAGCCGATCGGGAAGACCATCTTTGCGATCATTCTCGCGCAGCACGAGCGCCTGCTCGACTTCCTGTCGGGCCGGCCCGAGGTGGATCCGAAACGCATCGGCTTCTACGGCCTCTCGTATGGCGGCCAGACGGCGATGCGCGTGCCGGTGCTGCTCGAGCGGTACGCGCTGGCGATCTGCTCGGGCGATTTCAACGAGTGGACGTGGAAGAACGCGACGACGCAGACGCTGAAGGCTTATATCTTCAACGAGGCTTACGAGCGCCCGGAGTTTCGGATGGGACTTTACTTCGGCTACGCGGAGCTGGCGGCGTTGATGGTTCCCCGGCCTTTCATGGTGGAGCGCGGCCACAATGACGCCGTGGCGATCGACGAGACCGTCGCGTACGAGTACGCCAAGGTGAACCGCCTCTACAACAAGCTCGGCCTCGCCGACCGGACCGAGATCGAGTACTTCGACGGCCCGCACACGATCCACGGCGTCGGTACATATCGCTTCCTGCACCGGCATCTCGCCTGGCCCGAGCCGGGGGAGCGGCGATAACCGTGAGGCGGAAGGGGCCCGAGCGGATTGACCGCGGTGAAAGTTTGACGCCAGAATGACTCGCCCTTTGCTGACCGGCGCGTGCCCGCGGCGACCACCCCTTACCCGCCTGCCTCCTTTTCCGTCGACCAGCGCCGCGTACTGTGGGTGCTCTGGCTGACCTACGGGTCATTCTATTTTTGCCGCAACAACCTCGGCGTCGCGCTGCCGGGCATCCAGGCGGAGCTCGGCTACACGAAGGCCGAACTCGGCACCGTGCTGATGTCACTCAAGCTGGCGTATGGCGTCGGGCAGTTCATCAACGGCCAGCTCGCGGAACGCGGGTCGCCGCGCCGGCTGCTGGCGCTCGGGATGCTCGCGTCGGCGGCGCTCAACGTCGTGTTCGGCTGGGCGACTGCGCTCTACTTCCTGACCTTCGTCTGGGCGTGCAATGGCTACGTGCAGGCCCTGGGCTGGCCGCCGACGATGCGGGCGGCGGCGAACTGGTTTCCCCCGCTGCAGCGGGGACGCGCGATCGGGATCATCGGCACCGGCTACCAGCTCTGCGGGGCGCTGACGTTCGTCGTTGCGGGCTGGGCGGCACAGATGTTCGGCTGGCGCGGGGCGCTGTACGTGCCGGCGGTGCTGGTGGCGGCGAGCGCGGTGCACATGTGGTTCCTGCTCGAGGACGCACCCGGGGACAGGAGTCGCGGTCACCGCCGGGTGGATACCTCGCCGGCCGGGGCGCCCGCACGGTCGTGGCGCGAGAACTCGGCCTCACGCCCGGCAATCCGGCCCTCTGGCTCGTGGCGCTGGCGCTATGCCTGCTCGACGCCTGCCGCTATGGTTTCACCGACTGGGGCGTGACGCACCTGAAGGAGGTGCGCAACGACAGCGTGAGTCTCGCCGCGTTCAAGTACGCGGTGCTGCCGTTCGGCGGGATCGCGGGCGCCTACTGGTCGGGCTGGGCGACGGACCGCTTCTTCGCCGGCCGGCGGGTGCCGGTGATCTGCGGGTTGCTGGTGGTGCTGGGCGGGCTCGGGCTCGCGTACGATACCGTGATCCACCTGGGGCTCCTGCCGTCGGTCGCGATCCTCTTTGCGATCGGTTTCTGCATCTTCGGGGCGCAGGTGCTGCTCGTTGGCACGCTGCCGATCGATCTCGCCCGGGACGGCACGGCGGCGGCCGCGGCGGGCTTCGTCAATTTCATGGGCTACATGGGCGCCGCCGCCGGCGACAAGCTCACCGGCCACATCGCGCAGGATCACGGCTGGGAGTTCGCCGTGCGCTTCTGGGCCGCCTGCGCCTTCGGCAGCGCGGTAGCGATCGCGGCGCTCTGGAATGCGGGGCGGAGGAAGGAACAATTGAGTTGAGAGATGAGAGTTGAGAGTTGAGAGACCCATCTTCGAGCTGAAGTGACATCAACGTTCTGATTCAGCCTGTTTCCGTCTGGTCCGTCTCCCAACTCTCAGCTCTCAACTCCCTTCATGAAAGCCATCATCATCGGAGCCGGTCGCGGCCGACGCCTCATGCCCACCACGGCGGATACGCCGAAGTGCTATGCGGAGGTGCACGAGCGGCGGCTGCTCGACCATGCGCTCGCGGCGTTCGCCGGGGCGGGGGTCACGGACATCTGCTTCATCGGCGGCTACCAGATCGACGAGGTGAAGCGCGACTACCCGCAGTTCACGTTCCGCCACAACCGGGATTGGGAGCACAACAACATCCTGCTCTCGCTCATGCACGCCGAGGATCAGATGGCGGACGGATTCATCTGCTGTTATTCCGACATCCTCTTTACCCGCGATGTCGTGCAGCGCGTGCTGCAGGATCCGCGCGACATCGTCCTCAGCGTCGATACGCAGTGGCTGGAGCGCTATCAGCACCGGACGCTGCACCCGCCCGACGACGGCGAGAAGGTCACGGTGCGGAACGGCGTGGTGACGCGCGTGCACCGCGGAATCCCTCCGGCCGAGGCGCACGGCGAGTACACGGGCATCGCGAAGTTCACGCCCGCCGGCGCGGCGACCCTGCGCGCGCACTTCGCGCGGGCGAAGGCCGCGCATGCGGGGAAACCGTTCCGCGAGGCGGCGGTGTTTGAGAAGGCCTACCTGATTCTCCTCTTCCAGGAGATGATCGAAGCCGGCGTCGCGTTCGGCCATGCCGACACCCCGGGCCAGTACATGGAAGTCGACACGCAGGAGGACTTCGAACTCGCACGCCGCTTCTGGCCGAAAGGCTGAGCCCCGGATATCTCACAGGATGACGCGGAAAATACAGGGGATTGGATGGCCCACGGAACACACGGATCACACGGAAACGAAGCCTCCGGATTCCGTGTGATCCGTGTGTTCCGTGGGCATCCTCTGCTCGAAACGGATTCTCTTCCTCCATGACAACCCTTCCTCTCTTCCCGACGTCCGTCGTCGGCTCGCTCCCGCGGCCCGCGTTCGTCCTCGACCTGATCAACGACCGCCCGCCGCTCCCGCCGGAGCGCTACGCGCACGAGATGGAGCAGGCGATCCGGTTCGCGGTCGCGCTGCAGGAACACGCGGGACTCGACGTGATCACGGACGGCGAGTGGGGACGGAAGTCCTACATCGGCGTCATCGCCGAACTCGCCCACGGTTTCGAGCTCGGGACGCTGCCTGATGGCCGGCCGTTCACGCTCGTGACCGACCGGCTCGCGCCCAAGACGCCCGGCTTCATTGCGCGCGAAGTGAAGCTGCTCAAGTCGCTCACGACCCGGAAAGTGAAGTCCACGCTCCCCTCGCCGGCGCTGCTCGGCGAGCGCATGTGGCAGGCGGGCAAGTCGGACCGGGCGTATCCTAAACGGGATGACTTCGTGCGCGCCTGCGTGCCCGTCCTGCGGCGGGAGCTGGAGCTGGTGCGCGACGCCGGCGCGGACATCGCGCAGATCGACGACCCGCACCTCTGCCTCTTCGTCGACCCGGAGGTCCGCAAGCAGTACGCCGACCCCGATGCCGGGGCGGCTTTTGCCGTCGACATGATCAACGAGGTCGTGAGCGGCGTGCCGGGCATCAGGATCGCCGTTCACCTGTGTCGCCGCGCGGGCGGACGCGCGCGGGGCGAGGCGTGTCACTGCGGCGGATACGGCCCGATCATCAAGGACCTCAACCGGCTGCGGGTGCACCACCTCACGATGGAATTCACCGCGCCGCAGGCCGGCGACATGGCGGTGTTTCGCGAACTGCGGGAGGATTTTGAGATCGGGCTCGGGTGCGTGGACGTGACGCCGGGAAAGATCGACTCCGCCGCGACCATCGCGGCGCGGGTGCGGAAGGCCACGGAGTTCGTGGCGCCGGAGCGGATCACGCTGAATCCCGACTGCGGTTTCGCGCCGGGCTCGGGCGCGGTCGTGAGCATCGACGAGGCCTACCGCAAGCTCTGCCACCAGTCCGAGGCGGCGCGGATGCTGCGGGCGGAATTTTCCTGAAGGAGTTCACGCGAAGCCGCGAAGGGCGCGAACGGGCCCTCACGCGCGCGGAGCATTTCTGGCGTGGGTGGTCGGCGCGCGACGTTGGATCCGCGCTTGAGCATGGGGCGGCGAATCCGTGGAAACCCTGCGCGCCCGGCGCCGGCGACCCTGCGCGCTTTTCGCGGCTTCGCGTGACACCCCGCCGCGTGGGCAGTTCCGCGTGGGCGGACGGAGATTTGGGTCGCGATGGAGCGGTATTCTTCCTCAACCTTTTTTTCGGCCAATGGCGTGCAGCCCGCGGTCACGGGCCCTTGGATGTCCGTGCGCCCCGCCATTCGGTCTCAAACCTCTGCTCCGGCCAATTCCCTCCCCACCATGAAAACCCTCCTCCGTCGGTCGTTCCTGGCCGCATTCGCGCTCTTTGCTGTGTTGGCGACCTCTGCGTTCGCGGCCGAAGGCGCCGGCACGGTCACCGGCTTCGTCAGCAATGCCGCCACCACCGCCTTCCTCGAGGGCGCGCGCGTGGAGGTGGTCGGAACGGGAACAGCGGCCCTCACGGATCGCGACGGTCGCTACGAGATCCGCGTGCCCTCCGGCGAGGCGCAGCTCGCGGTGTCGTACCTCGGACTCACGGCCGAGACGATACGCGTGCCCGTGGCGGCCGGCGAGACGGTGCGCCGGGATGTGAAGCTCACCTCCGACGTTTACACCCTCGGGACCTTCACCGTCGAAGGCGTGCGCGAGGGCAATGCGCTGGCGATCACCAAGCAGCGCGACGCGGTCAACGTGAAGAACGTCGTCGCGACCGACAGCCTGGGCAACCTCGCGGGCGGCAACGTGGGTGATTTCCTCCAGTACCTGCCCGGCATCACCGCCGACTACGTCGCGATGGAGGTGCGCACGGTTTCCATCCGCGGCATCGGCGCCGACCTGAACTCCGTGACCATGGACGGCGAGCGCGTCGCGAGTTCGGCCTCGGCCAACACGGGGCGCGCCTTCGAGTTCGAGCAGGCCTCGCTCAATCTGGTCGAGACGATCGAGGTCACGAAGGCGCCGACGCCCGACATGGACGCCGATTCGATCGGCGGCAGCGTGAACATGATCTCGAAGAGCGCCTTCGACCGCGCGGACGCGCGTTCCTTCTCGTACATGATCGGCCTCGTCAACCGGCCCGGCCGCCGCGCCCCCGCCGACAGCAGGCTGAAGGAGCCGATCAACGGCATCGGGCCGTCGCTGAACTTCACCTACTCGGACGTCATCGGCGCCAAGCGGAACATCGGTATCCTGTTCACGGGTACGTGGCACGTCGACCCGAGCTCCGACCTGCGCACCACGATCCGCGACCAGCTCACGCTCACCGCCCCGCGCTACGTTTACTCCGTGGTCGGGCCCGAGGTGCTGGGCAATCCGCGCACGCGGCTCTCGTCCGGCTTCAAGGTCGATTACAAGCTGAGCGACGAGACAATCATCACGGTCAACACGGTCTACAACTGGTTCCAGGAGGCCTCGTACATCCAGCAGCGCTCGCTGACCACGTCGCAGGCGATCGCGACGTTCAACGCCCAGGGCGTCCGCACCGGCACGGGCACGATCATGCCGGGCTTCACCGACACGTTCACCGAGGTGCTCACGAGCACCAACTCGCTCGCCACGCTCACGAGCACGACGAACGACAAGTCCGGCCGGACCTTCGTGCTGCAGCCCTCCGTGCGGCACCGGTTCCGGAACGGCCTGCACCTCGATTACGGGGCGAGTTATTCGCACTCGAACACCTACTACGATACGTCGCCGCTCAACCGGCACTACGACGAGATCCCGAAGGGCACGGTCACGGCGAACCTGCGCAATCTCGGCTGGACCGTCGACCGCAGCGGAAACCGGGCGATGCCGGTGATCACGCAGACGGCCGGGCCGAGCATCTACGACCTGAACAACTACAGCGGGCTGACGCTGACGCAGCCGCACCGCAACGGCCAGGACGGCATCTTCAACGCGCGGCTCAACCTGAAGAAGTCGTTCAACCTGCCGGCGCCCACCTTCATCAAGACCGGCTTCAACTACCGGCAGCATGAACGCGAGCTGGCGCACAGCAGCCGGCGCTACACGCCCGGCAACATCGGCCGGCTCGACCAGTTCCTCGCGCGCAACACCGGTTACGGCGAGGTCGTCGCAAGTTATCTCGGCAAGTCAAAGGAGCCCACGATGCCGATGCTCGATTCGTACCTGATCGCGCAGCACCAGCGCGACAACCCGGGCCTGTGGACCGACGACCTGGCGTACCACTACATGCAGGTGCTCATCAACGACCGGAAGGTGAAGGAATCGGTGGCCGGCGCCTACGTCATGGGGAGCGTGCAACTGGGCCGCGTGTCGGTGCTCGGCGGCCTGCGGGTCGAGGAGACGCGGACCGACGGCGAGGGGCCGCTGGTCGAGCTCACGCCGGCGGAGGTCGCGCGCCGGGCGGCGTGGGTCGGGCCGGTGACGGACGAAGAAACCCGGCGGCGCGCATTCGCGCAGTACGGCGGGCGGACGACCGCATCCGGCAAGTACCTGAACGTCTTCCCCGGCGTGCATTTCAAGTACGCCGACCGAACCGGTCTCGTCGGCCGCCTCAGCTACTCCACCGGCATCGGCCGGCCCGATTTCGGCCAGATCATGCCGAACTCGTCCGCCAACTACCAGGCCGAGACGCTGACCGTCAGCAACCCGGCGTTGAAGCCCCAGTATTCGAACAATTTCGACGCCAGCGTGGAGTATTACTTCGAGCCGATCGGGTTGTTCTCCGCCGGGGTCTTCCTGAAGGAGTTGAGCGATTTCATCTTCACCGACCGCAGCCAGGTCATCGGCTTCGGCCCGAACAACGGTTACGAGGGCGAGTACGGCGGGTTCTCCGTCATCACGACCTCCAACGGTGGCGCCGCCCGGTATCGCGGCTTCGAACTGAGCTACCAGCAGCAGTTCCGTTTCCTGCCCGGCCTGCTGCGCGGCCTGGGTGTGAACGCGAACTACACGAAGGTCGAATCCCGCGGCGACTATGGCGGGTCGGTGGCGACGACGCAGGTCGCCGGCCTGATTCCGGAAACCGCGAACATCGCGGCAACGTATCTCTACCGCGGCCTCTACCTGCGCTGGCAGTGGAACTGGCGTTCGTCCCGGCTCGTGACCATTGCCGCGAACCCGGCGGCCATGGTGTACGATATGCCAAAGACCGCCACGACGGTGAAGGTGAAGTACACCGTCACGCCGCGCCTGAACTACTTCTTCAATATCGAGAATCTTTTCGCGGAAGACCTCTTCCGGACGTACTTCGTCTCGGAGGACCGTCCGTTCCAGCAGCGTCCGACCAAGCCGAAGATCACGGCGGGGATCCAGGGACGATTCTGAGGATATTGCCCACGGAACACACGGAAGACACGAAAGGAAGGTGGTGCCCGGTTTTCCGTGTGCTCCGTGTGTTCCGTGGGCCAACCTGCCTGATTGTGAGACCATGAATCGCCGCCGCTTCCTCGCCCACAGTAGTACGTTCGCCGCCGCGGGCGCGCTGTCGTCCCTGGCGTTTGGCGCCTCCGTCCGCGGGCGGCCGCCGCGGATTCTGCTGCGGCCGGGAACGGCGCAGCATGGCAATATCGGCGATATCGCGCATACGCCGGGTGCCCTGGTGCTGTTCGAACGGCATTTTCCGGAGGCGGAGTTCGCGCTCTGGCCCGTGGCGATCAGCCCCGAGGCACGCGAGAGCCTGCAGCAGCGGTTTCCCCGATTGAAGATCGTCGAGGGCGAACTCGACCGCGCCGGACGGCCGACGACGCCCGGTTTGCAGGCGGCGTGGGACGAAGCGGACCTGCTGATGCATGGATCGAGCCCGGGGTTCAAGGGCGACGCTTATATGCCCGCGTGGCGGGCGGCGTCGCGCCGGCCCTACGGCATCTTCGGCATGACCGACGATCCCGTCTCGAGCGTCACGACGCGCCCCGACGGCGGCACGCTCCGGCAACTGCGCGAGACGATCGCCGGCCTGCCCGCCGGACACCTCCGGGCCACGACCCACGCGATCCTGAGCGGCGCCGCGTTTATTTTTTGCCGCGAGACGCTGACCGCGGAATACCTGCGGGCCCAGCGCGTGGGTGCACCGCTGATCGAGTTCGGGCCGGATGCGACCTTCGCGCTGCAGCTGCGCGACGATGCGCGGGCCGAGGCTTATCTGCGCGCCAGCGGGCTGGTGCCGGGGAAGTTCATCGGCGTCATCCCGCGGCTGCGTTACACCCCCTACTACAAACTGCAGGGCAAGAAACCCAACGCGAGCGACCTCGCGAAGGACGCCGTCAACGACCGCACCACCGCGCGCGACCACGCCAAGCTGCGCGACCTCATCATCGCGTTTGTCCGTAATACCGGCCTGAAGGTGCTGGCGTGTCCGGAAATGCGCTACCAGATCGAGGTCGCGAAGGAGCATCTGGTCGATCCGCTGCCGGACGACGTACGGAAGAACGTCGTGTGGCGCGACAGCTACTGGCTGCCGACCGAAGCCGCCTCGGTCTATGCGCGCGCGCTGGCCGTCGTGAGCTTCGAGTGTCACTCGCCCATCATCGCGCTCACGAACGGCACGCCGGCGTTCTACGTGCGGCAGCCTACCGACACGATCAAGGGCCAGATGTATCATGATATTGGAGTCAGCGACTGGACGCGGGAGGTGGATGAAACCAGCGGCGACGACCTGTGGGCGCGGCTGAAAGTGATCCACGCCGACCCTGCCGCGGCGAAGGCGCGCGTCCGGAGCGTGATGGCCGGCGTCGAACGCGTGCAGCAGCGGATGGTCGAAGGGGCGCGCACGGCGCTGGGCCGCGCCTAGGGTTGGGCGACGGAGGAGTCACGCAAGGGCGCGACGAGGCGAAGGGCCGAGCTGGAACTCGCTGTCGCAGCACCTCGATGCTCGCCGCGTGCCGTATCGGTCTTGTCCCATCGCGCCGGTGCCGCCACCTTGCCGCGGCACTCGTGGCGCCGCACTTCATGCACCGCAACTTCCTCTGTCTCCGCCCCGGTTGGGTTTTTGTTCTGAGTGGATTGCTGCTGACCCTCGCGGGACGGGCCGAGGTGACGCGCCTCCTGCAGTCGCCGCCGGCGCCGGTTCCGGCCGGGGCCACGGCGGTCATCGTGCTCTACCTGGTCAACGATGGATCGAGCGCGGTCACCGAGGAGGTGCCGGCGGCGATTCCGTTGCTGGCGGCGACGCCGTTTGGGGCGCGGGCGTTCGCGTTGCGGCGGGCGGACAGCGAGCCGGAGGAAACCACCGTTCCGGCCGGTGGGTTCAGTCGCATTCAATATGTCGTGGACGTCCCGGTCGGCGTTCGCGGGCTCGGGGTGCTGGCGGCCGAGGATCCTCGCTACGGCCGGTTCACGGTCGAGGTCGCGGCGCCGGTCGAGCCCAGGGAGCCCGTGCGTGTCGAGCCCGCGCGGCCGGTCACGCAGGCTCCGGGCGACGGCAAGGCGCCGGCACCGCTGCCGGCGCGCTTGCCGCTCGCAGTGCTGCCGGACGAGCCGGTCTACTTCTCGATCGGCGCCCGCGAGCGGGTGAATGTGCGGTTTCAGTTGAGCATGAAGGTCCGCCCGTTCGGACCCGCGGACGAACGCGTGTATCAGCCCGGCAGCTTTTTCGGCAACCTGTACGGGAGCTACACCCAGACTTCGATCTGGGACCTGGAATCGGAGTCGCGGCCGTTCTTCGACACGAGCTACAAGCCTGGGTTGTACTACCTGCGCCATGACACCGGCCGGAAGTTGCTGGGCGCGCAGGTCGGCTATTCCGCGGGGTTCGAGCACGAGTCCAACGGCCAGGGTGGCGCGCTGAGCCGCAGCATGAATCTCGCCGTCGTTCGGCCGACCCTGCGCTGGCAGCGGGCCGATGGCTGGACGCTGGTGTTCACGCCGAAGCTCTACGCGTACCTGGAGAAGGAGGAGAATCCGGACCTGCCGGACTTCCGCGGGTATGGTGATTACGTCTTCTGGGTCGAGCACCCCGACTCCTGGAAGATCGCCACCACGCTCCGCATCGGCACCACCGGGAAGAGCAGCGTCTTGCTGGATGCCTCCTATCCGTTCCGGCGGATCGTGGGGGGCCACGGCCCGACCGGGTGGGCCAACGGGTATCTGCACCTGCAGTATTTCAACGGCTACGCGGGTTCGCTGCGCACCTATAACGAGCGTCTGCCCTGGCAGCTTCGGCTCGGTTTCATGGTGGTGCGTTGAGTTATGCGTGAGCCATCCCCTCACCAAAGGATCATGTTTTGCCGATCGCCATCACGCGAAGACGGCGCCTGATTCAGGTTCACCGATATGTTTCCCCTGCGCCTCTGCCTCCGTTCCACCCTGTCGCTCGTTCTCTGCGCGGCGTTTTCCCTGACCACGGCGCTGGCCGCATCCTCGGCGCGCGTCTTCCGCGCCGGCGCCGCCACGAGCAACGTCACGCCGCCGCTGGGCGCCGGCATCGTGGGCAACTTCGTCATCCCGCCCGCGACGCACATCCATGACGAGCTGCACGCGCGCTGTCTCGCGCTCGACGACGGCACGACGAAGCTCGTGTTCGTCGTGGTCGACAACGTGTCGATCAACCGCGAGGTCTACGACGAGGCGAAGAAGCGGATCCAGGCGGCGACCGGCGTGCCGGTGGAGAACATGATGATGTCGGCCACGCACACGCACTCGGCGACGAGCGCGCGCGGGTCCAACGCGATGGTGATGCGGGGACCGGGTGAAACCGCGCCGCTCGACGAGTACCAGTCCTTCCTCGTGCAGCGCATCGCCGATGGCGCGCGTCGGGCCCTGAACAACCTCGAGCCGGCGCGCATCGGGTGGGGCGTCGGCCAGGTGCCGCAGCACCTGTTCAACCGGCGCTGGAAGCTGAAGGACGGGAAGACGGTCGTGAATCCGTTCGGCGAACAGGACCGTGCGATCATGAATCCCGGCTCGAGCCGCACCGACCTGGAGGCGCCGGCGGGTCCGACGAATCCCGAACTCTACTTCGTCTCCGTCGAAGCCGTGAGCGGCCGGCCGATCGCGCTGCTGGCCAACTACTGGCTGCACTACGTCGGCGGCGTGCCGACGGGACACATCTCGGCCGACTATTTCGGCGCGTTCTGCGACCGCATCCAGGAATTGCTCGGGGCCGACCGTCAGAGCCCGCCGTTCGTGGGTCTGCTCGCGAACGGCCCGTGCGGGGACGTCAACAACGTCAACATCAAGGGCCCGCCGCAGAAGCACGGCCCGTACGAGAAGATCCGGATCGTGGCCAACGACGTCGCACAGGAAGTCATGCGGGTGCGGAAGACGATCCGGCACCAGGACTGGGTGGAGTTGAAGTCCGCGCAGAGCGAGCTCGACCTCAAGACCCGCCGGCCCACGCCGGAAATGGTGACGCGGGCGAAGCAGATCATGGCGCGGCCCGACACGGTGGCGCCGACCCACCGGTTGGAGAAAAACTACGCCGAGCGCACGCTCAGCGCCGTGAACTGGCCGGACTCGCTGCGGATCGTCCTGCAGGCCTTCCGCATCGGGGAACTCGGCATCGCGGCGATCCCGTTCGAGACCTTCACCGAGACCGGCCTGGCGATCAAGGCGGCGAGTCCGTTCCCGACCACGTTCACCATCGAACTCGCCAACGGCGGCTACGGTTACCTGCCGACGCCGGAGCAGCATCAGCTCGGTGGCTACGAAACCTGGCTCGGCACGAACCGCGTGGAGAAGGATGCCTCGCGCAAGATCGAGGCCGAGATCAAGGCGCTGTTCGCGAAGGTCCGCTGAGCGGATTCCTCGGTGCGGGTCCGGCTCGAGCGGACGCGCGGGCCTCCGTGTCCGGGCTCCCTTGACGCTGACCCTCGTGGGTGCGAGGCTGCGCACCCATGACGACCTCGCGTTGGATCGGTGCCCGGGAGCGGCTGGTTTCAGGGCTGGCGCGGCAATGGCGCGAGTGGCGCGGGTACCTCCTTTTCTTTTGCTGCGTCTGGGTGCCGCTGCGGTCCGCGGTGGTTGACTACAATCCCGTGCCGACCGGCTCGATGAATCCGACCATCGTCGAGGGAGATGTGGTTTGGGTGAACAAGCTCGCCTATGGGCTGCGCGTGCCGCTGACGCAGCTCTATGTGGCGCGCTGGGACGAACCCCGCCGCGGCGACATCGTCGTGGTGTTGTCGCCGCAGGACGGTACGCGGCTGGTCAAGCGCGTGGTCGGCATCCCCGGCGACACCGTCGCCATGGTGGAGAATCGCCTGCACCTCAACGGCCAGCCCGTGACGTATGCGTCACCGAAGCATGAATACGGCGCGCGGATCACCGGTCCCCTGCGGTCGCGCGCCCATTTTGCGGAGGAGGATCTCGGCGGCGTGGAGCATCCGGTGATGGGGCTGGCGGGCGTGAGCTCGCCCTACCGCAGTTTCGCGCCGGTCGTGGTGCCGCCGGGCCGCTACTTTCTGATGGGTGACTCCCGTGACAACAGCCTCGATTCGCGGGCTTTTGGGCTGGCCGCGCGCGACGACGTCCTGGGCCGGGCGGGCGGGGTGCTGGTCTCGTTCGACCTTTACGACCACTACCTGCCCCGGCCCGAACGCTTTTTCACCCGGCTGCGCTGACGGTCAGTTGGCCGGCTTCTCGGCCTCCCACGGCACGACCCACTTGTAGACGGTGTGGACGCCGTCCTCCTCGAAGAACGCGTTCTCCGATTCGCCCGGCGGGATCTGCACGGGCGTGGTGGAGACCGGTTTCGCGCCGCGCATGTCGAAGTTGTGGGAAACGATGCGCGAACCGGGCTTCATCTTCGCGAGCTGCGGCATCAGGCGGACATTCAGTGCGGGCAGGAGATAGAGCGTGATCACCGAGGCGCCGGTGAGGTCGAGCGTGAAGACATCCGCCTCCTCGATCCGGACGAGGTGCTCGACCCCGGCCTTCTTCACGTTCTCGCGCGCTTCCTTCACGCGCTGCGGGTCGATGTCGTAGCCGATCGCCTTCACCCCGAATTTCTTCGCGGCCGTGACGACGATGCGGCCGTCGCCGCAGCCGAGGTCGTACACGATGTCGCCCGCCTTCACCTCGGCGAGTTCGAGCATCTTGTCCACCACCGGTTGCGGCGTGGGAACGTAGACGACATCCGGCGTCTTGGCGGGTTTGCTGGCGGCGGGCGGCGGAGATTTCTTTTCCGCGGCCACTGCGCAACTGGCGGCCAGGACGGCGAACACGAAGGAACCCGCGACGAGAGCGCGGCGACGGAGCGAGGAGGATTTCATGGGGAGGGGCTGACGGTGGGTGGGGCTAGGGGGCCGAAGTCCGAGGCTGGTTCCTTCCTGTAGGTCCGGCCGAAGCCGGCGGCAACATCAGACCGATCCACCCAAACCGGGTTTCATGCGAGGGCGCGAAGGCGGGAAACGTCTGCCTGGGACGCCGGGCTTCGCGCCGTCGCGTGTGCGCGTGTGACCCGGTTTGGGTCTTGCCCCATGTGCTTTCGTGCGCGTTGTGAGCGAATTCGCGCACCGGAGTTGTGATGCCCGCGGTGAATTTGCACGCTCGGTTTACTCCTGCTCCAGCGGGAACGAATCGTGCTCTCACCCTTTTTCCAGCCACGCCCAGGACCTGCGGCGTGGGGACACGCCACTCCCCCTTGTCCGCGCCCCGCGACTTTTTCCCGACCATGAAATTCATGCGCTTTGGGCCCCTCGTGGCCTTGCTGCTCGCACCGCTGTCGCACGGAGCTGACTCAGCTCCGGCGGCGGCCGTTGCCCAATCGTCCGGCACCCTCCAGGGCCGCGTTCAGAACAGCGTGACCGGCCAGTACCTCAACAACGCGCGCGTGACCGTCGCCGGGCGCAACCTCACCGTGCTGACCGACCAGACCGGCAGTTACCGTTTGCTCAACGTGCCGGCGGGCCGCGTCGTGCTGGAGGTGTTTTACACCGGACTCGACACGCAGCAGGTCCCGGTCGACCTGCCGGCGGGCCAGACGCTCACGCAGGACATCCAGCTCACGACGGGCGGCGTCGTGACGCTCGACAAGTTCACGGTCAAGGGCGCCGCGGACCTCGAGACGATCGCGACGAACGAGCAGCGGTTCGCGTCGAACATCAAGCTGGTCGCCGCGCCCGGCGAAAACGAGTTCGTGCTCGAGGGCAACGTCGGCGAATTCATGAAGTCGCTGCCGGGCGTCAGCGCCGAGTACAGCGACGTCGAGATCATGGCCGTGTCGGTGCGCGGCTTCGGCAGCAACGTCGTCGGCATGTCGCTCGACGGCAACACGCTCGCCGGCGCGAACTACACCGGCTCCTCCCGGACGTTCCAGACGCCCAATCTGTCGATGAACAACATTTCGCGCGTGGAGATCACGAACGTTCCCACGCCCTCGACGCCGGCGGACTCGCTGGGCGGCTCGGTGAATCTCGTGACGAAGAGCGCGTTCGAACGGAACCGCGCGCAGCTCAGCTACTCGGTCTTTCTCTCCGCCAACCAGCACGCGATGAAGCTCGGCAAGATCCGGCACAGCTCGGACAAGGAGATCTACAAGGTGCTGCCGGGCTACACGCTCGATTACACGCTGCCGGTGAACAAGAACTTCGGCCTGGTCCTCTCCGCCAACAGCTCGAACATCTACAACACCCAGACGTCCGTTTTCCAGAAGACCTACAACGGCGGCGGCACGGGCACCGGCGCCTCGTTCGCCAATCCCTACCTCCAGACGGCGACGCTTGTCTATGGCCCGCAGGTGACGAATCGCAACGGCGGCAGCATCAAGGCCGACTGGCGCATTCATCAACACGGGGTGCTCTCGCTTGGCGGCCAGGCCACGCACTACTCGAACTATTTCGCGACCTATACCTGGACCCCGACCGTCGGCACGATCGGCACGCCGAGTGTGGTCGGCGGCACCGCCCTGACCTACGGCCCGGATTTCAGCCGGGGCGCCACCGGTCGCGGCAACGTGTCCTTCGGCGGCGGCGGCACGCGGCACGGCGTCAACTCGGTCGGTGCCAATGTCCGGTACCGGTTCGACGACGGTCTCTGGCGGATCGATGCCGGGTTTGCGCAGTCCGGCGCGCGGGTCGCGTTTCGCCAGACGGCCGATGGTCACTTTTCCGGTCTGACCATCGGGATGAGAAATCCGGTGCGGGTGAACTTCACCGGCGTCACGCCTGACGGGCCGAGTGGCATCGAGGTGTTCGACGACAACAACCGCCCGGTCGATATCAGCGACCCGGAAAACTACCGCCTCACGGGTGCCGCAGCGTCGCCGCGCGACGTGAAGAGCTACGTGAAGAGCGGTGACCTCAACGTCCGCCGCCACATCGATCGCTTCGGCTTCCCCGCCGCGGTGCAGGCCGGCGTGCGGCAGCACGTGCAGGAAAACGACAAGCGGTTCGACACGATCAACTGGACGTACGCTGGTCCGAACGGCAACGCCGCCACGGTGCCGATCTCGTACACGCCGCACCTGAACATCATCGCGAACCGGAAACTGGAGACCTCCGGGCCCGGCTTCATCCACAACCTCCCGTGGCCGTCCGCGGTCAAGTTGTGGGACGCGTTCCAGAAGAATCCCAACCTCTTCTTCAAGACCCCGGCCCAGCTCGTGGCGGAGGAGACGGCGCGGATCTCGAATTCCGAATACATCGAGGAGACGGTGTCGGCCGCCTATTTCCAGGGCGAGGTGCGGCTCTTCAAGAACCGGCTCGGGATCGTGACCGGCGTGCGGTACGAGAAAACCGAGGACGACGGCCTCGGGCCGCTCGTCGATGCGGGCGCGGCTTTCGTGCGCAACGCGAACGGCAGCTTCGCGCGCGACGCCCAGGGCAACCGGATCCGGCGAGCCGACGCCGGCGCGGCCGGTTCGATGGAGGAACTCCGGCTGACCCGCAAGGAACGCGCCTACCGGGCCACGCGCAGCTACGACGGCTATTACCCGAGCCTCAACGTGAACTTCAACGCGACCGACCGTTTCCAGGTGCGGCTGGGTTTCGCGCAGACCTACGGCCGGCCCGACTTCAACCGGATCATCCCCAATGCCACGATCAACGAGGCGAACCTCACCGAGCTGCAGTACAACGATCCTTCCGTGATCCGCGGCACCATCAACGTGCGCAACACCGCGCTCAAGCCCTGGTCGGCCGACAATTACGACCTGTCGCTCGAATACTACTCCGACGGCGGCGGCCTGATCACCGCCGGCGTGTTCCGGAAGGAACTGCGCGACTTCTTCGGCAACGTGGTGAAGCTCGCGACCGCGGCCGACCTGCAGGAACTCGGGTTCGATCCGAGCTACGTCGGGTGGCAGCTGTCGACGCAGACCAACACCGACAAGGCGACCGTGAACGGACTCTCACTCAACGTGAAGCAGTCGCTCAGCCGGCTCGGGAGCTGGGGACGCCTCTTCTCGGTCTTCGCGAACAGCACCACGCTCGAGCTGAAGGGCAGCCGCGAGGCGGACTTCACGTCGTTCATCAAGAGCAGCGCGAACTGGGGCTTCAACTTCACGTACCGCCGCTTCGATTTCATGGCGCGCTGGAACTACCGCGGCGAACAGAAGGGTACGGCGGTCGCGGCGCTCGGGCCCGACGCCTACAACTACACGGGCGCGACCACGATGCTCGACCTGAACGCCGACTACCAGTTCCGGAAGCAGTTCGCCCTCTTCATCAGCGCGCGCAATGTGTTCAACCTCGACCGGCTCCGGTACGCGTACGGCCCCCAGACGCCCGAGTACGCGAAACAGAACTTCACGCGCGAGTACGGCACCCAGTACACGCTGGGCGTGAAGGGCTCGTTCTGATCGATCCAGTTCTTGCGCAGCGCGTATCGATGGGGTCTGCCTGTTACATGTTAGCAAGCGAACTGAGCGCCGCGTGCTCAGCTAACATGTAACAGGCAGACCCCACGGTTTGTAACCTCGCCACCTGAGGCCATCCGTGGTCCAACGTCGTTAATCCCCATGCATCGCCTGCTTCTCCCCGTCGTTGCTTCCGTGCTCACGTTTGGACCCGGCGCGCACCTGCACGCGGCCGCGGCGCCTGAACTCCGCGATGTCGTCGCCGCCAGGATCGCGGCGGAGTATCCGTCGCTCGAGGCGATCTACAAGCAACTGCACGCCAACCCCGAGCTGTCATTCATGGAGACAAAGACCGCGGCGCTTGTGGCGAAGGAGCTCCGCGCGCTCGGGTTCGAGGTGACGGAGAAGGTTGGCAACACGGGCGTGGTCGGCGTGCTCAAGAACGGCGCGGGGCCGACGGTGCTCGTCCGGGCGGACATGGACGGCCTGCCGGTCAAGGAGCTGACCGGCCTCCCGTGGGCGAGCCAGGCGGTGGTGAAGGACATGGCGGGCCGGGACCAGCCGGCGATGCACGCCTGCGGCCATGATCTGCATGTGACGGGCCTGATCGGCACGGCCCGCACGCTCGCGGCGTTGAAGGACCAGTGGCAGGGCACGCTCGTGTTCATCGCCCAGCCGGCCGAGGAGATCGTCGCGGGGGCCCGCGCGATGCTGACCGATGGATTGTACACGCGTTTTCCCAAGCCCGACTTCGCGCTCGCCCTGCACGTGTCGTCGGTGCGTCCGGCGGGACAGGTGGGAATCGTCGAGGGCACGCCCTACGCCAGCGTGGCCTCGGTCGACATCGTGGTGCAAGGGGTCGGCGGGCACGGCTCCCAGCCGCAGACGACGCGCGACCCCATCGTGCTCGCCGCGCAGATCGTGACGGCGCTGCAAACCATCGTGAGCCGTGAAACCCGGCCGGGCACGCCGGCGGTCGTGACCGTGGGCACGATCCAGGGCGGCACGAAGCGCAACATCATCTCGGAGTCGGTGAAACTCGAACTCACCCTGCGCGCCTTCGAGGACAAGGTGATGGAGGGCATGATCGCGTCCATCCGCCGGATTTGTGACGGCACGGCGCGGGCCGCCGGCGTGCCGGAGGACCGGCTGCCGGTCGTGACCGTGACGTCGGAGTCGACGCCCGTGACCGTCAACGACGCCGCGCTGACGCGGCGGATGACGGGCACCTTCAAGGCTTGGCTCGGCGACCGGCGCGTCGTGCCTGCGCCGCCGACCACGGGCGGCGAAGACTTTTCCGAGTTCGGCCGCACCGTGCACCGCGTGCCGATCTTCATCTGGGGCATCGGCGCGGCCGATCCGGCGAAGTTCGAGGCCGCGAACAAAAAGGGAGAGTCGCTGCCCTCTAATCACTCACCGCTCGCGACCTTCGTGCCCGACCCGACCCTGCAGACGTGCATCACGACGATGACGGCCGCGGTGCTGGACCTGGCGGGAAAGAAATAGTCCGTATGCCCCGGTGGCGGGGGCATCCTGCCCCCGGGGAAGTCGGTCGGCCTTTCCACCTTCACGGGAGCAGGATGCGCCCGCTACGCCAGCGGACCAGCGGCAACCTCATACCAACGTCCCGAAAGAATTGGATTATTCCTCTGCCATTCTGAGCGCAGCGAAGAATCCAGCACGGCGCCCGCCAGCGTGCCTACAAATGGATCCTTCGCTGCGCTCAGGATGACAATCCGAGGAGTCTAAACGTCACGGGCCGCTGGTATCACTTCCGCACCTGCCCGAGCAGCTCGTGGACCTTCCCGATGACCTTCTCCTCGACGTCGGTCGTGAACGGGCCCGGGTGATTCAGGATGCGGATGTTCGCGCCGCCGCCCTCGTAGCCCCCTTCGTCGAGCACGCGCCGGCTGGCGAGGTAGCCGAAGACATCGTTGGAGTAACCCGCGACCCAGACGTCGGCCGGACCCTTGAGTTCGCGCTTCAGGCGTAGTGAGTAATCCACTACAACTTCGCCGGCGATCGCGACGAGGGTAAGATCGGAACCGAAGCGCAGCACCTGCACGGGACAGGCGAGCGGGGCGGAGCGTTTGCCGCGCGCCTGCTTCTGCAGCAGGTCGCGCGCGCGGGCGTTGACGGCGGGCGTGTGCGGCGGGCGCAGGTAGGCCTCGAGCTCGGTTTTCGAGAGCGGCTGGTAGTCGAGCATCGCGTGGCCGTAGGCGCCGCGCAACGGGCCCTGGACCGGTCGCAGCGGGGCGTTGAGCGCGGTGGAGACGGCGTTTGCCAGTGCCCGGCCGTGCTGCCGCACGAGGTCTTCCGGCTTCTGATCCGGCACCATCTTCCGGCGCGGATAGGGATTCTGGTCGCCGCCGCAGCCGGTGAGGAAGAGGGCGGTCGCGCCCGGATAGCTGGCCTGCAGGAAATCCTGGGCGTGGCCCGCGTAGTCGCCGGAAATATGACTCTCGCCGAGCGTCGTGTTGTGGCAGGCGTAGCCGAAGAGCAGGGCGCGGACCTTGCCGTCGGCACCGGTGACCTTGAGCACGGGCACGTCGTGGTCGACGGGACCGCCGGGATTCGGATTGTTTGAAAACTGCCCCTTCGCCTCCGGCCGGCGGCGGTTCATCGCGAATCCGGCGCGGGCTTGCGCGAACTCGAGCCGGCCGGGCGCACGGGCCTGCAGGCTTTCCCCGACCAGGTCGACGAGCGCCTGCCGCAAGCCGGCTTCGTAGCGTGTCGCCACGGCGATCTGTTCCGGCGTCGCTGCGCGCTTGAACGTGTGCTCGAGTTCAAAACGGTCGAGGGTGATGAGCGGCGCCGAATGCGTGTGGGAGGCATTGAGCAGCAGTTCATGCGGCTTGAGGCCGAAACGCTGCGCGGACTCACGCTCGACGTGCGCACGCAGGGCCGCGGGCACGCCGATGAGGTCGAGCGTGACGATCACGACCCGTCCGCCCCGGGTGTCGTCCAGCGCGAGCGCCTTGGCTCGGATCTTCTGGTCGACGCGATCGGACGGCGCGGTGCGGCTCGCGTAGCCGGCCATCCAGAGGGAACCCTCGGGCGTGATGTCGCGGGAAGCGACGCCGACCTGCCACGGCGTGGCCGGGGCTTGCGCACCGGGGAGAGTGGCCGGGAGGAAGCAGGCGGCGATGGAGAACGTGAGCCAACGCGCGAGACGGAGAGCGGAGCGCATGTTGGAATCCAAGCGAGCGGTTCGCAGCGGTGCAACCTGGGAGCGCGGACGTCCCCGTCCGCATTCC
>JAEUHA010000517.1 GCA_016793535.1 Opitutaceae bacterium | reverse complement strand
GGTGGTCCGGCGGGAATCGCCGCCCCGAAGCACCCGGCGCCGGGGGCCGGGCGGCTCCACCGCGGGCCGGGCCCCGCTCAACGCAGGTCCGAGAGCGCCACCGGGTCCATGTCGGCGAAGGTCTGGTTGTCGCCGCCCATGGCCCAGACGAAGCGGTAGGCGCCCGTGCCGGCGCCACAGTGGACCGACCACGACGGCGACAGCACGGCCTCGCGGTCACGGACGACGACGTGGCGGGTGGCGTGCGGTTCGCCGAGGAAGTGGAACGCGACATTGTCTCCCAGATCGAAATAGAGATAGATCTCGGAGCGGCGGCGGTGCGTGTGCGGCGGCATCGTGTTCCACACGCTGCCGGGTTCGAACTCGGTGAACCCCAGCACGAGCTGGCAGCTCTTCACGCCGTCGGGATGGATGAGCTTGTTGATCCGGCGGCGGTTCGCGCGCGCCGGGTCGCCGATCGGATCCGTGCGGACGTCGGACCGGCGCACCAGGGCGGTCGGGTGCCTGGCGTGGGCGGGCGTGCTGACGAAATAGAACTCGGACTTGCCGGACGAGCCGTTGACGAACAGGACGTCCTTTTCGCCCTGGCCGACGTAGAGGCAGTCGAGATGGCCCAGCGGGTGGGTCGTGCCGCCGACGCGCACGAGGCCCTCGGCGCCGACGTTGAGGATGCCAATCTCCCGGCGCTCGAGAAACGTGCGGGTGCCGGTCTCCTGGCAGGCGGGCAGGGCGATCGGACCGCCCGTCGGCACCGCGCTGCCGACGATCATGCGGTCGAGATCGGTGTAGTGCGCGGTGAAGGCGTCGGGTTTGAACAGACCGTCGATCAGGAAGCGCGCACGCAATTCCGCCGTGGAAAGGGTGTTCGTGGCTTCGGGGGTCGGACAGTAGTGGAATTGCATGAAAAAGCCCCGCCGTGGAGGCGGGGCGAGAGAACACCCGGGACCGCTCGCCTGACAAGCGGCAACGCCCGGGCGGCAATTCCCGGAGAACGTTTCTGCATTCTTCTTGTAGGCGGGGGGCCCTCACCCCGCGGTGAGAGGATCCGAAGCCGGCAGGCTCGCGGGGTGGGGGCACCCCGCCCACACGGGCGGGGCCGGGCGGCAGCTCCGGAGTTAGAACCGGCCGCGGACGCCGAGGTAGAAGATCGGGTCTCCGAATTCTGAATACCGGCTCGGCACGCGAAAGCTCTTGAAGAGCGACGGGTCGCTCGGCGTCTGGAATTCGCTGCGGCCCTCGCCCGTGATGTTCCGGACCTGCAGGTAGACCGTGGCGCGCGGACTGACCGTGTAGTTCACCGTGATGTCCGCCTTCGTGACGGCTTCCGTGAACGTGGACGGCGCCGTCGCGGCCGTGCCGAAGCCGGTCTCGACGTCACCGGTGTGATTGACGGTGGCGAGCAGGTTGAAGCGGCCGAGGCGCCAGCCGAGGATCACGTTGGCGGACTTCGTCGTGGCGGCCTGCAGTTGCGCCAGCCGGACGGTGAACGTCTCTCCGGAAATGCTGACGCGGGTGAAGTTGAACTGAACGTTCATCGTGTTGAACGGCTTCGGCAGGAAGGACAGGCCCTGGGCGTAGCTCAGCTCGATGCCCCGCACGCGGCTGCCGGCGCCGTTCTGGGCGAAGGTGACGTTGTACCGGTTCTGGTCGGCCTCGCTGATGCCGTACTCCGCCCCGATGGCGTCGGCGTTGGGCAGGGTGCTCAGGAGACCGACGGAGCCGCGGGCGATGAAGCCTTCGACGTCCTTCTGAAACACGGAGGCCGACAGCACGCCCGACGAGCTCAGGTACCACTCGCCGGTCAGGTCGAGGTTGCGGACCTTGTACGGCTGGATGTCGGGGTTCGGGATGCTGAGCGAGCCGGTGCTGGTGGCGGACGACGAGTCGAAGTCCGTCACGGTCGGAATGATGTCGGAGATGTCCGGGTGCCCGATCGTGCGGCTGATGCCGGCACGGACCACCACGTCGCGGCGCGGCGTGTACTTGAGGTTGAGGGACGGGTACCAGCCGTCGTACTCCAGGCCCGCCGTGGTGAAGCGCTGCCGGACGACGCGCAGGTCCTGGGCGCCGGCGTCGAGCTGCTTGTTCTCGTAGCGGGCGCCGGTGACGACGGTGAGCTGGCTGGTGACCGCGTAGTCGAAGCGCAGATACGCGGCATCGTTCGTTTCCTGGACGTCGCGGATGACGTACTCGGTGGACGTGCCCGACTCGTTCGGGAAGGCGTTGAACGTCTTGTACGGGCTGAGCCACTCGACGGCCCCGAAGCCGAACCCGAGGTCCTCGCTGCTGTAGTCGTCGTCCCGATACGCCTTGAGCTGCGTGCCGGCGAGCGCCGGGTGGGTGTGGGTGAAGCCGATGCGCTTGATCTTGCGGCCGATCTCGTCGCGGCGGACGCCGGTCTGCACGGAGAACGGCTGGCTCCACTGGAAGTTGTGGCGGTAGTCGAGGTTGGCGCCCTGCTTCAGCTCGCGCGACGTGAACGGCCGGGTGCGCCACGAGTTGGCGGGCAC
Source organism: Opitutaceae bacterium (assembly GCA_016793535.1). GTDB lineage: Bacteria > Verrucomicrobiota > Verrucomicrobiia > Opitutales > Opitutaceae > ER46. The sequence continues at coordinate 4,887 of JAEUHA010000517.1, read as the reverse complement.
GGTGTAGCTGGCAAGGTCGCGAAAGTCCGGGTTGCCGCCGGCCTGGGTGACGCTGATCGCGGGCAGCGAGCCGCCGGCCTGGAGAATGTTGTCCATCGCCACGACGGTGTTGCTGCCGGTCGGGCGGTTCAGGTTCAGGTTGATGCTGGTGAGAAAACCCTTGGTGGTGTCGCGGTACTTGTTCTCCGCCTGCGACCAGCTGTACGCGCCCGAGAGGCGGCCGCGGGCGAAGTCGTGGGTGAACTGCGTGCCGAGCATGTAGGTCGGGCCGTATTTGTTGCGCTGGGACACGTCGGTCGTGACGTTGCCGGTGCCGGCGGTGCTGACCACGCGGTTGGGGGTGAAGCCGGCGACCGGCGTGCCCGAATTGAAGGTGATCGAGCGGCCGTTGAAGGTGAGGTCGTACCAGTTCCACTGGCCGGTGAACGAGAGCTTCGTCTGCTTGGTGGGCCGGTAGTCGAGCTTGGTGGAGAAGGACTCGCGGTGCGTGATCTTCTGCTCGTCGTACATCTGCAGCGACGTGAGGTAGGGATTCGTGGTGGTGGCACCGTTGGCGGTGAAGTTCCACGAGTAGCCGGCGCGCGGGTAGTCGTGCGTGATCTCCGAAAGCCGGTAGCTGATGTTCAGGCCGAGGTTCTCGCTGATCCGGCGCGAGTAGTTCAGGTCGGCGTTGGGCCGGATGAGCAGCTTCTTCCCGTTGCCCCAGGCGCCGCGCTTGTCGAACGTGAGGTTCTCGCTGTTGGCGGTGAGCGAGACGTTGTAGCTGAACTGGGACCGCGTCTCGCGGTCGAAGGCGCTCTTGGTGACGAGATTGACCTGGCCGCCGGTGTTGTCGGCCGACATGTCGGGGGTCATCGTCTTGAAGACTTCGATCGTCTCGACGTTGTTGATCGCGACCTGCTCGAGCTCGAAGCGCCGGCTGTCGCCCGACGACGTGCCGCTGGCCATGCGGCCACCGTCGACCGTGACGTTGGTGAAGATCGGGTTCATGCCGCGGAGGCTGACGGCCCGGGCGTCGTTGGCGGTGTAGTCGATGCCGATGCCGGGGAGAAACTTGAGGTACTCACCGACGTTGCCCTCGCTGATGTCGCCGAATTGGTCGCTGGCGGCGACGAGCTTCTGGTTGAACGACGCCTTTTGCAGCGCGATGGCCTGCGCCATGCCTTCCTTGCTCGTGCTGACGGTGAAAGTCTCCAGCACGATGGTGTCCGACTTCAGCAGTGCGCGGACGTTCGCCGTGCCGCCGGCGGTGACCTGCACCGGCTGCGTGGCCGGTGCCATGCCGGGATAGCGCACGGTGAGCGTCTGCGCGCCGCCCGGTACGCCGGAGAGCTGGAAAACGCCTTCGCGTTCGCTGGTGGTGAGGAGTGCGGTGCCGTTGACGGTGATCTCAGCGCCCTCGAGGTAGCGGCCGGCACTGTCGACGACGACGCCGGTGACGGTGCCGGTGGATTGTGCGCGGGCGGGCAGCGCCAGAGCCAGGCAGCCGCCGAGCAGGCAGGCGAGGCGGGCGAAAGACGCCAGTCCGAGGACCGGCGTCAGGAGGATTCGAGCCAGGGGAGGCAGGGATCGACGGGTATGCATAGGGCAGGGTGATGGACGGCGGAAAAGAACGAAGGGTTAGACGGGTTGGCAAAAATTCGCGGGTGTCGCAAGAAGCATGGGAACGACGGTCGCAGCCCAGGCGACCCGCTGGCGGATCAGTGGGTGTAGCCGTTCGCCGATGAAGGAGCGGCTTTGCGCCGCGACCCGCCGCGGGATGTCGACGAGGTCGCGGCCGGCGACCGTTCCTCTCACCGGGCGATGCGCGAAGCCGCCCACGACGATGAATCAGAACGCGCCCTTGACGCCGATCGTGTACTTCGCGCCGAAGGCGCCGTGGCGGATCAGATTCTGGTCGTTCACGGAGTAGCGCACCGACGGTGACGCGGTGAGGTTGGCGACATTGACGAACACGATGGCGCGACGGCTCACCTGGTAGTCGGCGCTCACGTCGATCTGAGTGCGTTCCTTCTCATACTGGGCGACGCCGTTGGCGCCGGCGGCGACGAGCAGGCGTTCGCCGAGCCAGTTGAACTTGAGCTGCGCGTTGATCCGCTGGCCGCGGTAGCTCAGGCCGGCGTTCGCCGCATGTTTCGGCACGCCGCTGCCGCCGGTGAAGAGACCGGGCTCCTTGGGCGCGGTGCGGGTGTAGTTCGCGAAGACGCCGAGCCCGCTCAGGTGGCCGGGCAGGAAGGACAGTTGCTGCGAGTAGTCGATTTCGAAGCCCCAGACCGACGTGGCCGGACCGTTGGCGACGCGGGTGTAGTCGGCGGAACTGGCGACCAGGTTGGCGGGATCGAAGCCCGCATCGATGATGTCCTGGGGGACGTTGTTCAGCGTGAAGTCGGTGGTCGTCGTGAACTGGACATCCTTGAGCTTCTTGTAGAACACGCCCGCGGAAACAACGCCGACCGGCTCGAAGTAATACTCGATGCGGCTGTCGAAGTTGTCCGCGTACTCCGGCTTCAGGTCGGGATTGGCGGTCGTGAACGTCGTCTGCGTGTCATTGATGACGAGACTGCGGGCGATGTTCTGGACGTCGGGCCGGAGGATCGAGCGGTAGTACGCGCCACGGAGGATGAGGTTCTGGCGGGGGGAGTACCGGAGCTGCATCGAAGGGAAGAGATCGTTGTACTCCTGTTCCTTGTTCCGGCGGCTGCCGTAGCGCACCTGGATATAGTTGAAGTTGTTCGTGTCCGTCGTGCCGGCGAGTGCCGCCGTGCGCTGCGCGCCGAGATCATCGAACGCGCGGCCCTCGGTCTGGGTGCTTTCGAAGCGCAGGCCCGCGACCAGTTGGACTTCCTTCGTCAGTTTCGTGTTCGCCAGCACATAGGCCGAGCGGATCGTCTCCTCGAGGTCCCACATGTTCTGCAGCCGGTTGCGCAGATTCGTGGCCGCCTGCGCGGCGGTGAGGAAAAACGGTTGCTGCGCGGCGGTGGTGACCGTGAGGGGATCGGTGTTGCCGGAACGGAACAGCTCGTAGAGCCGCCACTTGTCGAGCGACGGCGCCGAACTGATCACGCCGTTGAGATCGGTCAGCGTCTCGCCCTTGCGCGGCTTGGGCGTATACGGGTCCTGGAAGTTGACGAGGTTGATGCCGCCCGCGGTGGGATTGACGTTCATCGACCAGACCTTGGTCCACGTATCGATATCCTTTACGAGCAGCCGGCTGTCGGCGCCGAACTTGAGCACGGTGGGCGCGCGCAGTTGCGGCAGCTTGATCGTGACGTCGGCCTTGCCCGTGAAGAACTGGTCCTTGGCGTCGCGGTGCGCCGTCTGCGCGGTGTTGTTGCTGTTGTAATTCGCCACGTTGAAGAAGCTGCCGGGATTGCTCGTGGCATTGCCGTATTGCCGGAGTTGGAGCGCGGGGCTGCCGGGGTCGGCCGTGAAGCCCCAGCTGACGCCGTTCATGCGGGCGGAGACGATGTTGAAGAAGCCCTCGGCGTCGGAATCGTACCACTGGTACGAGCGCGAGTAGGAGAGGGAGCCGTCGAACGTGACGTTCTCGGAAAACCTCCAGTTGACGGCGGGATTCAGCGTGAAGGTCGCACCGTACTTCCGGAAATTCGTGCCGGCGATCGTGACGGAGTTGGCGGTGTCGGCGGTGCTTGCCGCGGTGGTGATCATCGTGCCGCGCGTGAGGGTCGTGTTCGTCGCGGCGTTGGCGCCGAGCGTCCAGTTGCGGTTGTGGAACGGCGCGTCGTACATGTTGTAGCTCGTGCGCAGCGACAGGGTCAGGTCGTTGGTCGCCTTGAAGTCGAGGTTGAGGAGCAGGGCGTCGCGGAACGTCGGCTTGAGGCCGTCCTGCCAGTTCACCTGGTTCACCGCCGGGATCTCGGTGGCGTTGTTGGCGGGATTGGCGTCGAACGTCCGGCCGAGGTTGGCGATGATCTTCTGTTCGACGTAGGTGCCGGTGTGATTGAGCGAGGCGACGATGCCGAGGCGGCCGCCGAGGAGCGTATCCGAATACTCGAGCGAGCCGCCGGGCAGCGCCTTGTAGCGCTCCTGGTTGTCCCAGCCGATCGTCTTGCGGAGGGTGAACGCGTATTCGTTCAGCGTGAGATTGGCGCTGTACTTGATGCGCCGGCCCTTCTGGTTGAGCGCGCTCTTGCTCTTCACGTTGATCGAGCCCGCCAGGCTGTCGGCCGGCTGGTCGGCGAGCGGCGTCTTGTTCAGCTCGATGGTGTCGGCCGTCGACAGCGACACCTGCTCGAACTGAAACCCGCGGCCGGTCGCAATGCCGAAATCGGCCGAGGCGACCGGATTGCCGTCGATGGTCACGCTGGCGTACTTGGCGGAGAGGCCGCGGACGCGCACCTGGCGGGCGTCGTTCTCGACGTAGTCGATCGAGAGGCCCGACATGTATTTCAGGAACTCGCCGACATTGTCCTCCGAGACCGCGCCGAACGCGTCGGAGGCGATGATGGTCTTCACGTTGGGCGCCTGCCGCTGTTCGACGATCGCCTTGGCGTTGCCCTCGCGGGTACTGCCGACGACGAAGGCGTTCAACTGCAGCACCTCGCTGTACGCGCCGGTCGTGAGGTTGAAGTCCACCACCGCGGTTCCGCCCGCGACGACGGCCACTTTCTGCGGCAGCGGATCAAGGCCCGGGTACGTGGCGGAAAGGGAGACTTCCCCCGCCGGCACGTTGGCGATGACGTAGCGTCCACCGGCGGCGGTGTTCACGACGCGATCCGTGCCCGCGAGCCGGACTTCCGCGTTCTCGAGGTAGGCGCCGGTGGCGGCATTGACGACGCGGCCGGAAACCGTCCCCGTGCCACCCTGGGCGGCGGCTCCGGACGGGAAGATCGCGCACAGGGCGGTGAGGAGCAGCGCGGACGCCAG
>JAEUHA010000491.1 GCA_016793535.1 Opitutaceae bacterium | reverse complement strand
CTTTGCCGCGAGAGCGGGGACTTCATCGTGCCGCTCTACCGCCAGCCGGGCGTCGCCGTCGAGCGCAAGTCCGACGAGTCTCCGGTCACGCTCGCGGACCGTGGAGCCGAGGAGTTGATGCGCGCGCGGATCGCGCAGGCGTTTCCCAGTCACGGCATCATCGGCGAGGAGTTCGGTGATGACCGCCCCGATGCCGAGTTCGTCTGGATCCTCGATCCGATCGACGGCACGAAGTCGTTCATCACCGGGCTGCCGCTCTGGGGCACGCTCATCGCCCTGTTGCACCAGGGGCAACCGATCCTGGGCTGCATTCATCAGCCGGTGCTGGGCCAGCTGCTGCTCGGCGACGGCAAGACGACCACGCTCAACGGCCAAATCGTGCGCTGCCGGGCGACGACGCGGGTCGAGGAAGCCACGCTGCTCATGAGCGACCCGCTCACCGCGGCGAAACATCAGGACGGTCCCGCTTTCGACGCGCTGCAGCACCGCGCCCGGCTGGTGCGGACCTGGGGTGACTGTTACGCGTACCTGCTCGTGGCGACGGGCTGGGCCGACATCGCGGTCGATCCGATCATGAATCCCTGGGACATCGCCGCGCTCGTGCCCGTAATCCGCGGCGCCGGCGGCATCATCACGAACTGGCAGGGCGGCGCGCCGTTTCCCGCCGCGTCGACCATCGCGTGCGCGACCGCAGAACTGCACGCGGCCGTCATCAAGGCGCTGAACCCGGGTTGACCCGGGAGCGCGGCCGTCCCCGGCCGCAGTTTCGATCCATGCGGACGGTGACGTCCGCGCCCCCCGTGCCCTTATCGCTTCCGCCGCTTCGGCGTCGGCGCCCACTCGGCCGTGATCCGCGACGAAAAACCGCCCCGCGCCTTCCAGTCGGCGATGATGGTCAGCGCCCGCGGCCGCAGCGCCCGGCCCAGGTCGTCGCAGATCCGATTGGTCGCGGCTTCGAAGAAGATGCCCTCGTTCCGGAACGCGTGGAAGTAGAGCTTAAGCGACTTCAACTCGACGCAGGTCTGATCGGCCACATACCGCACGGTGATGTGCGCGAAATCCGGATGTCCGGTCATCGGGCACAGCGAGGTGAACTCGTGGTGCGTGTGTTCGATGACGTAGTCGCGCTGCGGAGCGGGATTCGGGAAAGTCTCGAGGATCTTCGGGTCAACCATTTGGGACAAAGTAGGAGGTAACAAGTGACAGGTTTCAAGAGTCGGAGCCGTTCCACGCCGCCGACCTTCGTCCTGCCACTTGGATCTTGTTACTTGGCACTTGCGGCGCGTCTACCGCCGTTACGTCGCCGTCTCCGTAAAGCGGCTTTCCCGGATCACGGTGATCTTGATCGTGCTCGGGTACTGCAGTTCGGCTTCGATCCGTTTGCGGAGTTCCTTCGCGATGTCGCGGGCGCGGTCGTCGGTGACTTCCTGCGGTGAGACCACGACGCGGATCTCGCGGCCGGCCTGGATGGCGAAGGCCTGCTGCACGCCTTCGAGCGACATCGCCAGTTTTTCCAGCCGGCCAAGCCGCTGGATGTAGCTCGTCATCGACTCCGCCCGCGCGCCCGGCCGCACCGCCGAGATCGTGTCGGCCAGGATGACGAGGCCCGCGTACACCGTCTCGGGCTTCACTTCCTCGTGGTGTGCCGCGACCGCGTTGACGACGATCGGCGTTTCGCCGAAGCGCTTGATGAACTCCGCGCCGATCACGGCGTGGCTGCCTTCGAGTTCCCCCGGCACGCCCTTGCCGATGTCGTGCAGCAGGCCGGCGCGTTTTGCCACATTGGGATCGAGGCCCACTTCACTGGCGATGATCGAGGCCAGGAACGCCGTCTCGATCGAGTGATCGAGCGCGTTCTGGTTGTACGAAAAACGATACTTCAGCCGGCCGAGCAGCTTGATGATCTCGGGGTGCAGGCCGTTGATGTTGAGCCGCGCGACCGCGTCTTCGCCGGCCTGGGTGGTCACGAGCTCGATCTCTTCCTGGGCACGTTTGACGAATTCCTCGATCGACGCCGGATGGATCCGGCCGTCCTTCACCAGCCCTTCGAGGGCCGAGCGGGCGACTTCGCGCCGGACCGGGTCAAAGGAGGAGATCAGCACCATCTGCGGCGACTCGTCGATCAGCAGGGTCACGCCCGTGGCCGACTCGAACGATTTGATGTTCCGCCCCTCGCGGCCGATGATGCGGCCCTTCATCTCCTCGCTCGGCAGCTGCACGATCGTCGCCGTGAGGTCGTTGTTCGGCTTGCTCGAGATCCGTTGCATCGAGGCGATGAGGATCCGGCGCGCCTCGGTCTGGAGTTCCTGCTCCGATTTTTCGAGCGTGGCCCGCCGCAGGGCGCGAAACTCGTCCTGGCACTCCAGCATGACCTCCTCGCGCAGTTGCTTGCGGATTTCCTCGGCGTCGAGCTGCGAAACACCCTCGAGCCGCTTGCGCACGCTCTTCGACATCGCCCGGATCGCGTCCCGCGCCTGCTTCACCGCCGCGCTCTCGCGGTTGAGCCGCTCCTGCCGCTGCTCCAGCTGATAATCGAGCAACGCCAGCGACTCCTCGTGGGCGCGGATTTCCCGCAGCCGGACGTCGCTCTCGATCTCGCGCCGGTCGAACTCCCGGTTCAGCTCCGCGCGCTTTTCCTGAATCTCACCCTCGGCCTTCTGCTTCATCTCCTCGGCCGCCACCGCCGCTTCGCGACGCGCAACCTCGATCAATTCCGCGGCCTGCTCATGCGCCGTGCGCCGCGTGTGCCGCGTCAGCGCCCAGACGACGAGGAACCCGATTCCTCCGCCGACAACGAGAAACGCGACCGCGAGCGGCCAGTCGTGAAACGGGTCGCTCTCGGCCATCAGAAACGCGAAGTCGGCTGCGCCCACTGATGTCAAGGGACGCGAAACGTAGGCGCAAAGGTCGAAACCTCAAGTATTCTCGCCGCTACGACCAATCACTTGCGAAAATCCCTTTGATCCTGTTGACCCTGTCATCCTGGCAAAGCCTGGACAGGATGAACAGGATGGCCGGGCGGATTGGAGGCTCCTAGGCGGCCACGGCCGCAAAGTTCCGGTAGATCTGCAGCCCCTTGGCCTGGCTCTTTTCCGGGTGGAACTGCGTGGCGAAACAGCGGCCGCGGGCGATCGCCGCGCAGAAGACGCCGCCGTAGTCGCATTCGGCCAGCACCAGCGCCGGGTTGGTGGGCACGCAGTGATAGCTGTGCACGAAGTAGAAGCTCTCGCCGTCCGTCGCGAGGTCGCGGGCCAGCGGCGACGCCGGCTGGACGAAGCGCACGGTGTTCCAGCCCATGTGGGGAATCTTGAACTCCCGCGGTCGCTGAAACCGCACCACCCGGCCGGGAAAGACACCGAGGCCCGTGACACCGCCGCCCTCCTCCGAATGTTCGAACAGGGCCTGCATGCCCAGGCACACGCCAAGGAACGGTTTGTCCGCCGCAATCCAGTCGCGCACCGTGCCATCGAGCCCCCGCTCCCGCAGGACCGCCACGCAGTCCCGCAACGCCCCGACCCCCGGCAGCACGAGGCCCCCCGCCCCGACCTGCGCCACCTCGGCCGGCGTGTGCACCACCCGGATTTGCGCCCCCACGGCCTCGAGCGCCTTGGTGACGCTGCGCAGGTTGCAGATTCCGGTGTCGATGACGGCGATCATACTTCGGGCGTCGGGAATGGGTTACGAGTCAATGGCGGTAGGTCAAAGGTGATGGGCCATAGGTCATGGGCATTCGTCATAGGGGGCAACCCTCGTCACCCATACCCCATCACCTATGACCCATCACCCCGCACTCATCGCCTATCGCCCCGCGCTCGCTTCTAGATCGTCCCCTTCGTACTGGGCAGCAGGTTCATGGCCCGGGGCTCGAACTGGGTCGCTTGGTCGAGCGCGCGGCCCAGCGCCTTGAAGATCGCCTCGGCCACGTGGTGCGGCTCCTCGCCGTAGAGCAGGTGGACGTGCAGGTTCGCGCCCAGCGTGTTGCTGAAGGCGCGGCAAAATTCCTTCACCAGCACGATATTGAAATCCCGCACGAACATCGTCGGCGGATTCGCTTCGTACACCAGGTGCGGCCGGCCGCCGATATCGATGACCACGCGCGCCAGCGACTCATCCATCGGCAGCATGAAGAAGCCGTAACGCCGGATCCCGATCTTGTTTCCCAGCGCCTGCTTGAAGGCTTCGCCGAGGACGATGCCGATGTCCTCCACCGTGTGGTGGTAGTCGACGTTGATGTCGCCCTTGGCCAGCACCTCGAGGTCGAACAGCCCATGCTTTGAAAACAGGTTCAGCATGTGGTCCAGGAACGGCACCCCGGTGTCGATCTTCGCCCGGCCTTCACCGTCGATGCCCAGGGTGAGCACGACGTCGGTCTCGGCCGTCTTGCGCTTTATCGTGACCCTGCGGGAGGGAATGGTGCCTTTGTCCATGCGTCGAGTGTTTCGCTGAGGACAGCCATTTCGGCGTCCGTCCCGACGCTGAGGCGCAGGAATGGTGCGGTCAAGGCGTGGCTGGGAAAGTGGCGGACCAAAACGTGGTGTGCGTACAGGAAGTCGTAGGCCGACTTCGACACGGCCGGGCCGGACTCGCCGCGGGCGGTTTTCGGCTCCGTGAAGATGAAGTTGGATTGCGAGGGATACGTGAACCAGCCGCGCCGTTGCGCAAAATCCGCCACCGCCCGGTCCCGCGTCGCTTTCACCCGCGCGATGATGCCGTCGTAGTAAACCGGATCCTCGATCGCCGCGAGGGCCGCGGCCTGGGAGAGGCGGTTGACGTTGTAACTGTCCCGCACGCGGTCGAGCAGGTCGATCACGGCCGCATCCGCCAGCGCATAACCCACCCGGATTCCCGCCAGCGCGTGGGCTTTGGAAAGGGTGCGCACGATGACGAGGTGCGGGTACCGGGCCAGCAGCGGCACGGCGTTCTCCGTCGCGAACGGCGCATACGCCTCGTCGACCACGAAGAGCCCCCGATACGACGTGAGCACCTGCTCGAGCTCGGCGTTTGAAAACGCAACTCCGGTCGGCGCATTGGGCGAGGTGAGAAAAAAGGCGCGCGCCGTCGAGGCGGCGATCTGCGCCACCGGCAGGCGCATGCTCCGATCAAACTCGATCACGGTCGAACGCCCGTCCTGGATTCCCACCAGCACCGGATACAGCGAGTAGCTCGGCAGCGTGAAACCTGCCGCGGCGTCCTGCGTGCAGAACGCGCGCACGAGGAGATTGAGGATGTCGTCGGAACCATTGCCGACGCAGACGTTGGCTTCGGTCAGGCCGTGCCCGTGGTAACGCGCCACCGCCGCCCGCAGCGGCGAACTCTTCGGGTTCGGGTACAGCCGCAGGGACGCGCCGTCCGCGCCAATTTCCCGCGCCAGGGCCTCGACCACCCGCGGACTCGGCGGATACGGGCACTCGTTGGTGTTGAGCTTTACCCAGCCGGGTGCCGTCGGCTGGAGTCCGGGCGTGTAGGCATGGAGCTGCGCGATGTGCGGCAGCGCGAGGGAGACGACGTCGGACATGGAAAGACGCGGGTGTGACGCGGCGCAGGCGGACGACGGCCGGACCGGTCAGTGGGCGCGGATCCGGACCGAGCGGCCGTGGGCGTCGAGCTTCTCCATCGCGGCAAAGGCAGCGACCGTCGGCTCGGCCTTCTTGACGCTCGCCCGCTCGTACCGGATGAGGCTCGTGCGGCGCACGAAATCCGCCACCCGCAGGCCACTGAAAAACCGTCCGGCCCGCCCGGTGGGCAACACGTGACTCGGCCCCGCGACGAAATCGCCCAGGGCAGTCGGCGTGAAGTTGCCGGTCATGATCGCTCCCGCGGTCGTGATGCTCGCGACCAGTTTGTCGGTCGCCGCCTTGTCGACCAGGAGCTCGAGGTGTTCGGGCGCGACGTAGTTCGCCACCTCGGCGGCCTGCGCCAGCGTCTTCACCTCGACGGCGAGAAATCCCTGTTCGAGCACGCGCTGCGTCTTTTCCGTGCGGGAGATGATCTGCAACTGCGTCCGGATTTCCGAGGCGACGGCGGCAATGACGGCCGCCGACGTGGCCACGAGGTAGATCTTCTCGCGCCCCGAACCGTGCTCGGCCTGGGCCAGGAGGTCGGCGGCCACGAAGGAAACGTTGGCGGTCTCGTCCGCGATGACCATCACCTCGCTCGGACCCGGCAGGGAATCGACGCCCACGGTGCCGAACACCTGGCGCTTCGCCTCACACACGTAGGCGTTGCCCGGACCGAAGACCTTGTCGACCGCCGGAATCGTCGTCGTGCCGTAGGCCATGGCACCGATCGCCTGGACCCCGCCAACGCGGTAAACTTCGGTGACGCCGACCAGGTGCAGCGCGGCGAGCACGCCGTCGGCCACCTTCCCATCGGCATTCGACGGCGTGAAAACCGCGATCTCCGGACACCGCGCGATCTTGGCCAGCGTGACGGTCATCAGGACCGTGGAGACCAGCGGGACTTCGCCGCCCGGGACATAGAGACCGACGCGCCGGATCGGGTCGAACTTCTCCCCGACCGTGGCGCCATGCTTGTTGCGCGCCGTCCAGGCGGCCGGCAGGCCGCGCTTGTTATAGGCGACGATGCTCTCGTGCGCCGCGCCCAGAGCCCGCATCTCAGCCGCCGGCAACCGCTTGGCAGCGGCGGCAAGGTCGCCAACCGGCACCCGGAAATCACGCGCCCGGAGCTTCGCCCCGTCGAACTTGGCCGCGTAATACGCCACCGCCTCGTCGCCCCGTCCGCGCACGTCCGCCAGAATGGCTGCGACCGAATCCGCGATCTCCTTCGGCACGACGGCCCCCCGACAGAATGCCGCCAGGTCGTCCGCAAAGGTCTTCGAAGCGTGAATGAGAGTGCGCATGAAGCAGTCACGCGGTCTAATCTCACCGGGACAAACCGCGAGGATTTTCGGTCGTGGGCCGGCCGGCGCAGGGCCGGTTGCCGGAGCGGCGTTGCGCCGCGATCGAACGGTCGACGACGGCTTCGGTCGCGGCGTAAAGCCGCTCCTAGAACGTCACTGGGCGAGCCCGCCGGGGCTCATCACTGCTGCGTCGGCCCCGGCATCCGGAAGATCTCCGCCGGAAAAGTCTCGTTCAGGACGATGCTCTCGAGGTGCACGGTGACATTCTGATTCTGACCGCCCGGTCCCTTGATCGTCATCTTCATGCGCTCGGGAAAACGGACCCCGTTGACGATGCGTTCCCCTTCTTCGCGCGTGACGCCGCCGTCCTCGGTCTCGGTCTGCACCAACCGGCCCGTCGCCGGATCGAAGTAACGGTAGAAGATGATCGTCGGAGCGTAAATGAACGCCACCCGGATGCACTCGATGCCATCGATCGTCTTGGTGCCCTGTTCCTCGACCCGGGCACCGAAGCGTTCGCTGCCCCGGAAGAACGAGAGATTTTCCCAGGCCTGGGCCCGCAGCCGTTTGACCGCCTCGGGCTTGAACACCACGAAGCGGCGCGCCTTGGGGTTGCCGATCTCCTGCGTCCGCTGCCAGCCCTCGTAGCCATCGATCACCGTCGTTTCGATCGCCTTCTCGGACTGCGCCAGGACGCGCTGCTGGTCCGGTTTCTGGGCGATGATCTCGATCGAGGACTTGGTCTGCTTGGCCGGATCCTTCGGATCGATCGCCACCACCGTGCCCTTGTAATGGACCGAACGCACGGCTTCGAGCGCGGCTTCCGTCCCAAGCTGGGCTCGGGCCTTGGCGATGATCGCAGGTTCGGCCGCGTGCAGGCTGCCCAGGGCGAACGCGACGCAGGCGCACAACGGCAGGCGCAGGAGGGACGGTTTCATGACGGTCGGGATCAAGGGCTGGGAGGTGGACGGTGCGCGGCGAGGTTCGGGCGGGATCACTCCCACTCGATGGTGGCCGGCGGCTTGGAACTGATATCGAACACCACGCGGCCAACCCCACGCACCTCATTGGTGATCCGGCTGGAAACCTTTTGCAACAGCTCGTGCGGCAGTTTCGCCCAATCGGCGGTCATCGCATCGGTGCTCTCGACCACGCGGATCGCGATCACGTAGTCGTACGTGCGCTCATCGCCGAAAACCCCCACCGTCCGCACGGGCAGGAAGACACAGAACGACTGCCAGACCTTGTAGTAGTAGCCGCTCCGCATCATCTCGTCCTGCAACACCGCGTCGGCATTGCGCAGGATCTCGAGCTTGGCGGCGGTGATGTCGCCCATCACCCGCACGCCGAGGCCGGGACCGGGGAACGGCTGGCGCCAGACCACTTCCTTCGGCAGGCCAAGCGCCTCGCCCACCCGGCGGACCTCGTCCTTGAACAGTTCACGCAACGGCTCGATCAGCTTCAGCTTCATCCGCGCGGGCAGTCCGCCGACGTTGTGGTGCGTCTTGATCAGCGAGGCGGGGTTACCCGCAATCGACACGCTCTCGATCACGTCGGGATAAAGCGTGCCCTGGCCGAGAAATTCGGCGTGACCGATCGACTTGAGCGACTTCTCGAACACTTCGACGAAGGTCCGACCGATGATCTTTCGCTTCTGTTCCGGTTCGCTCACGCCCTTGAGCCGGCGAAGGAAGAGCTTCGAGGCGTCGACCACCCGCAGGTCGATGTGGAAATGATCGCCGTAGAGCTTTTCCACCGTCTCACGCTCGCCTTTGCGCAGGAGCCCGTTGTCGACGAACACGCAGGTGAGCTGCTTCCCGATCGCCTTGTGCAGCAGCGCCGCCGCCACCGAGGAATCCACGCCGCCCGAGAGGCCCAGCAGGACACGGCCCCGGCCGACCTGCGCCCGGATGTTGCCGACGGCCTGCGTGATGAAGTCGCGCGTCGTCCACTCCTGTTTCACCCCGCAGACGCCGACCAGGAAATTCCGGATCATGTCCACCCCGCGCTCCGTGTGGAAAACCTCCGGGTGAAACTGGATGCCGTAGAAATTGCGCTTGGCATCCTCGATCGCGGCGTAGGGCGAATTCTCCGTCGTGCCGATCGCGCGGAACCCCGGCGGCAGCTTCGTCAGCTTGTCCCCGTGGGAATTCCACACCCGCAGCTTCTGCGGCAGCCCGAAAAACAGCCGGCCGGCCTTCCGGATCGTGAGCATGCCATGGCCATACTCCCGCGCCTTGCTGTGCTCCACCACGCCGTCGAGAAAGTGGCCCATCAACTGCACGCCATAACAGATCCCGAGGATCGGCACTCCGAGCTGGAAGATCGCGGGATCCGGATGCGGCGCCTTGCGCGCATAGACGCTCTGCGGCCCGCCCGATAAGATGATGCCCGCCACGCCGTCCTCGCGCAGCTTCGCCGCGGGCGTCGAGTAATGATAGATCCGCGAGTACACCTGGCACTCGCGGATCCGGCGGGCGATCACCTGGGTCAGTTGGGATCCGAAGTCCAGGACGGCGATGGTCTGTGGCATGAGCGGCGAAGGAAAGGGACCAGCAATGGCCAACCTCTCCCGCTCGGCAAGAGTGATTCTCGCCCCGCGTTCCACCGTCCAACGGGCCGTCAGGCCAGCCGGGCCCGCGCCTCTCCGCGCTCCCCTCGCCCCTTCCCGCCGCCGCCTGCCGGACCCGGCCCGAGGCCTCTGCGTATCCGATTTCCCGTTACACGCGCGGCCCGTCCGCTCGCCCGCAACTCGGGTATAGGGCCTACCTCATTCTCGGTATTCAGCTCCCTTTTCAACCGGGGCCGGTCGGCGTTGCAGTCGGAGGCGTTCTCCCCGCCCCCTCATGAGCCCCTCCTCCCGATGCTCCGGCCCGTCCTCCTGCCGCCGGACTCTTCTCCCGGTCGCCGCGCTCCTGGCCGCGCTTCCACTCCTCGCCGCCCCGGCCACCCTCCCTGGTCCGGACGACGACTGGCGCGCCCTCCAGGCCCTGCTGACCCGGGATCCGCTCCCCGCCGCGGCCACCCTCCGCACGGCCGCCGCCCGCACGGCGGCCGTGCAACTCCGCGCCGCCCGACTGCAACAGGCCGCCCGGCAGGCGCAGGAGTTTCACACCCGCCACGCGTCCAATCCCCACGCTCCCGCCGCCCGGAAAATCGAGGTGGCCGCCTTGATCGAGCGGGCGCGGCTCGACGCGGACCCCGTCAGCCTCGCCCAAGCGCTGGATCGGGCGGCCTCGTTCCGCGCCGACCCCAGCCTGCTCCGCGAACACCGTTTCGAGGTCGCGCTCGCCGCGGAACGCCTCCGCCACCAGCACGCCAAGGGCGCCCAGTCCGTTGCCGCTGAAGAGCAGGTGGCCGACGCGCTCCGTCGCGAATTCGGCCCGATCCCCGAGGTCCACGGCCTCTACGCCGGCCTCGCCGCCGCCGCGCCCATGGCCACGGCCAACCGGCTTGCGACCCAACTGCTGGAAATGCGGCCCGCGCCGGCGGTCCGCGCTGCCGCGGAGGCGATCACGACGCGCTACGGGTTGGTCGGCCGGCCCTTCACGCTGCGCCTCACGCGGCTCGACGCCACGGCCTTCGAACTGCCGGCGAAGTCCCCCGCTCCCGGACCCACCGTCCTCTACGTCTGGTCGCCGGGCCACGCTCCGCTCCCGGGAGCGTTCGCCGCCCTCAACCGCCACCGCGGCCGGCTGCCCGCCAATCTCCAGTGGATCTACGTCGGGGTCGGGGTCCCGCCGGCGGAAGCACGCGCGGCCGTCGCCCGCGCTCCGTTCGCGGGGGTCCACTGCCGCGACGACGCCGGGCCGCGCAGCGCCCTCGCCCAAAAGCTCCGCCTCACCCGCTCCCCGATGGTCTTCGTCCTGAACCGCCAGGGCGTGCTCACCGGATTCGGGCGGGTCGACGAACTGCCTGCCCTGCTCGCCGCCGCCGGGCGCTAAACCTCAGCGCCGACCCGCCCATGACTCCACCGCCCTCTTCGTTGCGACGGCTCGCCGCTCACGCGGCCGCGCTGCTCGCCTTCGCCTGTCTGACCGCCTCCGCGCGCGCCGCCGTCTGGCTCTCGCACACCACCTTCGCGGCCGACGCGCTGCCCACGATCCACGCCGACCCGGGCGACCTCGCCGCCGCCCAATCCAGCGCCGGTCCCGGTGGCTTCTACAAGCTGCGCGCCAAGTTCATCGTGCCGTATTCACCCGGGTACTACCAGGCGATCGATACCCACAACAACAACGGCCACCAACTCACCGGCTCACCCGGCGCCGGCCAGTACACGGTCCAACTCTACTGGGTCGCCTACAACGCCAGCGGCACCCTGCAGTCGACCGGCCCCTTCTTCGTCCAGACCGTCACGGTGACTCCACCCGCCGGCGCCAACACCGGACTCCAGGCCGATTTCTTCAACGGCAATAATTTCCAGACTCTCGTCCGCACCTCCCCGAACCGCGAACGCCCGAACGACGACTGGGGGCTCTCCGGCCCTCCCGGCACGAACGTCGACCACTTCTCCATCCGATGGTCCGGGCAGATCGAGCCGCTCTTCAGCGAGACGTACACCTTCACGACCGGCTCGGACGACGGCATGCGCGTCTACCTCGCCAACCAGAGCGAGCCGGTCGCCGGTGCGTATTGGGATCATGGTTACTACGAGGCCTCGGGCAGCATCCAGCTCACCGCCAACACCCGCTACCAGATCCGCGTGGAGTTTTTCGAGAACGGCGGCGGCGCCACGGCCCGCCTTTTCTGGCAAAGCCCAAGCCAGCCGCGGGAAATCGTCCCTCTCACCCGCCTGCAGCCGCCCGGCGGTGTCGGCGACAGCGTCGCGCCGACCATCGTGACTCCGCCACAAAGCCAGACCGTGTCGGCCGGAGGCACCGCGACGTTCACCGTCGTCACCAACGGCTCCCCGGTCCCCGCCCTGCAATGGCGCAAGGGCCAGGCCCCCATCGCCGGCGCCAACGGGTCGAGCCTGACGCTCACCGGCGTGCAGCTCTCCGACGCCGGCACCTATGACGTCGTCGCCACCAACGCCGCCGGCTCCGTCACCAGCCCACCCGCCACGCTCACGGTCAACGCCGCCGCCGGCGCAGGCACCGGCAGCGGCCTGCGCGGCGAATACTTCAACGGCACCGCGTTCAACTCCCTGGTGCTCACGCGCCTCGATGCCGACGTAAACTTTCCGTGGAACACCGGTGCCCCGGCTCAGGGGATCGGCAACGATAATTTCTCCGTCCGCTGGACCGGCACGGTCGAGGCGCCGGTCACCGGCTACTACACGTTCAGCACCCGCAGCGACGACGGGGTCCGCCTGAAAATCAACGGGGCCACCGTCATCGACGACTGGAACTACCATCCGCCCGTCGACCGGTTCAGCAACCCCGTCCACCTCACCGCCGGCTCCCGCTCCTCCGTGGTGCTGGAGTACTTCGAAGCCGGTGGCGGCGCCGAGGTCTCGCTGCACTGGCAGCCGCCCGGGCAGAGCCGCACCGTCATTCCGACGCACCGCCTCTACGCGGAACCCCTGGGCGATGTCGCCGCCTGGCAGACACTGGTCACCAGCAGTTCCACGCTCCACTTCAGCGAAGAGACCGACGACGAGGGTAACGGCAATGGCAACTGGGGGTCGTCGGTCGACCGGCACGATTTCACCATCCCGGGACCGGGCACGCTGCGCGTGTACACGACCGGTCCCGCGGATACCCGGGGCGAGATTCTCCACCTCAACGGACTCGGATTCGTGTCCGGACTCGACGGCAATGGCGAAGGCGGAAACTTCCTGCTCGAACGCCCGGTCGGCCCGGGCTCTTACTACCTGCTGGTTTCCGGCGCCTACCAGTGGAACGAAACGGAAGCGTACACCGTTTACGTCGAATTCCGCCCCGACGTCACGGCGCCGGTCATCACCAGCACCCTCAGTGCCGCCGCTCCCATCGGTGCCGCCTTCTCCTATCAGATCGCCGCATCGTCGAGCCAGCCCGTCACCTTTGCAGCCACCGATCTCGCTCCCGGCTTGGTCGTGAATGCCGCGGGGTTGATCAGCGGCCGCCCTACTCAACCGGGGACGTTCAATATCCGGATTTCCGCCACCAATGCGGCCGGCACGGACACGGAGACGCTCGTCCTCACGACGTTTCTGGTTCCGCCCCACTCCAGCATCAGCGTCGACCGCACCACCATCGGTCCGGGCGAATCGGTGGTGCTCTCCGCGTTCGGCTCCTCCGAGGCCGGCACGCTCAATTACATCAACATCGATCAGGTTTCACCCCGCGCCGGATACTACGGTGTAGGCGAAACCGGCGGCGAGACGCCGCCCAACAACGCCCACTACGCTTCACCCCACGCCTACAGTCACACGCGGCAGCTGACCCTGACGCTCAACACCGCGGGCACCTACCGCTTCCGCAGCGCAGTGAGTGATGGCGCTGCGTGGTACCCCAGCGGCAACGAGGTCACCGTCCTGGTTTCCGCGTCGGGCACCTATCTGCTCACGGTGCAAAACGGCAGTGGCGGCGGCTCCTACGCCGCGGGGTCGGTCGTGGCGATTTCAGCCCAGCCTCCTCCCGCCGGATCGGTCTTCAGTCACTGGAGCCGGGAAGCGGGCCTCGGCACATTCGCCTCCGCCTCCTCCGCGAACACGACGTTCACCCTCGGCGCCGGCGCCGCGACCGTGAAGGCCAACTACGCCACCCTCCTGGCTCCCGTCATCAGCGCGCCGCCCGCCAGCCAGACCGTCTCCGCCGGCCAGAACGTCGTCTTTTCCGTCACGGCCAACGGCGCCCTCCCGCTGACGTATCAGTGGCGCAAGGACGGCCAGCCGCTCGCCCTCGGTGGCAACCGCAGCGGCGTCACCACCGCCCAGCTCACCCTCACCGCGGTCACGACCGCCGACGCCGGCGCCTACGACGTCGTGGTCATGAACGCAGCCGGCGCCACGACCAGCGTCATCGCCCATCTCGTGGTCACGACCGTAAGCGACAACGGCACGCCGCAACTGCGCCTCCACCGCGCGCAATGAACGACCTCCACTTCCGTCCATGAAAGCGCTCCTCCTCCTGCTCACATTCCTCTTCCTTCCCCTCCTTGCCCGGTCCACCCCCCGCGACGACCTCTGGCAAAATCAGCGCGCCCGACGCGCCGCGATGGAATTGTTCCGCAGCGGCTCGACCGCGAACGCCCTCCTGCACCTTCACCGCAACCTCCGGCCCGCGGCCTCCGGCGGCGGCGAACAGGGCACGCTGGCCCAAAGCTTGATCGAGATCGCCGGGGACTTCTACAACCGCCGCGAACTGCCACTCGCGCGCGCCGCCGCCCAACAGGCCCTGCTCGCCGCCGAACCGGTTCTCGCCGATCGCTCTCCGGCCACCGCCCAGCGCCGGGCCCAGCTCTATCTCTCGCTCGGCGTGCTGCACGAGACCGTGCTGTTCGACGAGCGATCAGCCCTCGCGTGTTACGAAGCCGCGGTGGGACTGCACCCTGCCGATCCGGTCAGCCGTAACCGGCGGACCCTCGCCACGGAGAAACTGCAGCGTCGCAACGGAGGTGCCCGGTGAAAATCAGCTCATTCCGGATTCGCGGCTCCTTCAGTAGCCGCCTCCTTCTGGCAGCGACCATAGCCTGGCTCGCCACCTGGACCGCCCGAGCCGACCTCGTCACCATGCACGTGACGTATGCCGGCGGCTCAACCGGCGCCCACCTTTACGTCGCGCTGGGCACGGAGTGGATCTTTCTCACTGGCCCCTCCGCCGAGGGTTCACAAACCGTCTCGCTTCACCCGGACGAACCGATGCTGGTTCAGGTCGTGGGCGATGGGATCGGCGACTATCGGATCACGTTCACGCCACCTCCCCCGTTCGGCACGCTCATCGACGGGACCCGGCGTGCCGCCCACGTCGGCACGTCGGCGGTGCCCCGCTCCGTCAACCATCCGCTGCAGGTGACGATGGTTCGACGCGAACGGGCGCTCGCCACCCTGGCGCCTCTGGGCCAGGCGAGTTCGATCGCGTGGCATCCCCCCAAGGTCCTCGGCGCAAAGGGACCGTATCTCGACTTCAACGTCGGCCAGGCCCTGAACGGCGATCCGCTGCCCCCGTTGCGGATTCCACTCCTTCCGCGCGGCAACCAGGACGAGCCCCTCCCTTTCGACCTGCCCGACTCCACCTACACTCCCAGCAACGGAGGATTCACCCTCGCCACACCGCAAGTGGTCGTCCGGCTCACCCTCGACCCGCAAAACTCCGGCTACTTCTGGGTGAAGTTCCACGGCTCCGCGGAGAGCCCGCCGTTCGCCGCGTATCATTTTCAGTTTCCCGTCTGGCCCGGCCCGTGGAGCGCGTCACGTCAGGCGAGGGTCGTCAGCGACCGGTCCGCCTCCGGCTCAGCCCACAACTATGAGACCAGCCTGACAGGCTATTTTCACTGGAGCGGCATGGTCCAGACCGCCCCCACCAACACCTGGACTCTCAGCGACTGGCGCATCGAAGGACAACCTCCGGTCCGCACGGTGCTCGGCAAGCGCGAAGGGGTTTCCGGTGGATCCGGCAACTTCGGCGAGTGGTTCGTAGCGAGCACGGTCACCGACACCACCGAAACCAAAACAAGCGCGCAGGATGCCGCGGTCGCGGAGAGGCGCGTCCAGTCGTACCGGGCATTCGATCGCTGGCTGACCGAGGATCCCCTCGAAGGGATCCAGACCCTGATCGCTCCCCACGAGTTGATCGAAGGCACCGGCGGCAGCAGCTACATCACGCGATACTTTCAAGACCCGAGAGCCCAGACCGTGACCGGCTCCGAATCCTCCAGTCAGTTCCGCACGATCACGGACGCCGCATCGACCGGAAAAAAGGTGTACGAAACGTGGCTCGATAGTTCTCCCGCCTTCAATCCGGCCGCCGGCTGGGGTTCCGAAGTGTCACCCAACGGCTGTGCCCTCACGACCATCACGTACGAAGCCGCATCCGAACTCGCGTCCTTCCAGTTGCCCAGGTCCCTGGTGCGCACGGTGGGCGCAACGACGCTGGCCCGGACCGAGATCACCTACTCCGTCGAAGGCCAGGTCATCGCCGCGCTGCGCAAGGACTATGCCTCCCCGACCGAGCAGGTGACTTCCCTGGTGAAGTGGTATCGCCCGGACGCCACCGATCCGATGCTCCGCAGCCGCCCGCGCTCGCTCCAGCATCCCGGCGGCGCGAAGCACTCCTACGCCTACAAGGCCGGCGCGACCGAATTTCAAATCGTGCAGCTTTCCGGCACGAGCGGCGACGGAACCCTGGTCGACGGGCTGCCTGACTTCGGCGCCATCGATCCACTCCACCTGATTCCGCTTCGGTCTACGAAGACGGTCGAGACGTTCCGATCCGGCCGGCTGACGCGACGCGAAACCTGGGTTTACCTCGGCGGGGGCGGCGCCGCTCCGGTCTTTAACGGCGGCACCGCCGTCGCGTGGGAAACGTTCGACTACACGCCCGACGGCCGGCTGACGCGACGTAGTGGCAGCAACAATACGGAGTACGCGGCGACCTGGGCCGGCGTCCGTAAACTCCACGAACAGGACGAAACCGGCCTGAGGACGGTGTTCCACTACGACTCGATGGACCGCGTGATCGCCCTCGAACGGGAGGCCGCCGGAGGGGTTCCGGCGCAAGCGACGAGTTTCACCTACGACGCCGCGAACCGTCTGCGTTTTCAACGGAACGGGCCGGTCGACTTCAGCGGCCAGCCCAACGGTGAGCAGCTCGTCACAGAATTCCGCTACGACGTCGGCGGCCGGCTCACTCAGCGCGTCGACCCAGGCGGCACAGCCAACGCCGTCACCGCGGCGGAGGGAATCACGACCAACTTCTACTACACGAACGGCGATCGTGACGTCGTCGCCGTCCGCGCCGACGGCAATCAGCGCGTCATCCGCTATTTCGATGGCCGGGTGCGCACCTTCGACGGGACCGCCGTGGTGACGCCGAAAAGCTACACATACACCCTCGATGCCGCCGGCCGGCTGGTGAGGACCGTGCTCCTTGCCAGCGAACGGCCAGGCACCACGACCCACGACTGGCTGGGCCGCATCCTCGAGCATCAAGCCAACGGCCCGCTCCAGGATAACGGCCAGGCCTGGCCGATCGCCACCATCCATCGTTACGACTCCCGCGGGCTCCTAGCCGCGACCAACGTCACGCTATTGAGCGGTGGGACACCCCTCTCACTGGCCGCCGAGCGCGTCTTCGACTACGACGAATTCGGTCACCTCAAGGCCTCGGGCCTCAACCTCGACGGCTCACCGGGGTTACAGGAATCATCATCGGATCGGCTCACCACGAAGGAGTCACGCTACTTCCTCGATTCGAACAGCGCGTGGTGGCTGCAAACCACGACCCGCCTCTACCACACCACCGGGAGCGCGGCCTATCACACGAGCCACGAGTTCATTCGGCTGACGCAGTTCGCAAGCGGGCAAACGTCGCAGGTGGACCACCTCGACTTCCACAACAACCGCACGTCCACGACCACGTCGTTCCAACCCGCGCAAAAGGCGCGCCTCGTCACCTCGCTGGCCGCCGACGGCACGAAAAAGATCGCCGCCCTCGTCGGATCCCTCGCCGTCTCGGAGCAAGTTATCAACGATTCGGGCGCCGCCGCCCAGCCCGTTACCTTTGCCTACGACGCCCAGGGGCGCCTCCGCCAGGCCACCAGCCCACGCGGCATCGTCACTCGCCACGAGTACTATCCCGGCACGTCCCAGCGCCGACAGACCTTCGAGGGTCGCAACGAACTCGGCCAGGAGATCGGCGCTGCC
>JAEUHA010000484.1 GCA_016793535.1 Opitutaceae bacterium | reverse complement strand
CGCTGGCCGCGCTGGCGCAACCCCTGCCGGGCGTGACCTGGACCCGACCCGCGCAGCTGCACGTGACTCTGCGGTTTCTCGGCGACGTGCCCGTCGAACAGATTGATCCGATCGTGACGCGGCTCGCCGCCGTGCGGGTCGCGCCCTTCGTGCTGCCCGTGGAGGGCGTGGGCGCGTTTCCTCCCAACCGGCCGCCCCACATCCTTTGGATCGGCACCGGCACCGGCCATCCCAGGCTTTTCCAACTGCGGCAGCGCCTCGACGACGCCTTGCTGGCCGCCGGGCTGCAGCTCGACGTCCGCACGTTTCACCCGCACGTCACGCTGGCGCGGGTGACGGAAGACGCCGCCCTGGCCGCGCAGCACTGGCTGCACACGCACCGCGACTTCGCGGCGCCACCGTTTCGCGTGGAGGCCTTTGCGCTCTATGCGAGCACGCTGCAGCCCGCGGGCGCGGTGCACACGGTGAAACAGAGCTTCCCGCTGGCGAACTGAGCGGAAGCGACTTACCTCCGCGCCATGGTTGTTATCCGTCGCATGGTCGACCGGCACCGCTCGTACACGGCGATCCTGCTCCCGGGCGAGCCGCCGAAGATCTTTCCTTCGAGCGACCAGGAGCACGCCCGCGTGCTGCAGATCTACCTGCAGGACCGGCCGCACGCCGGCGTGCACAACGACTTCTCCGTGTATTCGATCGGGCAGGACGTTTCCCCGGCGAAGCCGGGAGGAGTCGAGCGTTGAGCGATTGAACCGCCCGACGGTTGCCGGACATCTCGGCCGGGGGAAACGGTCTGGATCGGTCTCTCAACTCTCAGCGCTCAACTCTCAACCGCGTGAGTTGCGCTCGGGCCTCAAGCCGGCCAGCCGAAGCGGACCGACTTCGCCGCATCGGCGGTGCCGTCGGCCTTGCGGAGCTGGACGAACATCTCGATCTCCGAGGCCTGGCCGCCGGCGACGTGCACGCGGAACTGGATGCAGCGCGGGTCGCCCGCGCTCGGGTCGAAACTGTAGCCCCACTGGAACCACGGCTTGCCCTGCGCGGCGGTCTCGCGCGCCTTGCTGCGCATCGCCGTGGGCTCGAACACCGCCCCGGCCGTCTGCGAGGACCGGATCCGCACGCGCCAGTCACCGTTGGAGTCCGTCTCCTTGTAGGCGACGAACGCGTAGTCGCAGTTCAGGACCGCGTCGTAGGCGTCGACGTATCCAAGCGTGTCATACTTGTGGCTGGCATCGCTGGCGGGAGCTTCGATGAGGGGGGCGTTGGCTTTCATGATTTCGTTTATTGGGTGATGGGAAAGGGGTGGGTTCGCCGGCAGGGCGCACCCGGAACGCACCCACTCTAGCGGAATCCGGGTGCGGGTGGAATGGACTGAGCGGCCCGGGCCGAACGGCCCAGGTAACCTCCGGCCGTCAGCCGCGCTGCGCGTCGCAGGCCGCGAGCCGCGCCTCCGCGGCCTCGATCGACGGCAGCCGCGCCGCGCCTTCACCTCCGCTCGTGGCCTGGGAGCCCCAGGCGTACCACAGCTGAACCGCCCGGTCCCGGGCCCATGCGTAAATCGCATCGTTGGGGTCGAACGCATGCGCGACCGCCACCTCCACCATCTGCGCCGCCGTTTGCTCGAGCCGGCAGCCACCCGGGTCGGGGCCGGTGAGGAGGGCCCGCAACTGCACCTCGGCCTCGGCGAAGCGGGCCCGGGCCACGAGCGCCCGCACCCGGGCGAATCCTTCGTCGTAGCGTCCGGGCTCGGTCACGGGGGACGCCGCCAGGTCCGGCAGCGGTGGCGCCCGCCGTTGCGGCCGGGGTGGCGGAGGTGGAGGCGGTGGCTCCGTCACGTCGAAATAGGACCGCATGCGGCCGTTGCCCGGACCCTCCCTTCCCGCCAGTGGAAAATACAGCCGTTCACGCGCGCCGTCCCGCTCCCATTCAATCACGATCTCCTGGCGCGGCCACTCGACACCGAGGTGGCGAATGAGCCCGGAGTCCCCGACGCGACAGCGCACGCCCCGCGCGTCGGTGAAGGCCTGGCGCACGGTGGCGATCAGGTCGACCCGGAGATGATCGATGGTGCAGCTCATTCGGTCAGCCAGCGCAGCGACTCCGGTGCGTTCCAGGTGAGCGGCTGCCAGCGCCAGCCTGCCTGCGTCACGGCCTCGATGAGCGGCGCCTTCAGCTCCTGCAGGTTGAACGTGTATCCCTGGCTCAGCTCACCCGTGGGCCGGCCGTCGCTGCCGAGTTGCGCCCCCAGGACCCGCGTTTTCTCGAAGGCGAAGAACTGGATCCCGGTCACCGCCTTCCACTCGAGTCGCAGCGTGCCCGGGCTGGCGGACGCGTCGAAGGCGCTCATGTACTCACGAACGCGCACGGTGCGACGGGCTTCGTCGAAGATCAGGACAAGCCGGTGCGCGCGCTTCAACCGGTGCACGCGCATCAGGTCGAACCAGCGGGCGTCCCCGTAGCGCCAGCTCACCTCCAGCGCACCGTCGGGCCGCGTCGTCACCTCGGTCGGCACCGCCGGCCGGTTCAAGCCGAGCAGGCTGGTCCGCAGGGTCGAGACGTCCGCCGGCAGCGCCACGGCGGCCCCGTCGATCCGAGCCGACCAGGCCGAGCCCTTGAAGAACCAGAGCACCGCCGCAATCAGGTTCAGGCCCACAATGGCGACCATGAGTCCGGTGCGGCGGGTCAGCCGGAGCGAAAAAAGCTCGGGAGCCTCGCCTTTGCCGGCCGGTGCCGCCTGCGCGACCGCCGCCGAGATCGGACCGAGTGCGCGGGCCCGCGCGGCGAGCACCGTTTCACGCGTCGCCGAGGTCCAGGCGTAGAGCTCGGGCCCGGCCGCCACCACATGCACCCACTCGCCCTGGCCCTGGTGCCGGCGGGCGGTCCAGCCGTCCGCGTCGCTGCCGCTCGCCTGCGCAAAGGCGAAGAACGTGCCGTACTTGTCCTGCGCCGTGAGGGCGGCCGCGGCAGAGTCGAACCGGGCCGCGAGCGCGGAATCACCGCGGGCGTGATAGGAGATCCTCGCCTCCGTCGCATCGCCCAAGACCGGCGCGAGTCCCAGCTTCGCGTCGACGATCAGGGTGGGATCCGCGTCCGGCCCGAACACCACGGGCCAGGGGACCGGCGAAAGCGCGCGGCTGGCGGTCGCCGGGCCGGCCGTTTCCGGCGCGGTCGCCGGCTGCGCGCGGGTGCCGTCCGGCGCGGTGGCGCGCGGCTGCAGGTAGCCGTCGAGCAGATGCATCACCGCCTGCGGTCCGCCGACAATCGCGAAGAAGCCGAGGAACCAGATCAGGGGCCGCAGCGACAGCCCGGCGCGCTGCATCGAGATTCCCAATACGGTCATCACGATCGTGAGGACGACCAGCACGAAGCCGACGGCGGCGAATTGCGGATGGTCGCGGATCCAGGCGAGCAGACGTTCCATGAGGGAAGGCAGGGACAGGGTGAAGGGGCGGCGCGAAGCAGGGGGACGCCGAACGCGGAGCCCGAGTGGAATCCGGCCGCAATTCCGGGCGCGAGACCAAAGCTCAGGCCGCCGCCACAGGCAGCCCGAGGCTGCGAAGGATGATCTCCACGAGGTTCATCGCGCGGGACATGTCGTCGGGCGACGCCGTGACCCGGGCCACATGGGCGAGGCCGTCATCGCGCAGGTGTTTCACGAGAAAGGCCTGCACGAGCACATCGTCGCCGTCGCGATAATTGCGCAGCACCAGTCCGGGGAGGTCGGCGGAAAAGTCGACCAGGAGCGGGTCGATCGCGGGCTGGTCCTCGCGCGCCTGCGCGAGAATCCCGGCGAGCAGCGCCCGGGCGTCACCGTCGTCGCGCCGCAGGTTGAGACTGATCTGAATCTTGCCGCCGGCATCGAACACCAGCGTGCGCTTCCCGTCATCCAGCACGTGCCAGCCAAACGGCAGCTTGAAGGTCGCCGCGACGGCGCCCGCGCCGATGACGACGGATTTCTCCGCCGGATTCGTCTCGAGCACGCGGGGAATCAGGCCGGCACCGCTGTCGCGCAGGCGCACGTTGAACGGCAGGTCGGGATCGAGCGACGCGGTATCGTCGGCGAGCGCGAGCACGGCCGGGGCCACGGGCTCACTCTCCGGTGCGGCGACCGGAGCAGCCGTGGGTTCGCCCGCCGGCGCTGCGGCGGCCGGCGGCGTCTCCGCCGGTTTCACGTCGCTCCGCATCAGCGGCGTCGACGTGCCGCGCGGCTCCGCCAGCCGGAAGGAGGAGAGGGCCATTTGCAGCGTGGGCTCGACGCTCGGCCAGATCGCATCGGGCGCCATGATCGAGACGTTGACGAGGCGTTTGCCGTCCTCGAGCAGCGCGGTGCGCATGCGCATGACGCCGGCGTCGGACGGCTGCAGCACCTCGATCATCACGCAGGGCAGGCCGCCGAGGACGCCCGGACGCAGCGAGACGATTTCCAGCTTCTCCTGGCGCGCCAGGAACTCCGCCCAATCCTGCACCGTGCCGTCGGCGTACGCGGGCCGCGCAACCGCGGAAAAGAGGACGGCCCCGAAGTTGGCCATGACGACCTGCAGGGGAAAGAAACTCGTCGGCTGGTCAAAGTCCGGCCGCTCGTCCGGGATCTGCACCACGTGGAAGTTGGCTGGGCACAGATACGTGAAGGCCAGATCCGCGATGCGGGCCGGGACGTGAGTGGGGGTGAATTCAGGGGCGGCAGTCATGATGAGAGGGCAAGGAGCGGAGCGGGCGGGGGTGCCCAAACCGCGCCGCCAGCATACGCGCAACGCGTTGCCCTGCCCATGGGTCAACCGGGGGTGGGCCATTCGTCCCGTACGCGCACCGGACGTCGCGCACCGGAGCCGCGGGGCCGGCCACGTGCGTCACGGCACCGGCTTCAGCAGGCCGAAGCTCCGCAGCCAGGCGAGGCAGAGCTGGGTCCAGCTCGACGGCAGCCGTCCGTTTTGCCGCACGCCGAAATCGTGGTCACCCGTCGCATAGATGTGCAGCTCGGCGGGGATGCCGGCGCGTTTCAGCGCGAGGTACATGATCGCGCTGTGTTCGGAGCTGCTGATCGTGTCGTCCGACGTGTGCGTCAGCAGCACGGGCGGCGTCCCCGGCGGGATGGAAAGTCCGGGCCAGAGTTCATCGCGGTCCTTCGCCTTCAGGAACCCCGAGTAGCACAGCACGGCGAAATCCGGCCGGCAGCTCGCGTCATCGTGGGCATCGACGCGTTCATACCGCCGGCGCTCGAAGCTCGTGGCCGTCGCGAGCGCGAGATGTCCGCCCGCCGAGAAACCCACGATCCCGATCCGCTGCGGATCGATCCCCCACTCCGCGGCGCGGCTCCGGACCACGCTGACCGCCCGCTGGGCGTCGAGCAGCGGCCCCGGCGGCGGTTCGCCCTTCGGCTCGCCGGCGCGGCGCGGGACGCGGTACTTCAAGATCACTCCGGTGATGCCGACCGAGTTCAGCCAGGCGGCGACCTCCTCGCCCTCGAGCTCCCAGAACAAGTCCCAATAACCACCGCCCGGGCAGATGATCATCGCCGTGCCGGTGTTCAGGCCCGGGGGCGGGCGCAGCACGGTGAGGGCGGGTTGGGTGACGTTCGTGATGAGCTTGGTGGGCCCGACGATCTTCGAGGGATAGAGGCGCTCCTTTTCGGCCGCCGCGAGGCCGGCGTCGCCCGGAGCCGCCCCGGGCCAGAGCGTCACGACGATCGGTTCGGCCGCCACCGCGGTGGCGGTCAACGCAAGGAGGAGCGCGACGAGGCGCAAAACCGAAGGCGGCTGGGTCATGGACGGCGCGGATTCGACCACCGCCTGTACTGTCGGGCCGCCGCGTCGAACGCACGGCAAAACCGAACCCGCCGGCGCGGCGCCTCACTTCGGATTCGTGTTCCCCACCGTCTCCGCCAGCGTCGGCGGCAACCCTTCCCCGCCCCATGACCACGCTCGTCCGCCTCCTCGTTCTCGGCGTCGCCACCGTCCTGCCGCCGCTGCCCGCGGCGGAGAAATCCGCGGCGGCGCCCGATCCTGCGACGTTGCCGGCGCCCGGGCGCGTCGTCGTGCCGCGGCGCGCCGGCCCGGTGACGATCGACGGCGAGCTGAACGAGGCCGTCTGGGCCGGCGCCGCCCGGCTGACGCCATTCCACCGGAACGACGGCGCGGGGCCGGAGCGGGAGCCGACCGTGCTGCGTATTTGGTATGATGATACGGCGCTGTACCTGGCCTGGACGTGCACGGACGCGGACGTGCAGGCGACGCTGACCGCGCGGGACGCCAATCTCTGGGACGAGGAGGTGGTCGAGTTCTTCGTGGCCCCGCGCGAACTGCGGCGCTACTACGAGCTGCAGTGGAACCCCGTGGGCGGCATCTTCGACGCGATCGTCAGCAACGACCTCGATGCGCGCGGCCTGTCGCGCCAGATCAGCGTCGACCGGACGTTCACGGCCGCCGGCATGCGGAGCGCGCTTCGCCCGGCGCGCGGCGCGGGCGCACCCGACGCCGCCGACCGCACCTGGCAGGTCGAGATCCGGATTCCGTTCTCCGATCTCGGCGAGTCCGCGCCGCGGCCGGGAGACGTCTGGCGCGGGAACTTCTACCGCTACAACCGCACCCGCGGGCAAAAGGAGGAACTCGTGAGCTGGTCGCCGACGCGGCTGCGTAGTTTCCACCAACCCAGCCGGTTCGGGTTCCTCGAGTTCGGCCCCTGAGCCGGACCGTTTCCGCTCCCCAGCCAGGAAGGCCGCACCCGGGAACCGGGCCTCAGGGTCCCGAGTGTCGCCCCTTCCGACCACGTGTCGGCGTAGCTTACGCTTTCCCAACCCCTCCCGTAGGGGATCCGGGAATTTCGTCTTCTATAACTCACGCTATTCCAGATCACAGCCAAGGTGAACCCCCCAGACGGCAGCTTCGGCACATGATCTGCAGATTAGAGGCAAACCCAGCTCCACTGTCCCGAGCAACCAGCAGCTCTACCCGCCATGGAAACACCACTCAACTTCACCGCCCACATCCTCGAGTCGATTTCCGCCCTTTCGCCCGAGGAGCAGGCTCGCGCCCTCAACGAGCTGATCGCGCAGCCGATCAAGATGCTCTCCATCTATCGCGTGCTCGAGCTGCGCGGTGCGATCGCGGCCCGCTTCGATTGCACGCTGCCGGAAGTCGCCGCGGCGCTCACGTTGATCGATGGCCAGATCATCCTGCGCGAGATCGCCGGTGACGAATACTGGCGTTGACCCCTTGACCGTTCCGGTCCGCAGCGCGCCTTGGCGCCTCGGCGCCGGAATCCGGACAAAAAAGAGCCCGTCGTATACCCCTATACGACGGGCATTGCTTTCTTGGTTACCCCAAAAGTCTCCCCGCTAAGCGGACGAGACGCCACTACCCTCTTCGAATCCGCGCCGGTTTCAACTCGTTTCCCTTGGTTGCGCCAAGGCAGTAGCAGCGGACAACGGCGGTATTAGTCCGCACCACGCTCACGCCGTAGGCGGGTGCTTTCACCGGTCCGCGCTCGCACCGCTTCCGACTTCGCGCCGCGACGACTGCAGCCCGGACGGACAAACCCGCGGGCCGACCCGACTCCCTGGAGGCCCGGCGTTTGCACTCGGTTGCATCTTCATGCTCACCAATTCGCGCGTCGAGTGCGCCGCTTCCTTGACATCACTAGGGTGAGTTCCAGCCTCCGCGAAAAGGCCCCATGAAATCTGTTGCGCTGCATTCCCGTCTCGGCGCGCTCTGCGTCGTGTTGCTGTGCCTTCCCCTCGTCGCCCGGGCGGCGAGCGCTCCGACTCCCGCCACCGCTCCGACGGCCGAAGTCAACCGGCCTCCGTCGCCCGAGGAACTCGCGCAAGCCGAGCTGCTGCGTTCGTTCCTGCAGTTGCGCGACCAGCTGCAGGCGGCGCAGCTCGCGATCGTCAACAACCGGGTCGAGGCGGAGACGAATGCGCGCGTGCAGACCGCCGCCATTTCGGAGAAGCTCGAAGCCATCAAGGCGGCGATGGCGGCCGAGCGGGAGCGTCACCAGGCGGAGACGCAGCGCCTGATGGTGGAGCGTGAAAGGCAGCAGGTCGAAACGCAGCGCTCAATGCGCA
This sequence comes from Opitutaceae bacterium, assembly GCA_016793535.1. GTDB lineage: Bacteria > Verrucomicrobiota > Verrucomicrobiia > Opitutales > Opitutaceae > ER46. The sequence goes on along the minus strand of JAEUHA010000484.1, from coordinate 1,206 downwards.
CCGTGCTGTGGGTCGCGGCGGCGTTCGGCGCCTTCGGTTTGATTGCCGTGCTGCTCGCGCCCTTCCTGCAAATGCGGGCGATGAACCGGATTTCGGACCTGGCCGGCCTGCGACCCGAACTCACGGGCGGCAACGCGACCGCCCTGATGCCTCCCGACGGTGCTCCGCTGCCCGACCGGACCGTCAGCCAGTCGAACCAGCGGTTGATGTCGGTGATCGACCGGATGGAAAAACGAATTCTCGAGCTGGAGCAGACGGCGACGCCGCCCGCGGCCTCGACGACGACCACCACGACGACGATGGCGCCGACGGCGGTGACGACCGTTTCCAACGGTTCCGCCGAAGAGCCGCCGCGCAACGCGGACGGCGGCCAGAGCGCGTGGATCTCGGTGTTGATGGCGAAGGGCCGCTCGCTGCTCAGCGTGAACAAGGCGCAGGAGGCCGTCGCGTGTTACGACGAAATTCTCAAGCTGGACCCCGCGCACACCGAAGCCCTCGTGCGCAAAGGCGCCGCGCTGGAACGCATGAATCGATTCGAGGAGGCGTTGTTCTGCTACAACCGCGCGATTGAATCCGATCAGCGCAACGTCCTCGCCTACCTGCACAAGGGCGGAGTCTGCAACCGGCTCGAGCGGTACGATGAGGCGCTCGAGTGCTACGAGCAGGCGATGCTCGTCGAGGAGAAGGCGCGCTGAACGCCGGTCCGGCCCGCGCGTCGCGCGCAGCCAACGGGATCAGTTGGAGCTGTAGCCGCTGCGCTCGCGCTCCACTTTCAGGTGCTGACGCGCGACGTTGATCCGCGCGCCGATCAGCTCGCGATTTTCCTCTCCCTTGGCGGCGAGGTCCTTTTCAAGTTCCTCGATCCGCTGTTCGTACGCGGTGATGCGTTCCTGCAGCGGCGCATGCAGCTCCTCGAGGCGCTGCTCCAGTTCGCGAATCTCGATCTCCGCCTTCTGCTGGGCGGAGAGCAGTTCCTCCCGCTGGTGAAACAGCGAGCGCACGATCTTCTCGCGCATCCAGCCCATGAAGCCCGAACGGATCGCCTGCTGCGCGCGCTCGGCTTTGTCCTCGGCGGCGATGGCCCGGTTCCGCCAGGCCACGGCTTCGGAGCCGGGCGGCAGCGCGTAAGGATCCCGGCCCTCCAGGCCGGGGTTGATGAGAATGGGCGAAAGCGACGTGGACGGACGGGACCGCAGGCGCCAGAAC
>JAEUHA010000449.1 GCA_016793535.1 Opitutaceae bacterium | reverse complement strand
TCGAAAACCAGTTCCCGCGGGGTGAGGGCACCCCGCCCACATTCTGAATCCGGAAACCACGACCATGAACCTTCACCACAGCGTTGATCCCCGGCTCTGGGGTTTTGCGAACGAGCTCCGTCTCCTCGGTCTCGGCGGGGGTGCTGCGCTGACCCGGCGCGAGGCGCTCCGCATCGGCCTGCTCGGCACCGCCGGCCTCATCGCCGGGACGTCGTTTCCCTCGTCAGCCCACGCGGCGCCGGCCCGACCGACGCCCACCGCCCCGGCGGCCCGGGCCAAGTCGGTGATCCAGATCTGGCTCTGGGGCGGACCGTGCCACATCGACACCTTCGACCCGAAGCCCGAGGCCGGCTACGACTACAACGGGCCGCTCCAGGAGCCGCTGGCCACGAAGGTCGCGGGGCTCCGGGTCGGCGAACTGTTGCCGCAGCTCGCGGGCCAGGCCGACAAGTATGCGTTGATCCGGAGCCTGACGCACGGTGTGAACGCCCACGAGACCGCCGCGTACACGGTCCAGACCGGGCGCCCCGCGGGCGGACGCGATGTGTTTCCCGGCGTCGGCGCGATCGTGTCGCTGTTCAAGGGCTACGAGGCGGGCTACAAGGGCCTGCTGCCTCCGTACATCGTGCTCACCGAACTGCAGGGGCGGTTCTCCGAAACCGGCTTCCTCGGTCCGCGTTACAAGCCGTTCGCAACCGGGGGTGACCCCGCCGCGGCCCGCTTCGTCGTCGAGGGCGTCGTCGCGCAGGGCGTCAGCGACGAACGCCAGCGCTCGCGCCGCGAATTCCTGCATCGCCTGAACACCTTCGAGCGCGCCCACCGCAGCGGCGATCCCCGGCTCGCCGCCCTCGCGCAATGCGAGTCCGACGCGTACGAGATGATCCTCGGCGATTCCGGCAAGGTCTTCGACCTCAGCCAGGAGAAGGACGACCTGCGCGACCGCTACGGCCGGAACACGTTCGGCCAGTCGTGCCTGATGGCCCGCCGGCTGGTCGAGCGCGGCGTGCCGTATGTAACGATCAACTACAAGGGCTGGGACACCCACAAGCAGCACTTCCCCATCATGCGACGCAAACTGCCTGAACTCGACCGCGGGCTCGCCACCCTGCTCCAGGATCTCGCGGAGCGCGGCCTGCTCGACCAGACCGTGGTCTGGACCGGCGGAGAATTCGGGCGCACGCCCAAGGTACAGTGGGAAGCGCCGTGGAACGGCGGCCGCGGCCACTGGGGCAAGGCCTTCTCCGCGCTCGTCGCCGGCGGCGGCTTCAAGGGCGGCCACGTCATCGGCAGCACGGACGCGCGCGGCGAGGAAGTCACCGCCTGCCCGCTCCACCCGAGCGAACTGATCGGACAAATCTACACGCAGCTCGGCATCTCGGCGGACGCCAAGCTCCCGCACCCGGAGGGCCGTGACGTGCGCGTGATGCCCGAGGCGGAAACGCGGGCCGCGGCGCGCTCCACGCTCGCCGCCATCGTCTGAACCCGCGCCGTAAACATGACAACGTATCCGACATCTGAACACGCCGCCCGCCGGGCTTCGGTGGCCGGTCTCGTCCTGCTCTTCGCGTTGGCCGGCGCCGCCTGGCCCGAAGCCCGCGCCCAAGCCACGCGCGCCGGTCCGAACCTCGGGTACGTCTACCCCGCCGGCGGCCAGCAAGGCACGACCTTCACCGTTTCCATTGGCGGTCAGAATCTCAACGGCACGACCGCCGCGTCGTTCTCGACCCCCGCGGCCGTCGCAAAGTTGATCGGCTACGAGCGTCCCCTCACCCAGAAAGAGATCAACGATCTGCGGGAAAAGCTGCAGCAACTGACGGACAAGCGGACGGCGGCGAAAAAGGAAGGTGGCCAGTCGTTCACGGCCGAAGACGAAAAGGAGGCGACGGAGATCCGGCGCACGCTCACGACGCGCGGCAATCGCCAGGCTCCGCCGGCCCTCGCCGAAACGGTCACGCTCGAGGTCACGCTGCTGCCCGATGCGCCGCCCGGCGACCACGAGCTCCGGTTGAAAACGCCCGCCGGGCTTTCGCACCCGCTCGTGTTTTCCATCGGACAACTGCCGGAGAACGTCCCTCCGGTCGTCACCGCCACGTCCGCCCGCGATGCTGTCCGTCCGCGCCTCTCCGACCCGCGTGACCGCGGCACGCTCGAGGTCACGCTGCCTGCGGCGATGAACGGCCAGATCCTGCCCGGCGAAGTCGACCGCTTCCGGTTTCTGGCCCGCCAGGGTCAGCGCCTCGTGTTCGCCGTCGCGGCGCGGGCGCTGATCCCGTACCTGGCCGACGCAGTGCCCGGCTGGTTTCAGGCGACGATTGCGATCCACGACGCGAAGGGCCGCGAACTCGCCTACGCGGACGACTATCGGTTCAACCCCGACCCGGTGGTGAGCTGCGAGATTCCGGCTGACGGCATGTACACGCTGGAGATCAAGGATGCGATCTACCGCGGCCGGGAGGATTTCGTCTACCGGATCACCGCTGGCGAGCTCCCGTTCGTCACGAGTATCTTCCCGCTCGGCGGGACGGTCGGGCAGCCGGTAACGCTCGCCCTTCAGGGCTGGCACCTCCCGCGGCCGAGCCTGGACATCACCGAACCGAGCCGCGGACCCGGCGCTTTCTCCCTCTCGGTCCGGGAGCAGGGCATGCTCTCGAACCCGGTGCGCTTCGCGCTGAGTTCCCGGGCGTCGCAACGTGAGACCGAGCCGAACGACGCCGGCGCCGCGGCGCAGACCGTCACGCTCCCGGTCGTCGTCGATGGTCGGATCGATCGGACGGGTGACGAGGATATCTTCCGCTTTGAGGGCCGCGGTGGCGACGATATCGTCGCGGAAGTGCTCGCCCGCCGACTTGGTTCGCCGATCGATTCGGTGCTCACCCTCACCGATGGATCCGGCCGCCGTCTCGCCACGAATGACGACTGGGACGACCGAGGATCGGGCCTGCTCACCCATCACGCTGACTCGCGCCTGCAGGTCACGCTGCCGGCGGACGGCACCTATTTTCTGCGCGTAGCCGACACACAGAAGCGCGGCGGGACGGACTACGGATACCGTCTGCAGATCGGACCGCCGCAGCCGGATTTCGAACTTCGCGTCGTGCCGTCGGCGATCAACCTCCGGGCCGGCGCCACGGTGCCCGTCACGATCCACGCCCTCCGCCGCGACGGTTTCCGCGGCGAGATCATCGTCGGCCTGCAGAACGCCCCGGCGGGTTTCGCCCTGAGCGGCGCCCGGATTCCCGCGCACCAGGAATCCGTGCGCGTCACGCTCACGATTCCCGCCAACGTCCGCGAAGGCACACTGCCGCTGACGGTCCTCGGCGCGGCGACCATTCTGGGCCGGGACGTGGTTCACCGCGCCGTGCCGGCCGACGATCGCATGCAGGCCTTCGCGTACCGGCATCTCGTGCCCGCGCGTGAGCTGCGGGTGAACGTGGCGGGCCGCGGATCGACCCTGCGGCTCGCGGAACGTCCGCCGGTGCGATTCGAGGCCGACGGCACCGTGCGTATCCGGATTTCCACTCCAGGGCTCAGGCAGGTCGGCGCGTTGAATTTTGAACTGTTGGAGCCGCCGGAAGGCCTGAGCGTGCGGCGGGTCCAGCGCCGCGGCGACATCACCGAGGTCGAACTCGTCGCCGACCTCGGAAAGATCAAACCCGGCACCCAAGGAAATCTGATCCTGCAGGCTTACGGCGAACGTCCCGGGACTGCCGGAGCAAAAGACAAACCGAGCCCGGCGAGAAATTCCCTCGGCATTCTGCCCGCAATTCCATTTGAGATGCACGGCTCCGGCTCACCCCGCACGTGATGATACCGTTCATCTCATTTTTCTTCCCGCCTGGCAGTTCCGCCCTTCTCCGGAAGGGGGTTGCCTTGCTCACGTTGACGCTGGTGGCGACGGCCGCCGACCGCCCGACCCGGCGTCCGCCCCACGTGATCGCGGACCTGGGCCTCGAGCTGCTTTGGGTTGAACCGGGCACATTCACGCTCGGCAGCGCGCTGGACGAACCGGGCCGGCACAAGGCCGAAGGGCCGCCGGTGTCCGTGACCCTGACGCAGGGATTCTGGCTCGGCCGGACCGAGGTCACGCAGGCCCAGTATCAGGCGATCACCGGCACGAATCCCTCGACGTTCCAGGCTGCCGGTCCCGACGCCCCGGTGGAACGCGTGTCGTGGATCGACGCCATGGCCTACGGCCGGAAACTCACCGAGCGGGAACGTGCCGCCGGCCGGCTGCCCGAGGGCTATGAGTTCACGCTGCCGACGGAGGCCCAGTGGGAATATGCCTGCCGGTCCGGCACGACGGGGACGTATCCAGGCGAGCCTGACGCCATGAGCTGGAACGTCGGCAACAGCGGAGGCACAACCCACCCGGTCGGAGAAAAGAAACCCAATGCCTGGGGCTTTCATGACATGGGTGGCAACGTGCTCGAGTGGTGCCGCGACTGGTATGGCGACTATCCTCGCGGCACCGCCATCGATCCCTCCGGTCCGGAGCGCGGCTACTACCGGATCGCACGGGGTGGCAGCTGGCGGATGGATGTCAGCGTGAGCCGCTCCGCCGCGCGGGCCGGCGGCTCGGCCGCGCGGCTCGATTACACGCTCGGATTCCGCCTCGCCCTCTGCCCGGCGATGTAGTGGCCGCAGGATTGCGTCCGCGGGTGGAGCAGCCTGTCCCCAGGCTGCTTTCAGTTCGGGAAGCGCAGCTGAACCACTGATTCTTACTGAGTGAACACTGATCCAGAGAATCTTGCTCTTCTTCATGGATTCACCTGCGGGGTGACGCGAAATATCTGCATGCTACCTGCCTGTTGCGGTCATCAATGCTGTTCAGTGCGCCTCAGTGGTTAGCTCGTTTGCGGAATCGAGGCTCAGGATGTTCACGGGCGCGGGGCAGCCGCCGGGCGCAGAAAAGCAGCCTGGGGACAGGACGTTCCACCCGCCCGCTCACCCCTGCCGCCAACCCAGCAACTCACGTCCGCGGTCACTGATCATCTCCGGCGTCCACGCCGGATCCCACACCAGCCGCACGTCCACGCGCATGACACCCGGCACGGCCGCCACCGACGCCCGCACCGCGTCGACAATCACCGCCCCCGCGGGACAGGACATCGTCGTCAAGGTCATTGCCACGGCGACGTCGGCGCCGGTCACGGTGACATCGTAGATCAGACCGAGGTCGCCGATGCCGACGCCGAACTCGGGATCGGCGACTCCGGCGCACGCAGCACGTACCGCCGCGGGATCAGGCAGGAGAGGGTTGGTAGTCACGACGAGGATTTGGCGGGCCGCCACGGAGCGGCGATCGCGGCCCGCGGCCGGACCAGGTGGCTGAACACCCGGAGCAGATTCACCAGAAAGAGCCCGAGCGCCCCCGCGAGCAGCCCGCTGCCGGTCGCCACCAGGAGGGGCGCACCCACCATCAGGCCCACGACGATCGACACCACGGCGATGCCGTGCAGCCAGAGCCAGGCGAGTTCGAGCCAACGGGATGCCAGCGCGCCGGCCACCGGCACCGGTTGCCGCCCGGCCCGCGGTCCGTAGGTTTTCATCCAGACCAGAAAGGGCACGATTTTGCACAGCATGCCCATGACCATGAGGCTGAGGGCGCCGGCCACGATTGTGAATCCGTAGGCCATGGGGGCGCGCCCAGCGGCGGCAATGTCCGGCGGTGTCAGCGCGAGTCCGAATCCGCCCAACGCGGCGACTCCGAACAGCGCGGCGCCCAGACCGAAACCCTTCAAGCCCGGGTCGAGCCCGCGGCGTCGTTTCTTCCACAGGGTGGCGCCCAACGCTGCTCCCGAGCAGGCAATCCCGGCGACCAGAAGCAGCGCCCCCGTCAGCCCGACTACGCGCAGTCCCAACGCGAGTCCCGGCGCCAGCACGAGCAGTCCCGTCTGGGCAAGCACCAGCCCGGCTCCGACCCACCGCTCGCCCTGCACCTCCGCGAGCGTGAACATCGGCACCAGTTGGAACGTCGCGCCCTGCAGCAGCGTGAGAAAGAAACCGCCCACCCCGACGTGCGCGTGCGAACGCAAGAGGTCGAGCACCGACCACGGCAGGACGTTGACGTGCCGGTTCACGGCGATCACCAGTCCGAAGCCCACGGCTGCCGCGAGCCACGTCACCGCGAGCGGAAAGCTCCACGCGATCGCGTCCCGTCGGCTCGAGGCGAGAAAAGTCCGCCACGCCCCCACCGCGAACACACCGATTCCGGCGACCACAAGCATGCCGCCGAGCGCGACGACGTCGAATCGGCCCAGGCTGAAACCGACCACCAGGAGCGGCACGCCCGCCATGTGCAGGCCGAGGTGCGTCCAAGCCGCCCCCAGCGGCAGCCGCAGCGGCGTGCCGAGTACGACCGGCATGAGCTGATACACGGCTCCCATGCTCACGCTGAGCAGAAAGCCCGGCAGCCACAGGTGCGCGAGGGCCACGACCGCCGGATGCGCATGCGGCAGGAGCAGGAGCCCCGGAAACGTCGCGAGCACGCCGGCCGCCCAGGCCAGGGCACCGAGCCCGCCACCGATAAAGGCGAGCGGCAGCCGAGCGCCCGCCACCAGCGGCACGCCGGGAACCAGCGGTCGTGGCACGCTAGTTTGCATGCCTCATGTTCCGAGTTTGGATGCGTCGGCCGGCTCGGCCGCCAAGGTGAGCAGCATCGTGAACGACCCCGCCCCGGCCCGAACGGCGTGCGAGTGTCCTGGCGGCAGGTGGATCAGCGACCCGGCGGCCTGCCGGTGCCACGCGCCGTCGAAGAAAAAATCACCCTCCCCGCCCAACACCTGCAGCAACGCGCGCCGGCGGCTGGTGTGGGTCGTAAGCTCCTGGCCGCCGTCGAAGGCGAACAGCACCACGCGCAACTCCGGCGACTGCAGCAGGGTGCGACTCACGATGCCGGCGGGCGCGACCTGCACGCTGTCGGCCAGCACGACGGACCGGGCCGCATCCACAGAAACAAGGGAGGATTGGCTCATGGATTGAATCTACTCTTTCGCTCGCCCCGGCGCATTGACGTGCATCAAAGCCGGCCTCGATCCGTCGCCCGTCCGGTCTTACGCCGGCTTGATGTGGATCAAGGCGGACCGACCTCCGACCGCCTAGCATTGCTCGGTTGCGCTGCCCACGGCACTGCGCAACGTCTTCCTTCCCCGCGATTCCCTCCCGTCCCGACCATGCGTTCTGCGTCCCTGCGCTTTCCCGTCCTTCTCCTGCTCCTCGGCACCGCCACCCTCCCGGCTCAGAACGTGCCCGACTACGAACAGCCGCCGGTGAGCTACTCGGCGACGAAGCCCCACGACGCCGCCGCGCGGCTGCAGGTGCGGCTGGAGACCGGAGAACTCATGCTCACGGGTGGTGACCGGGAGATTCTGCGCACCCTCCTGCGCGAGCTGAAGGTGCCGATCGAAAGCCAGGTGATGGTCTTCTCGAAAACGAGCCTGCAGCGCGGGCGCATTCGGCCGGACCAGCCGCGCGCGCTGTACTTTTCCGACTCCATTTATGTGGGCTGGGTACCGGGCGGGCTGATCGAAGTGGCGGCGGTCGATCCGCAGCTCGGCCCGATCTTCTACACCTTCAACCCGCGGCCCGAGCGGGACGAAAAGCAGGCCTTCGTCCGCGACTCGGACTGCCTGCGCTGCCACGGCGGCACGTTCGTCCGCGATGTCCCCGGGGTTTTCGCCCGCAGCATCGTTCCCGCGTCCAACGGCGAGCCGCTGCTGCGGCACGGCACCGAACTCGTCGATGACCAGACGCCGTTCGAAAACCGCTGGGGAGGCTGGTACGTGACCGGCTACACAGGAGCGCCCCAGCACCGCGGCAACGCCTTCGGCACCGAAATCGGCGACAAGCTCGACTTTCCGCTCAGCGAGCGGCGGCCGGCGGAGCTGGGCGATTTCTTCGACACCTCGCGCTACCTCGCCGGGACCAGCGACGTCGTCGCGCTGCTGGTGGTCGAACACCAGATGGCGGTGCAGAATGCGCTGACCAAGGCCGCGCACAGCTGCCGCCGGATGCTCGACTACCAGCGCTCGCTGCAGAAGACGTTCAAGGATCCGATCACCGACGAGCCCGCCTACGACAGCGTGAAGAGCGTCTTCCGCAGCGCCGTCGAGGACATCGTCGATCACCTGCTTTTCCGCGGGGCCGCGCCGCTGCCCGCCGGAGTGACGGGGCTCGAAGCCTTTCGCTTGGCGTTCGCCCGGGAGGCGCCGCGGAGCCCCGACGGCCGCAGCCTGAAGGATTTTCAACTGCGCGACCGCCTCTTTGCGCACCGCTGCAGTTACATGATCTATTCGGACACGTTTGCCGCGCTGCCGGTGCAGTTGAAGACCCGCGTGCTCGACCGGCTCCACGGCGTGTTGAGCGGCGACGATGCCCGCGAGCGTTACTCTTATATTGACGCTGACGAGAAGCGGCGGATCTACGAGATCCTCGCGGCCACGCATCCCGACGCGAAGGCCCGCTGGGCGCAGGTCGCCACCTTGAAGCAGGACAAGTAGGTCAGGCGCACTCACGTTGCCGCGTCCGCTCGAGACGCGCTTCTTGCGCACACGCCGCTTCGTCTGCCTTCTCGTGTCCAGCGTGCCCGCACGAAACCCAGCCTCTTCGCCTCACCCGGTCTCATCCGCGCTGGAACGGGAGGCGCTCGAAACGTCGCTCCGCCGGCGATTCGGCGTCGCGTGGATATTCCTGCTGCTTTCCGCCCTGCTGGGCTTCGGGCTGCGGCTCCAAGTCGTGCAGCCGTGGACGACGCTCGAATACACCCACCTGCTCCACACGCATTCGCACGTGGCGTTCCTGGGTTGGGTGTTCAATGCGTTCTTCGTCGTCTCGCTCCGGCACTTCATCCCTGCGGAGTGCCGCGGCAGCTACGACT
>JAEUHA010000447.1 GCA_016793535.1 Opitutaceae bacterium | reverse complement strand
GCTCCGCCGACCGACGAGCCGGCGAAATCGCAGCTCCTTCAGCAGGACCGGGACCACCAATCCTCGTCAAGTCGACACATGATGATTTTTCGTCGGGCCGGGCTGGACTTTGAGCGAACTTCATTCCGGTTCGGCGAGACTTGCCCCCGCGGATGCCGGGCCTACGTTGGTCGCCTCGCATGTTTGCCGACATCTCCGATCGAACGTGGCTCTGGGCCGCCGCGGCGTTTTATTTCGCCGGCTTCGCCCTGGGCACGACGGCAATCCTGCGCCAGGGACGGCCTTCGGGCAGCGCCACCTACGCGCTGATCGTGCTCGGGTATGCGCTGCAGCTGGCCGGCCTCGGCGTGCGCGGGCGCGCGGTCGGGGGCTGCCCGCTCGGCAACCAGTTCGAGATCTTCCAGTTCACCGCCTGGTCCGCCATCACGCTCTACCTCGTGGTCGGCGTGACGTTCCGCAACAGCCTGCTCGGGTACTTCACGTCGTCGCTCGCGGGAGCCCTCACGCTCGTGTCGCTGTCCATTCCCGGCTGGGACGCCACCCAGCGCACCCACATCTTCGGGAGCAATCCGTGGATCGAGCTCCATGCCGCGCTCGCCGTCTTCAGCTACGGCGTCTTCGGGCTGCTGGCCCTGACGTCGATTCTGTATCTGCTGCGAAACTACTCGCTCAAGTCGAAGCACCTCGGCGGCTGGTTTTCCTTCCTGCCCTCGATTCGCGATCTCGACCTGATCGGAGTGCGCCTGCTCGGCGCGGGCGTCGTGATCCTCGCCACCTCGCTCGTCGTGGGTTCGTTCTACTGGTTGCGCGACACCTCGAGCGTCAACACCGCGAAGCTGCTGGTGACCGTGGCGATCTGGCTGGCCTACGCCGTCGCCCTCGGCCTGCGCCTTCGCGGCGTCCTGCTCGCCAAGCGCTTTTCCCTCGCCTGCCTCGCCCTGTTCGTGGCGGCGCTGCTCTCGCTCGGACCGGTGGACAAGAGCCGGCATCGGCCGGTGCGCAGCACGGAGGTGGTGGCCCGATGAGCGCCGGCGGTCTTTTCGTCATCGGCACGACTCATCACCGCGCCCCGCTGGCGGTGCGCGAAAAACTCTCGCTGAGCGCCGAGGGCGCCGAGGCGATGCGGCGTGAACTGGCCGCGATCGAAGGCCTGCGGGAGTTCGCCCTGCTGAACACCTGCAATCGCGTCGAATTCTACGGCGTGGCGGCCAGTCCCGACGCCGCGCAGCGGGTCAGCGCAGCCTTCTGCGCGCGGCAGCAGTTCGATGCGGCGGAGTTCGACAAGATCCGGCTCGATCTCCGCGGGTGCGATGCCGTCCGTCACCTCGTCGAGGTCTCGGCCGGACTCGATTCGCAGATGCTCGGTGAGACCGAGATCTTCGGCCAGGTGAAGGATGCCTACGCCGCGGCGCAGGCGGGCGGCACGACCGGGCCGGTCTTGAATCGCGTTTTCCAGAAGGGTTTCCAGGCCGCCAAGCACGTGCGGACCCAAACGGCGATCACCGAGGGCCAGGTCAGCGTGGCCAACGTCGCGGTGGACCTCGCGGTCACGATCTTTGGCGGCCTCACGGACACCCGCATCCTCCTGCTCGGCGCGGGCGAGATCGGCGAGAAGACCGCGAAGGCGTTCCAGAGCCGCGGGGCGGCGGAACTCACGGTGGCCAGCCGGCGGTTCGAGCGCGCGATGGAGCTCGCCACCACGCTCGGCGCCAGCGCGATGCCGTTTGAGCAGCGGGACGGACGCCTCGCGGAATTCGACATCGTCGTCTGCGCGACTTCCGCGCCGGGTGTGATCATCACTCATGCCACGGTCCGGACCGCGATGAACCGGCGTCCGTCGCGGCCGCTGTTCTTCATCGACCAGGCCCTGCCGCGTGACGTCGATGCGGCGGTTGCCGACATCGACAATGTCTTTCTCTACAATCTCGACGACCTCGCCCGCATCGCCGAGGAGAACCGCGTCGCGCGCGAGGCCGAGTTGGCCAAGTGCCGGGCCATCGTGAACGAAAAAGCCGAGGCGCTGTGGCGCCAGGTGGCACCGCAGGTCGAGGCGCTGGCGACTCCACCGCAGACCGCGCCGCTGCCGCAGGAAAAGACCGCGTAGGCCGGGCGCGGCCCGTCGCGCGAGGTCGCACGAAGACGAAGGACGTGTTGTAGGCGGGGTGCCCCCACCCCGCGAGTATCGGGGTTCGGACCGGTTCACTACGGGGTGAGAGCACCCCGCCCACACCAGAAACCGCCCTACTGCGCGCGCGCCAGGGCGAGCTTTGCCCGCTCAAGGGCGGCGGCGAGTTCGGCGGTCTTCACCGGCTTGCTGATGTAGTCATCCATCCCCGCCTCGAGACAGATCTCGCGGTCGCCCTGCATCGCGTTGGCGGTGATCGCAATGATCCACGGCCGGTCGCGCCGCTCGGGCCAGAGGGTGTTGATCCGACGCGCGGCTTCGAGTCCGTCCATCTGGGGCATCTGCACATCCATGAGCACGATGTCGTAGTGTTTGCGCTGCACCGCCGCGACCGCTTCGAGCCCATTCACGGCGAGATCCGCCCGGAATCCGAGCCGGGCGAGCATCAGCAGCGCGACCTTCTGGTTCACCGGATTGTCCTCCGCCAGCAGGATGTTCTCGGGCCGGGTGGCCGAGGCCACGGCCGCCGCCACGAACGGGTGCGCGGAAACCGGACGCGGCAGATCGGTGCGGAACAGGCCCGCCAGCGTCTCCAGCAAAAGGTGCGGTTTGACGGGCTTGGTGAGAAACGCCGAGAAGTGCGCGGGCTCCGCGACTTCATCACGCGTGCCGACCGCCGATAGCAGCACCAGCGGCAATTCATCCCGGCTGCTCAACTGGCGGATTTCCGCTGCCAGCGTGGCACCGTCCATCTCGGGCAGCTGCAGGTCGAGAATGGCGACGTCGAACTGCTCGCCACTCGCGAGGAGCACCAGCGCCTCCGGTCCCGATTCCGCGGCCTTCGCATTCATGCCCCACGTCCGGGCCAGCTGCACGAGAATCCGCCGGTTGGTGGCATTGTCGTCCACCACAAGCAGCGAGCGCCCCGCGAGATTCACGGGCCCGGGCGTCAGCCGGGTCTTCGGCCGCGAGCGCAGCGGCTCCACCACGATGGCAAAGTGGAACGTCGACCCCTTGCCGATATCGCTTTCCACCCACATGTGGCCGCCCATCAGCTCCGCGAGCCGTTTGCTGATCACCAGGCCGAGCCCGGTGCCGCCGTAGCGGCGGGTCGTGGACCCGTCGACCTGCGAAAACGACTGGAACAACCGGGTCAGGCCTTCGCGCGGAATGCCGATGCCGGTGTCGCGCACGGCGAAGCTCAGCTCCATCCGTCCGTCGTGGTGCGGCTCCGCAGTGACGGAAAGCACGACCTCGCCGCGGTTCGTGAACTTCACGGCGTTGCCGAGCAGGTTGACGAGAATCTGCCGCAGCCGCGTCGGGTCGCCGCGGGCGAGGCCCGGCACCGCGTCGGCGATCTCGTAGAGCAGATCGATGCCCTTCTCGCTGCACTTCGGCGCCAGCAGGTCGAGCGCCCCCTCCACGCAGTCGCGCACGCTGAACTCGAGTTGCTCCAGTTCCAGCCGGCCGGACTCGATTTTCGAGAAATCCAGGATGTCGTTGATGATGGTCAGCAGCGAGTCGCCGCTCGCACGGATCGTCTCGACGTAGTCGCGCTGCTCGCAGCTCAGCGGCGACTCGAGCAGCAGCGAGGTCATCCCGACCACGCCGTTCATCGGCGTCCGGATCTCGTGGCTCATCATCGCGAGGAACTGGCCCTTGGCGAGGCTCGCCGACTCGGCCGTCTCCTTCGCCGCGCCGAGTTCCGCCGCCTGGCGCTTGAGTTCGGTGATGTCCACCAGCGACGCGATTTGGTGGCGTTCGCCGGTCACCGGATCGAGGACGTGCTGCACGTTCAACACCACCCACAGCACGCGGCCGTCGGGGTGCACATAACGCTTCTCGATGCTGAAACGGTCGATCTCGCCCCGGAGCAGGCGCGCGGTCATCTCCTGCTGGCGCGCGTTGTCCTCGGGATGCGTGGCCAGCGCATAGAGCGTGACTTCCCGGCGGCGCTCGATCGGCACGCCGGTGATGCGGGCGTGAGCGGAATTGACGAGGTGGGTCTCCGCCTGCCGGCCGACGACGAACCACGACAAGCCGATCGGCACGAGTTCGAAGATGGACCGAAAGCGGCTCTGTTCCTGTGCCAGCCGGTCCTCGGCGCGCTTGCGCTCCGTGATGTCGACCAGCGTCGAGAGTTCCTCGAACGCCCCGCCCGCCCGATTCCGCCGCTGTTGGGCGAGCAGCACCCACACCACGCGTCCGTCCCGGTGCAGGTAACGCTTCTCGATCGAGAAATGCGTGATCTCGCCCGCCGCGAGCCGGCGATAGAGCTCCTGCTGCGCCGCATATTCCCCGGGCTCGCTCACGGTGGCGAAAATCCCCGGCCGCGCCACCTCCTCCCGCGTCAAGCCACAGAGCTCGAGGTGGGCATCGTTGATCAGCCGGAGCTGCCGGCCGTCGGCCTCGACGCGGCGCCAGGAAATGCCGATTGGCGCCGACTCGAAGATGAAGCGGAACTGCGATTCCTTCGCCGCGACCTCGGCCTGCGCCTGCATGAGCGGCGTCAGGTCGACGAGGGTCGAGACCTCCTTGTAGCCGCCCTGCGCCTCATGGAA
>JAEUHA010000370.1 GCA_016793535.1 Opitutaceae bacterium | reverse complement strand
TGGTACGTGCGTTGCCTGCCGGCGGCGCCCGCCAGCTGCCAGGTGCCGAGCGGGGCCGAGAGGTCGACCGGCAGGAAGCCGAAACGGGTCTGCGCCGCGCTCATCCGATCGAGCGTCGGCTCGAGTTCCGGGAAGAGGTGGTCGACGTCCCAGACGGCGACGCGGCGCGCATGGTCGGCGGTGGCACTGCGCGCGCGCCGGGTGGTCTGCGGCAGCACCGACGGTCCCCGTTGGGCAGGCGGAGGGGCGCACACCCGCAGTCCTGGATCGCGGGCATAGACGACCGGCACGGCCCAGTCGATCGACTCGCCGGCCAGGGAATAATTGACCGCGATGCGGGACTCGCGGGCGGCCTTGCCGACGGACATGCCCTGGGCGAGCGCCCAGTACAGGTGCTGGGCAAACGTCGTCGCGGACAGGTCGAGCACCTTGTACTGGTTCGCCACCACCACCGGCACACCGCCAGCCACGAGGGCGGGGGCCACCCCGCGATTGAAGTCGGCCCGACCGCCCTGGCCGGTTTCGCAGGCGTTGAGGAAAACCACGCGGATGTCCCGCTGGCAGAAAATCTCGCGCAGGCTGCGGTCGTCGACCTTGGTCGCGGCACCGCGGCCGTCCTCGAACAGCAGGTACCCGCGGTTGGTCTTGGGATCGAATTCGCCGTGGCCGATGAAGTGCACGACGTCGAACCGGCCGGTGTCGATGTAGCCATGGAGGCTCGCCGGCGTCGCCTTCGCGAGCACTTCGATCTCGACCATGCCCGCCTCGATCAACGGCTCGAACCCGCGGCGGATGACCGCGATCTCCTCGTCGACCGACAGCGGGGCCGAGCCAAACGGCTGCGCGACGGCGACCAGGATGCGCAGCCGGCCGGCGCGCGGCGGTATCCGCTGCGCGGGTACGGCGGTGAGGACGTTGCGCACGAACTGGATCTCCTCCGTGGCGAGAAACGCACCGCGGGCGCGGTCGAACGCGAACTCCCACGGCTTGTCCGCGATCCACGAGATCATCGACGTGAAGATCACGTTCAGGCGCGCCGCGCGCTCGTCCGAGCGGGCGACGTCATAGAGCCGCCGGATCGCGGTGGGGAACAGGGTGTCGAACAGCACCTCGCCGTAGTGCAGCAGCTCGTCGTCGGACGGCAGCGTGGCGCCCGCGCCGTTCACGTAGCTCCGGATCCGCTCGTTCATGGCGATGATCTTGCGGAAGCGCTGGCCGGCCGTGCCGCCGCGGAGTTCAAACTTCTCCAGCACGCGCGCCCCCCGGTACATCGCGAGGAGCTGCGCGGGGGCCTTGCCCGGCTGGTTCGGATCCGTCGCCGCCGACGGCGGCAGCACCATCAGGTGAAACGCATCCGATGCCTCGGCGGCCAGGGCCGCCGCCGCCAGGCTGGGGGCCGCGGCCGGGGCCGCCATGGGTGCCAGTGAGAAGGCCGGCACCGCGGCGACGGCGGGTGCCTCGCTGCCCGCCCGGCGAAACCGGCGGTCCGGCAGGGGACGCGTGGGATCGAGCGGGGGAATTCCCAACGGCTCGCGCGCGAGGGCCCGGACCAGGAAGTTCACGGTCTCCGGCTGGCTGAAGAAATTCAGATGCTGGATGTCCCGCGCGGCGAGGTTGCCCCCGGGACCGTAACAGCCGATGCGTTCGGCCGCGACGTGGTTCGCGCCGTCCCGATCGACGCGCCACCCGCCCTCGGTTGGCGTCACCAGGTCGTTGGCGGAGCCGAAGAAGCTGTCGACGCCGACATCGAGCATCCGCGCGGCAATGTTTCCCGTGGGATGGTAGTTTGCGACGAGCGCCGAGTACGCCGCGGCAGGAGGACCGGGCGGCTGCTGCAGCGCCGCCAGGAGACCGCCGGCGCTGTCCATGGCCTGCAATCCCGGACAGCCGCCGCTGACCCGCCACGCGAGCCAGACCAGCACCTCGGCGACCCATTCCGCGGCGGTCGTCCACGGATTCGCGGGAAAGAGTTCGAGCACGTTGGCGACCCAGCCGACGGTTTCCTCCCAGCGGGTCGGCGTGGCCAGGGGCGTGCCGTCGTTCGGCACCCCGACGAGGATGCCGTGGCCGAGGGCGAAGCGCGGCGCGTCGGCGCCGAGGGCCGCGCGACGCTCCACCAGATTGCGCAACACCAGTCCGCCGCGGGAATGCGTGATCACGTCGAACGTCTGCGTGCCCGCCGGCAGCGCGGCCAGCAGCGCGCGCGCGTTTTCCTCCGGGGTTCGGCTGAGCGTGAAATGGTTGAACGCATAGACGCGGTCACCGTACAGCGGCGCGATCCGGGGAAAGAAGTCGGTGCCGGCCAGTTCGCCGAACGCTCCGACGGCATGGGAAAACGTGCCGTGCAGCAGCAACAGGCTGCGCTCAACCGACGCTGCCGGCACCCGCGGCTCCAGTTTCCCGGCCGCGAGCGACTCGCGCGTGACGTGAAACCAGCCTTCGCTCAGGCCGCGCTTCGCCCAGCTGCGCTGCTCGAAGGCGAGCACCAGCCGGGGCAGGGCGGCATCGACGAGTTTCGTCGCGACCTTCAGAATCACGAAGGTCAGGGCCTTCTTGAGCAGACCGCGCCGGGCTCCGGGCGCACGCGCTTCTGTCAGGTCGTCGCCACGGCTCACGATGCGAAACCGCACGGCCGCGCCGGCCGCCACCTTCTTCCCGCGCCGCGCCCCGCCGACTGGAGCCGCTTCCCCAAAGTGAAACGTCAGCGCACCCGACGGATGACGCACCGCGACCACGCACGCCGCGCCCGGATCGGGCGTCACGGTGAAATCCATCACCGGCAGTTCGCCGCTGCGGCGCACGGCGACCGGCGCGGTTGCCTCGATGACTTCCGCCACGCTCACGCCCGCGGCGAGAAACTGGCTCGGCAGCGTGGCCGTGGCGGCCCGGCGGCCGGTCGCCGCGGGACGCGTGCGCTTGATCTGCCAGGTGTCGGAGTGCAGTTGGACGTTCATCGGATGGGGTGGGGCGGGCGGGGGAGTCGGGCGCGGGCGCAGGGTGGAACGGGCGACGACGGCCGACAGAAGCTTCGCGGTGCTTATTGCAGCTTCTCTACAATAAGCACGTTTGCCAAGTCCACCGTCACGGCGAGCACTTTCGCCGCCCGGCGGAGCGAAACCGCGCCGCGCGTCCGATCGGATTCACGCCTGGGATCCGCAACCGATTATCGGAAATTTCCCGAAGCAAGCTACGTAGTGTTCCGGGCGCGGAGAATGCGGTCGACTTGACCGCGCTCGAACGACTTCATGCCCGCCCGTGACGCCCGTGCTCACTTTGCTATTCGGCCGGTCGGCGGTGTTCGCGCGGGTTCTCGCGGCTGCGCTGCTGTCGTCCGGTGCCGCGGTGCGGGCGCAGACCGTATTCACCTGGAGCTCGGGTGACATCCTGACCGGAGTGATTTCGCCCGCGGGTCTCACGACGATCAACGTCGGCGACACGCTCAACATCGTGACGGGCGCGGATCACGATTTCGGATCCCGCACGGTGGTGAACAATGGCACCGTCAACTGGACGGACGGTCGCGTCCGCGGCGGCGGTTCGCTGACGAACAATGCGACGTGGAACGACACGGCGTCGTCGACGATCAATGCGGACTTCGGCGCCTATGCGTTCGTGAACAGCAGCGGGGCTTCGTACCTCAAGACGACGGGCACGACGAATTTCAATGTCGGTTTCAACAACTCCGGCACGCTCCTCGTCAGCGGCGGCACCCTGAATCTCGCGGCCGGCGGCACGTTCACCTCCGGCTCCTCCGTCGGCCGGACGGGCGCCGGGGTGGTGCAGCTCACCGCCGGCACGCTCACGCTGACCGGGACGATTACGACCACCGAGTTCAGCTTCAACGGCGGCACGGTGGCGGGCACCCACAGCATCAACGGGATTTTGAACTGGCTCGCCGGGAACATGAATGCCGCGGGCGTGACGACGATTCTCGCCGGGAGCACCTTCACGATCTCCACCGGGGTCGACCACGACTTCGCCGCCCGCTCCATCGTCAACCAGGGGACGATCAACTGGCAGGCCGGCCGGCTGCGGTCCGGGAGCGGCGGCAACATCACCAACCAGGCGGTGTGGAACGACACCGCCAGCGGTTTCGCCATCAACAACGATTACGGCGGCGTGGGTGGAACGACGTTCATCAACGCCGCGACCGGCACGTACAACAAGCTGTCGGGCGTCACGACGTTCAACGTCCCGCTGGTGAACTACGGGACCGTGGTCGCATCCGGCGGTTCGCTCAATCTCGACGCGGGCGGTACGCTCCACGACGGATCGACGATCGGCAGCAGCGGGAGCGGCGTCGCCCAGCTTACCGGCGGCGTCCTGTCCGCGGGCGGCAACGTAGGATTTACCGCGAACAACTTCCGGCTCACCGCCGGCCAGCTCTCCGGGAACATGACGTTTCTCGGCGTTACCGACTGGGTCGCCAGCAATTTCAACACGCCGGGCACCGCGACCGTGGGCAGCGGCGCTACCCTGGTGGTGTCCGGGTCCGCCGATCACGATTTCGCCGGCCACGCGCTCGTGAACAACGGCACGGTGAACTGGAACGAGGGCCGGCTGCGCTCCGGCTCCGGCGGCACGATCACGAACAACGCGCAATGGAACGACGCGGTCGCGTCGTCGGCCGTGAACAACGACTACGGCGGCGTCGGCGGCACCACGTTCATCAACGCGGTCACCGGCAACTACAGCAAGACCACGGGCACGACCACGATGAACGTGCCGTTCGTCAATCGCGGCGCCGTCCTCGTGTCCGGCGGCACCCTCACGCTCGCCGCCGGCGGCACGTTTCACGACGGATCAACCATTGGCAGCAGCGGGCCCGGCGTGGTGCAGCTCACGGGTGGAACGCTGACCGCAGGCGGCCTCGCCGGCTTCACGTCGAGCGGATTCAAGCTCGCCGGGGGACAGGTCTCCGGTGACATGACCTTCCTCGGCACCACGGAGTGGACGGGCGCCGATTTCAACACGACCGGCACTGCGACGATCGGCACGGGCGCGACGTTCGTCGTGACGGGCGCGGCGGACCACGATTTTCGCGGGCATGCGATCGTTAACCAGGGCGTCGTGAACTGGAACGGCGGCCGGCTGCGCTCCGGCTCCGGCGGCACGATCACGAACAACGCGCAGTGGAACGACTCGGTCGCGTCCTCGGCCGTGAACAACGACTACGGCGGCGTCGGCGGCACCACGTTCATCAACGCGGTCACCGGCAACTACAGCAAGACCGCGGGCACGACCACGATGAACGTGCCGTTCGTCAATCGCGGCTCGGTGATCGTCACGGACGGCGTGCTCAACCTCGCCGCCGACGCGACGTTTCACGACGGCTCCAGCATCGGCAGCACGGGCAACGGGGTGGTGCAGTTCACGGGTGGCGTGCTCACCGGCGTGGGCAGCGCCGGGTTCACCGCCAATCGTTTCAAGCTCACGGGCGGCCAGGTCTCCGGCAACCTGACGTTTCTCGGCGCGACGGAATGGACGGGCGGCGATTTCAACACGCCCGGCACCGCGACGATCGGCAGCGGCGCCACGTTTGCGATCCAGGGTTCGGCCGACCACGACTTCGTCGGCCATGCGATCGTGAACAACGGCACGGTGAACTGGTCCGGCGGCCGCCTGCGTTCCGGCTCCGGCGGCTCCATTACCAACTACGCGGTGTGGAACGACACCGGGAGCGGCCTGGCGATCAACAACGACTTTGGCGGCGTCGGCGGCACGACCTTCATCAACGCCGCGGGCGGCGCGTATCGGAAAAGTGGAGGCACGACGAGCATCCTGGTGCCGATGGTCAACAGCGGCCTGCTCGACCTCCAGTCCGGCACCATCGCGCTCTCGAGCACGTTCAGCAACGGCGGCACGGTCGCGCTGGGGAGCGGCGCGACCTTGAGTTCGACGCAGCCGCTCACCTTCGAGTCCGGCTCGGCCGTGCGGGGCGAGGGTATCGTGTCGGCACCGACGATCACGGTTTCCGGTGACGTCAATCCCGGCACCACGCCGAACACCGGACTGCTGACCTTCAACGGCACCACGTCCTTCCTGGCCGGCGCGACCGTGACGTTCGACCTCGGCGGGCAAACCAAGGGCACGCAGTACGATCACCTCGACGTCAACGGGACGATCCTCGCGGGCGGGAATCTGGCCGTCCGCTTCACCGGTGGTTTCCAGGCGGCGGTGAACGGCAACATGACGTTCGCGTTGATCAGCAGCACCGCGATCGCCGGGTCGTTTCTCAATGTGCCGAACGGCGGCTTCCTCGCGACGGCGGACGGCCTGGGCACGTTCAAGGTGAATTACGGCCCGGGCAGCGTGTTCGCCGCGAACGAGGTCGTCCTGTCCAACTTCGTCGCCGTGCCGGAGCCTTCGACCTGGGCACTGCTCATCACCGGCCTCGGCGTTGCGGCGTACTCGCGGTTCCGCCGCCGATTCTGATGCCTTCAATGTCGCGCGAGCAGCCTGCTCGCGTGCACCGGAAACGTGGAGCGGACCTGCCCTGAGCAGGATGTCCCTGCCACGGGGGAAATCCGCCGGGGCGCTCCGATCACTCCACTGTGACGGACTTCGCGAGGTTGCGCGGCTTGTCGACGTCGCAGCCGCGTTCGACGGCGATGTAGTAGCTCAGGAGTTGGACGGGAATCGACGCGACGATCGGCAGCACGGCTTCGTGGCAGGCGGGGATCCGGATCACTTCGTCGGCCAGGCCGGCGGGCAGGTTGGCGTCCTCGGTGACGATGGCGATGAGCGGGCCCTGGCGCGCCTTGATCTCCTGCATCGAGGAAACGACCTTGTTGAAGATCTCGTTGTGCGGCGCGAAGACGACGCTCGGGCATTCCTTGCTGATGAGCGCGATCGGCCCGTGCTTCATCTCCGCGGCCGGATATCCCTCGGCGTGGATGTAGGAAATCTCCTTCAGCTTGAGTGCGCCCTCGAGCGCGATCGGGAAAAGCGAGAGCCGGCCGAGAAACAGCATGTCGGCGTAGTGGGCGTACCGTTTGGCGATGCCCTTGATGTGCTCGGCCTGCAGCAGCGCGGTGCGCACGAGATCCGGCGCGGCCTTCAGGGCCTTCACCATCTCCGCGCCGTCGCTGAAGCTCATGTCGCGCATGCGCGCCACGTACAGCGCGAGCATGGCGCCGATGAGCAGCTGGGACGTGAACGCCTTCGTGGACGCGACGCCGACCTCGGGGCCGACGTGCTGGTAGATGCCGCCGTCCGCCTCCCGCGCGATGGTCGAGCCGACGACGTTGTTGATCGCGAGCACGCGATAGCCCTTGCGCTTCGCTTCACGCAGCGCCGCCAGGGTATCGATCGTCTCGCCGGACTGGCTCATCACGAAGAAGAGCGAATTGCGGAAGAGCGGCGTGTTGCGGTAGCGGAACTCCGACGCGTAGTCGCACTCGACCGGAATCCGGGCGAAGCGCTCGATCAGGTGTTCGGTCACCATGCAGGCGTGCAGGGCGGTGCCGCAGGCGCAGAACATGAACCGGTCGATGCCGCGGAACTCGGCCGGGGAAATGTTGAGGCCGCCGAAATTGGCCGTGCTGCCATCCTCGGAGAAACGTCCGCGCATCGCGTTCTCGAGCGCGGCCGGCTGCTCGAAGATTTCCTTCTCCATGAAGTGGGCGTGATTCCCGAGTTCGGCGTCGGCGATCGACCACGTGACCTTGTCGATCACCGGCTCGACCGTGCCGGCCGCGAGGGTCGTGATCGCAAACGACTTCGGCGTCAGGTGCGCAATCTCGCCATCCTTGAGGTAGACGACGTTCTGCGTGCGGCTGACGATCGCCGCGACGTCGCTCGCCACCAGGCTCTCGTCGTCGCCGAGCCCGAGGATCAGCGGCGAACCCTTGCGCGCGGTGACGAGTTCACCCGGCGCATCGAGCGCCATGATCACGATCCCGTACGTGCCCTCCACGTGACGCAGCGTCTTGCGCACACTTTCGACGAAGCGGCTGTCGCCCTTCGCCGCCGGCGGTTCCTTCGCATAATGGTACGCGATCAGGTTGCACAGCACCTCGGTGTCGGTCTCGGAACTGAACGTGTAGTCGCGGCCGAGGAGAAATTTTTTGATCTGCGCGTAGTTTTCGATGACGCCGTTGTGGATCAGGGCGATGCGGCCGTCGCTGCTGAGATGCGGGTGGGCGTTGGCGTCGGTGACACCCCCATGGGTCGCCCAGCGCGTATGACCCATCCCGTGCGAGCCATGGAGGCGGTGCTGGGCAGCTTCCTGCTCGAGCGTGGCGACGCGCCCGATCTTCTTCGCGACCGTGAAGCGGCCGTTCTCCAGCACGACCACGCCGGCGGAGTCGTAGCCCCGGTACTCGAGCCGCTTCAGCCCTTCGATGATGAGGGGGGCCGCCTTTTGCTTACCGACGTAGCCAACGATGCCGCACATGAGGGAGAAGATCGTCCAATCAGGCGACTTCTGTTGCACGCTGTTGCGGAATCAGTCGTAAAACAAGGCGCCAGCGCGTCTTAAAATGACCCTGGGAGCGCGGAC
>JAEUHA010000367.1 GCA_016793535.1 Opitutaceae bacterium | reverse complement strand
ATGACCGCCGGGCAGAGTTCGTTTCCCGTCGCGCGCTCGATCTTCAAGTTCCAGCAGCACGGCCAGTCGCGCGCGTGGGTGAGCGAGGCGATGCCGCATCTCGCGGGCGTAGTGGACGACCTGTGCTTCATCCGCTCGATGCACACCGAAGCGATCAATCACGATCCCGCGATCACGTTTCTGCAGACCGGATTTCAGATCGCGGGCCGTCCGAGCATCGGCGCCTGGCTGAGCTACGGACTCGGCAGCGAGAACGAGAACCTGCCGGCCTTTGTCGCGATGCTGTCCGGCCGGGGCGATCAACCGCTCTACGACCGGCTCTGGGGCGCGGGTTTCCTGCCCTCGGTGCACCAGGGCGTGCGCTTCCGCTCCGGCCAGGACCCGGTCCTCTACCTGAACAACCCGGAGGGTTTCAGCGCCGGACTCCGGCGCAAGACGCTCGATCACCTCGGGGCGCTGAACCGGATGCGGCTCGATGTCACGGGTGACCCGGAGATCGAGACGCGCATCGCGCAGTACGAAATGGCGTACCGGATGCAGACCTCCGTGCCCGATCTCACGGACATCTCGCAGGAGCCGGCCAGCACGTTCGAGCTCTACGGCGAGGAGGCGCGCAAGCCCGGTACGTACGCCTACAACGCGCTCATCGCCCGGCGGCTGAGCGAGCGCGGGGTGCGCTTCGTGCAGCTCTTCCACCGGGGCTGGGATGCGCACAGCGGACTGCCCGGCCAGCTCCGGGCGCGCTGCCGCGAGACCGACCAGCCCACCGCCGGGCTGATCAAGGATCTCAAGCAGCGCGGCCTGCTGGACGACACGATCGTGGTGTGGGGCGGCGAGTTTGGGCGCACGGTTTACTGCCAGGGCGATCTCGCCGCGAACAACTACGGGCGCGACCACCATCCGCGGTGCTTCACGATGTGGGTGGCGGGCGGCGGGTTCAAACCCGGCCTCACCTACGGCGCGACGGACGACTTCAGCTACAACATCACCGAGAATCCCGTCAGCGTGCACGACCTCCATGCCACGCTGCTCCACCAGCTCGGTGTCGATCACGAGCGCCTCACCTTCAAGTTCCAGGGCCGGCACTACCGCCTGACCGACGTGCACGGCCGCGTGGTCAAGCCGCTGCTCGCGTAGGGTGGGCGGCTGCGCCCGGGCTGCTGTTTCCGAAAGTTGTCCGGACCTGGGAGCGCGGACGCCCTCGTCCGCATCGCTTAAAATCGCGGACGAGGGCTTTCGCATCCAGCGGTGCCAGTTGCCGCGGCTGGATGGCGGCCGCCTACCGCACCACGAACGCCACCTTCGCGTCCCGCTCCGCCCCGCGCCGCTGCGCGCCGGATTTTAGGTCCACATCGAAAGTCTTGCCGGGATTGTTGCCGGCGAGATCCTCGAGCGTCGGCGCCACGGTCAGGACGTGCGGCCCCGCGTTCCAGGGTTGCGCCGGGACAAAGCGCCACGTCCGCTCCTGGCTCGTCAGGGCCGGCACACCCGCAAGGCGGATTTTTCCGTCCGCCCCGGCGCTCACTGCGATCACGCGCAGGGCGAGCGCATGATCCAGCGGTTCATCGAACGTCACCGTGAGCGGTTCTCGGGTCCCGGCTGGCGGAGGGGTCAGGAGCCACCGGCTTGGGTCGGGTGGCGTCCGGTCCGCTTCGGCGACCCGGAACGACTTCGTGAACGCCGCCTGCAGCGGCCGGCCCGCCGCGTCGCGACACGCCGGTGTCACGATGAGCTGGTAACGCTTTCCGGCCTCGAACACAGGGCCGATGTCCTCGAGCGGCTTGACGCCGCGCTTGATCCGGCCCGGGTCGACCAGGAGTGTCAGCCGCGTCATCTCCGGATCCCACAACTCCTCGTCGAGCTCGAGGAACGGCAGTTCGACGAAGCCCCCGCCTTCCTCGCGCAGCTGCACCTGGGCGTAGGTGCCCCCGCGGCTCATCGGCGCGGAAAACTCCACGTAGAACTTCAACTGGTTCTCCGGCAGCACGTCGCTGCTCGGGTAGACCTGGCGCACCGACGTGGTGGGCGTCGCATCCGGCGGCGTCACGGCAAAAGTGGAGGTGAGCGGCGCTTCTCCCTCCGGCCTGTACTCGGCCCGATAACGCACCCCGGGCACGAAGGGAAAGCGCGGCATGAACTGGAGCTGGCCGTCCTCGACCCGCCATGTGCCCGCCATCGGCGGCAAGCCGCCCGCCGGCGGCGCCGACTGGTCCACCGGTTCGGCAAAGACCTGCAACCGCCGGCCGCGATCGGCCGGGGACTGCAGCTCGCGCTCCGCGCGGGCGAGGCTTTCGCGACTCAGGCCGGTGACCTCGACCCGCAGCGGAGTCGCGGTCGTGCGCCAGTGGATTGCGGGCGGCGTTCGCGTGGCGTCGTCGGACGAAGAAGCCGCGAGCGGCAGCAGCAGCGCGCCCCAGGCGGCCAGCGATCGCCCTGCCGGGCGATGGATCACGGGAGCGCGAGCGTCTCGAGATTCAGCGCGCTGCCCACGGTGCGAATGACGACC
>JAEUHA010000360.1 GCA_016793535.1 Opitutaceae bacterium | reverse complement strand
CGGGCCGGCATCCCGGCCGACAAGCACTCGGTTTCATTCCAGTCCCGCCTCGCCGGCGAACCGTGGCTCTCGCCCTACACCGACAAGGAATTCGAGCGTCTGCCCGGCACGGGCGTGAAGAAGCTGCTCGTGATGTCGCCCGCGTTCACCGCCGACTGCCTGGAGACCCTCGAGGAACTGCAGCAGGAAGGCCGCGACGATTTCATCGCGGCCGGGGGCGAATCATTCCAGCAGATCCCCTGCCCCAACGACCATCCGGCCTTCATCGATTTTCTCGCCAAGCGCGTGCAGCGCTGGCTCACTGACGGCCGCGTGTGAACGAGCCCGCGACAAAGTCGTCCACCCTGGCCGGACCCGCCGGCGCCGGTGAACGTTTTGCCCCGGCGTCGGCCGTACTCGTGCTCGATGCCCGGGGACGGGTGACCGGCGTCAATTTCGCCGCCCGCCGCATCTGGACCGACCTCGCCCAACCGCTGGTGGGCGAACCGTTCGCGGCGCTCTTCGAGTTCGAAGTCGTCTCGCGCGATCCCGACTTCCTGCAGGCCCAATGGGACGCCCTGCTCGCGAACGCGCGGCGGGACGACGTGATCCTGCAGGTCGCGACCCCGGGCGGTGCACCCCGCGAGGTCTGCGTCCGGCTTGACCCCGAGGGTGGAGCCGACGGCGGCTACCTCGCCACCGTGCAGCCCGCCCTCGCGCCCGCGACCCCGGTGGAGCCCGCGGCCGCCAGCGACGCCTACGCCCTGCTGGCCGGGCACGCCGGCTTCGGCTGCTTCGAACTGGACCTGGTCGCCGGCCAGGTGTGGTTCTCGCCGGCGTGGCTGCGGCTGCTCGGCTTCGCGGCGACGGAGGCTCCGGCCACCCTGGAATCCTGGCACGCGTTGATCCACCCGGACGACTCGGCGGCCGCACCGGACCGGACCGGACGCCGGCTCACGCCCGGCCTCCACCCGTTCCAGTCCGAGTTCCGCCTGCGGCACCAGTCGGGGCAGTGGGCGTGGGTGCAGTGCGCCGGCGTGCACGTCATCGGCCCGGGCGGAGAGCTCGCCCGCGTGATCGGTATCCATTTCGACATTACCGAGCGCAAGGAGCTCGAGGATACGCTGGTGGCCAGCGACGCCCGCCTGCACGACCTGACGGATCCCGGTCCGCTCGCGGCGTTCGAGATCGACTTCGCCCAGGGTACGACGTGGTTCGCCCCCGCCTTCGAGCGCCTGCTCGGCTACACCGCCGGCGAACTGCCGCGGGATCCCGAGGGCTTCGGCCTCGTCCTGCCCGAGGATGACCTCGCGGGCGGGCTGGCGGCCTGGTGGTACGGCCGCTCGCCGGGGCTCCCGACGTTCGCGGAACCGGTGCTGCTGCGCACCAAGGAGGGCCGGCCGCTCACCGCGATGCTGGGGGCGCACCGCACCCTCAACCGGCGTCGCGACCTGCAGCGGGTCGTCGGCTTCGTCTGCCCGCTGCCCGCGAACACGGTGAATCTCAACGCCCTGCCCTCGCTCCTCGCCGAGACCGGGTTCCACGCCCTGGCCGAGGCGGTGCTGATCACGGACACCCGCCGGCGTATCCTCTTTGCCAACACGACGGCCGGCCGCCTGCTGCGCGCCGACCCCGCCGTGCTCCGCGGCCGGCCGGTCGGCGACGTGCTGCACCTGGTCAACCGCCGGACGCTGCGCCCGGCCGAGGATCCGGTCGACGTCGCGCTGTCCGGCCTCACCGCGCCGCCGCTCCACGGCGATGACGCCCTCGCGCCCGCGGCCGAAGGCGGTCCGCCGACGCCGGTGGTCTGGACCGCCCGCGCAGCCCACGGGCCCGACGGCGTGCCGCAGGGGATCGCGATCATCTTCCGCAACCCGGAGGAGATGAACCTCACCCCCGAGGAACTCGTCCGCGCCAACCGCTTCGAGACCCTCGGGCTGCTCGCCGGGGAGATCGCACACGACATCAACAACCTTCTCACCACCGTCCTCGGCGCGATCTCGCTCGGCCGGGACGCGCGCGATTACACCGGCATCAACGACGCCGAACAGGCGTGCCTCACGGCCAAGGCGTTGACCCGGCAGTTGCTCGCGTTCGCGAAGGGCTCGGGCGGCAGCCAGAGCGTGTGCCCCACGCGGGGGATCCTCGAGGACGCGATCCGGATGGCAGGCGCCGGGTCCAGCGCGGAGGTGACGCTCCACGTCGCGACCGACACGCACGCCGTGCTCGTCGACCGCCCGCAGCTGCTGCAAGTTTTTCAAAACCTGATCCTCAACGCCCTGCAGGCGATGCCGCCGCCGCCGCACCGGCCGCAGGTGCAGGTCCGGGCCGCCAACACCACGCTCGCGGAAAACCAGGTGCCCGCTCTCGGCCCGGGCGAATACGTCGAGATCGAGGTGCGCGACAACGGCACCGGCATCAAGCCCGAGCACGTGGAGAAGATCTTCGATCCGTTCTTCACCACCAAGAAACACGGCACGGGCCTCGGGCTCGCGACCGTCCTTTCGATCGTCCGCAAGCACGGCGGCCAGATCGGACTCGACACCCAGGTGGGCGTCGGCACCGCGTTCACCGTCTACCTGCCCAAGGCGGACCGGCCCGCGGACATCCAGGCCCGGCGCGCGGCGTCGCTTCGCTTCGGCACGGGCCGCATCCTCTTCATGGACGACGACCCGAACATCTCGGCCCTCACCGGCAAGATGCTCGCGAGCCTCGACTACAAGTACGACCTGGCGAAGGACGGCGAGGAGGCGATCGCGCTCTACCGCCGCTACCTGAACGTCGGCCGGCCCTACGATGCCGTGATCCTCGACCTCACGATCGTCGGTGCGATGGGCGGCGAGGCCTGCTTCGCGGAACTGCGTCAACTCGATCCCGACGTGCGCGCGATCGTGGCCAGCGGCTACGACAACGATGACATCGCGAAGAAGTTTCTCGAACAGGGTTTCTGCGGCTACCTGACGAAACCCTACCGCGTGGCCGATCTCGGCAAGGTGCTGAAGGCCGTGCTCGGCTGATGCGACGGCGGTTTGCGGGCCGCGTCACTCGCGCCAGGTGAACGCATGACAGAGCGCCACGCCCGCGGCGTCAGCTTCGTCGGGCGCCAGCACCCGGCCGTGGCCGAGCAGCGCCATGACCGTCCGCGCCATCTGCTCCTTGCTCGCGCGACCGGCGCCGACCACGGCCTGCTTCACGCGCAGCGGCGGGTACTCGAAGACCGGCAGGTCCCGCAGGGCCACGGCGGCGATCGCCGCACCCCGGGCCGCGCCCAGAATCTGCGCGGTGCGGATATTCTGCACATAGATCGTCTGCTCCAGTGCGACGTGACGCACCGCAGTCTGTTCGAGAAACCCGGTGATGGCGCGGTGAATTTCCGCCAGTGCGACCGACATGGGCAGCTTGGCGGCCACGCGCACGGTCTGGCAGCGCAGCATGACCGGCGTGCGGCCGGCGCCAAATTCGACCAGCGCCAGCCCGGTGCCGCGCAGCGACGGATCCACGCCGAGCACGACGCCCGCGAACGGCGGGCGCGCGCGAACGGCGCCGGACCCCTGCGCCGTCGACGACGCCGCCCGCGGCACGGCCACGGGAGCGGGCATCGGCTTCCCGGCGAGCTTCGCCGCCCACATCTGCCTTACGTTCATCCGAGCCATGAAGGGAGCGGTTGGGCCCGCGCGCAGCGCGGGCGTCGCACTGAAGCATTCCGGGAGCGCAAAGAGGGGTTGGCCCGCGGAACACACGGACGGCGGCGGCTTTTCTTCCGTGGGCTTCGTGTGTTCCGCGGGCGATCCTGTCCGCGCCCTCCGGTGAAAAAAGCTGTCGGCATTAAATTCAAAACAAGAGTTTCAACCCCGCGATGAAGCTCAGCGCGAGCGCGATGTTTTCAAAGGTGCGCTGGTCGATCTTCAGCACGAGCTTCCGCCCGAACCACGCCCCGGCGACCACGATCGGGGCGAGCAGCAGGTTCATCGTGAAGCTCGACGCGTTGATCAGGCCCAGGTGAACCATGAACGGCACCTTGAACAGATTCAGCAGCAGGAAGAACACCGCCGCGGTGCCGACGAAATCCAGCTTTGGCAGTCGCATCGCGAGCATGTACACCGCCATCAGCGGTCCCGCCGCGTTCGCGACCAGGGTGGTGAACCCGGCGAGCACACCGATGGTCGGAGCAAACCAAGCGCCGTGCTCCGCCTCGCGCCCGGCCACCCGGCGCCGGAGCACGTGCATCACCGCGAGCGTCAGGATGATCCCGCCGATCATCATCCGGGCCTGGCGTTCGTCGACCCGGTCCAGCGCGAGATAGCCGATCACCACGCCCGCCGCGGTCCAGGGAAACAGCCGCCAGAGATGCGTCCATTTCGCATGCCGCCAATACACCCCGGCGGCCACGAAGTCGCCGAAGCACAGCAGCGGGAGCACCATCCCGGTCGCCTGCTTCGCCGGCATGAGCTGCGCGAAAATCACGACCGACAGCATCCCGAGTCCGCCAATGCCCGATTTGGAGATCCCGACGATCAGCGCCGCCAGGACGGCGAGGGCCCACTGCCAGGGCTCGAAGGTGATCATGACGCGGCTCCGAGCGGCGGGTTCACGGCTTCGCTTCCTCGAACGCGCCGTCGTTCACGTCGAACACCTGCCACGTGCCCAGCTCCGCGTCGGGCAGCTGCGTGCCAGTCGCGATGACCTGCGATGCCGGATCGATCGCGGACCAGAACCGTGTCCGCCGCACCGGATCGAGCTCCCCGAGCACATCGTCTGCCAGCAGCACCGGCCGCACCCCGCTGCGTTCCTGGAACCAGGCCGCCTGCGCCAGGCGCAGCGCCAGCACGAAGGAGCGCTGCTGTCCCTCCGACGCGAAATCACGGGCGGCGGTCTGCCGGATCGAGAACTGCAGGTCGTCGCGGTGCGGGCCGACGAGGGTGGTGCGAAACTGGAGGTCGCGCGCGCGGCCGGACTCGAGGCGCGCGCGCAGGGCATCGACGGTTGGTTCGGAAAAATTCGGTTCGTAGCTCACGCCCGCCAGCTCCGCCCCGTCGCTCAACCGCGCGTAGGCCCGCTTGAACTCAGCCTCGAGTGCCTGCACGCCCGCCGCCCGCAGCGTCATCACTTCGACCGCCGCGGGCGCCAGGGTTTGCTCGAACGCGCCGAGCTCCGCCGCCCCCGCTCGGCCCGACTTCAACAGCGCGTTGCGCTCCGCCAGCGCACGCGCGAAGGTTTGCAGCGCCCGCAGGTAGGCCGCGTCCATCGCCGCCAGCGTCAGGTCCAGCCAGCGCCGCCGGTGACTCGGCGAGCCGCGCACCAGCTGCAGGTCCTGCGAGGAAAACACCACGGTCGGGAAACGGCCGAGGTGATCCGCGAGCTTCGTCACCCGCGCCTGGTCGCTCCACAATTCCTTGCCGTCGTGCCGCAGCTTGATCGTGACCTGCGTCTCGCCCTGCCGCTCGTGCTCGATCACGTACGCGAGCGCGGCGCACGACTGGCCGTGACCGATGAGCAGTTTCTGGTCCGTGGTGCGGAATGAACGCAGCGCCGTCACCAATCCCGCCGCCTCCAGCAGGTTCGTCTTTCCCTGGCCGTTGCGGCCCATCAGGAAATGCTGCCGGCCGGTGAATTCGAGCGCAGCGAAGCCCACGTTGCGAAAGTGCCGCAGGGTGAGTTTGCGCAGGAGCATGGGCGGCTGGAAGGTGCGGCGGGCGAGGTGCGGGTAGCGAGTAGAAATTTGCCGCCCCGACGGTCGGAAACATGCTCGCTACCCTCCCGCTGCACCTCACACCTTTTCGCCTGCCATGTCCTTCGAAACCTCCCTCGCCGAAACGGTCCGCACGCTGCAGGGCCTATCCTCGCTCCGGCCGGCGATCGACCGCGCCGGCGAGCTGATTCTCGCGACGCTGCGCCGCGGCGGCAAGCTGCTCATCTGCGGCAACGGGGGCAGCGCCGCCGAGGCGGCACACTTCGCCACCGAACTGGTCGGCCGCTACGCGAAGAACCGCCGCTCGCTCCCCGCGGTTGCACTCTCGTCGGATGGCTCGCTGCTGTCCTGCATCGGCAACGACTACGGTTTCGAGCAGGCCTTCGCCCGCCAGATCGAGGGCCTCGCCGCGGCGGGGGACCTTGTCGTGGTGCTCACGTCGAGCGGCAACTCGACGAACATCGTCGCCGCCCTCGAGGCGGCCCGGGCCCGCGGACTCGAGAGCGTTGCGTTTCTGGGCCGGGGCGGAGGCAAGGCGAAGGGCCTCGCCACCGTCGACCTCATCATGCCCGGCCCAAGCGGCGCCGCCGCGCAGGAGGCGCACCTTTTCCTCATTCATCATTTCTGTGCGCTGATCGACGCGGCGTTCGATTGAAGCGGCGCGCACGCGAAGACGCGAAGGCCGCGAATAAACGCCGCGATCCGCCGGGAGCCTCGCCGTAGCCTCAGGGCCCCTTCGCGCTCTTCGCGCCTTCGCGTGCGACCGCCTGCACACACTGCACTCGGAGTTCGTCCTCCGGGAGGGAGCGACCCAGCGTTCGATCCGTTCGATGGTCACGCCTCCACCGTCAGGATCCAAACAGGGCTCGCGCGAAGACGCGAAGGCCGCGAATAACCGCCCCGGAAATCCCGGATCTTCGCCGTAGCCCCAGCTCCCGCCCCTTCGCGCTCTTCGCGCCTTCGCGTGCGCCCGCCTGGACTCATAGCAGTCAGAGTTCGTCCTCCGGATGGAGCGACCCAGCCTTCGATCAGCTCGACGGTCACACCCCCGCAGTCAGGATCCAGGCACGGTTCGCGCGAAGACGCGAAGGCCGCGAACAATCGCCGCGGTAATCCGGGATCCTCGCCGTAGCCTCGGCTCCCTCCCCTTCGCGCACTTCGCGCCCTCGCGTGCGCCCGCCTGAGCACTTCAATGCCCGCGTTTCTGCCACCGGCCGCGAACACGAAAGGAATTAATACGAAAAAGCCCGGGCGAGTCGTGGCACCGCGGATGCTGAATCGGACAACGCCAATCGTCTGATCCTAACCGCAACCATGAACTCGCCCAGGCCATGCCGAACTTTGTCCGTACGCTGCTCGTTGCAACGCTGATTTCTCCGCTGCCACCGCTCGCCGCCCAAACTGCGCCCACCCGGGCCGATCCCACGCCCACCGAGCCGATCGTCACGCTCGAAAAGTTCGTCGCCTCGGAGCGCAACGACGACCCCAACTATCTCCTGCCGGCGCAACCGGTGGAGAGCAGCTTCGGCTTCAGCAAGACGCTGATGGACACGCCGCGCACGTCGTCGCTGATCAGCGGCGAAACGATCGAGCGGTTTTCGCTTTCCGCGGTGGAGGACCTGGCCCGCGTCGTGCCCGGCGTCTTCACCACCACCCGCTTCGGCATCCAGGGCGGCATCGACGTCCGTAATGTTCCCGCGGATACCTATTTCCGCGGCATGCGCCGGCTCTCGCTCCAGGGCAACGCCCGCAGCGTGCTCGCCGCGATGGACAGCATCGAGGTCGTCAAGGGGCCGCCCTCACCCATCTTCGGCATGGGCAAGATCGGCGGCTATACCAACGCCACGCCGAAGTCCGGCCGCGCCAAGAACGGCAAGTACCTCACCGCGCCCGAGGGCTTTGCCCAGGCCATCATGGGCTCCTATGACCGCAGCGAAGCCTCCTTCGGCATCGGCGGCCCGCTCGGTGTCGGTTCGCGCAAGGGCGGATTCTACGTGTACGGCCTGATCGAGGACTCCGAGTCGTTCGCGCGCGGCGTGCCGATCGAGCAGGAAATCGTGCAGGCCTCGATCAGCCTCGACGACGTGGTGGGCGGCTTCCGACTCGAATCCGGCGTGTCCGTGCAGGTCTCGCGCACCGCGGGCGCCCTCACCGGACGATTCACGCAGGACCTCGTCGACACCGGCCGCTACATCCGAGGCTCGGCACTCGTGAACCTCGACCTCAACGGCAGCGGCGTGATCGGCATCCGCGAGATGTTCCGCGCCTCGCCCGTCACCGGCGCCATCGGCGGCAATAATCTCCCGCTGATCCAGACCTGGGCCTGGCCCCTCGACGCCGCGGGCAAGCCGCTGCCCGTCGACCAGTTTCCCAAGGTCAAGGGCATCCCGCTGAACATGTACAATTACCTCGTCGCCAATCCCGCCAAGGATCCGACGGGGCTGCTGCGGGCGCAGGGCATCGGCGGCCCCCGCCCCGGCACGACCGGCACGGGCCAGGTGCCGGTCGGCATGGTGCTCGACCCGACCACGGTCGGCTACGACACCCTCGACATGCGCCGGTCCGCCGCCTTCGAGCGCAACCTGCGCGCGGAACTCGTGACCGGGTACTTCGACCTGATCTACGACCGCAACCCGGACTTCACGGTGAAGAACCAGGTGTTCTTCGACAGCATGGACCAGTACAAGATCTCCAACCAGCCCTTCAGCCCGAAGAACGACGTGCTGCTGTGGGAGAACAAGCTCACCGCGGTCAAGAAGATGACCCACCTCCCGGACTGGATCGGCGTGAACAGCCTCGCGTCATTGAATTTCCGATACACCCGGGCCAACACGAAGAGCAGCGGCGGCGACTACGGCACCCACCGTTCCGACGCCATGGGGCCGCAGTGGGTCGATGAGCGGGGCGGGATGACCCCGAACACCACCTTCGCGAATCCGTTCGAGAACTCCGACCCGGCCAGCGACGACAGCTTCCCCTGGACCTCCCACGGGCGGACCGCCTTCAACGAGGCGGGCGCGGGCCTGATGTTCGACATCGACCTCAAGCGCCGGACCAACCTCATCCTCGGCGGCCGCTGGGACGTCTCGAAGGCGAAGAACTGGAACTACGCCGGGGTCTGGGCCCTCGGCGGCGCCGGCACCTCCAACGCCAACCCGCTCCGGCAGATCACCACCGAGACCTCATCCAAGGGCAGCGACGACGGCGCCTCGTGGAGCGTCAGCCTCTCTCACCTGCTCCCCTACAACATCCGTCCGTACGTGACGGTCGCGCGCTCCAGCCTCGCCCTCGACGGCAGCGACAACCGGATCGGCGACAACATCATCGCGGCGGGCCACATCGGCAGCGCCGAACTGAAGGAAGCCGGCATCAAGACGAGCCTGTGGAAGAACACGCTGTTCATCACCGGCTCCGTCTACGAGCAGACGCGCATCATCCTGCAGTCCCCCGACGAGGACCCGGCCGCCGCCGCCGCCACCGCCGGGGCGTTTGCGAGCTCGACCAAGACCACCGGCACCGAGTTCGAGGTGAAGTGGGTTCCCACCCGGAACTTCTTCGTCACCGCCTACGCCATCCGCCAGGAGACCGAGTTCGCCCCGAACAGCGGCGGCACCATGCTGGTCGACGCCCGCACGCTCGGCTTCCAGGACGTGGTCAACCCGGCGACGGGCGAGGTGATCTATCCAGCCGAGGCGTTCCTCTACGGCGGCCGCAGCCGCGTCACGCTGCCCGACGGCGTCGACGCCTTCAAACTCAAGGGCGGCAACCCGCAGACGCAGGCCGCGCTGACCGCCGGCTACACGTGGCGCAACGGCCTCGGCCTGACCCTCAGCTCCAACTACCTCTCCGCCGTCAACACCGGCCGGCTCGGCATCGTGCGGCTGCCCGAGAACTACACGTACAACGCGAACGTCTTCTGGGGCACCTCGAAGTGGTCGGTGAAACTCGATTTCTTCAATCTGCTCGACGAGCGCTATTTCAAGCCGCGCACCGGCGACACGCTGGGTGACGCCCTCGCGCAGGCCATGCCCGGTCGCCGCTGGCAGGTCACGCTGCGCCGCAACTTCTGATTTCCGCGCGGACGCGCCGTTGCGCGCGTCCGGCGCCGTTCGCTTCGCGCCCTCACCGGCGCTCTTCCACCTCCTCACCGTCTTCCCCCTCGAACACCGCCATGCTCTTGTTCCGCCATTTCGTCACCGCCACCGCGCTGACCTTCGCCCCCCTCGCCGCTGCGCCCAAAACCTTCGAACTCGCGACCGCCACGGTCGCCGACATCAACGACGCCTTCGACGCCGGCGCGCTGACGTCCGAAAAACTGCTCGGCCTCTACCTCAAGCGCATCGAGGCCTACGACAAGGCCGGGCCCAAGGTGAATGCCGTCATCACGCTCAACCCGAAGGCCCTCGACGAGGCCCGCGCGCTCGACGCCGAGCGCAAGGCCAAGGGTCCCCGGTCGCCGCTCCACGGCATTCCCGTCGTGCTGAAGGACCTGATCGATGCGACCGGCATGCCGACGACCGCGGGGTTCACGCCCTTCGGAGCGCCGCTGCCGCCGCGCGACGCGACCATCGTGGCGCGCATGAAGGCCGCGGGGGCGATCATCCTGGCGAAGGTTTCCACGACGAACTGGTTCGGTCATGGTTTCGAGGATACGCACCCGATCGGCGAGAGCCTCAATCCCTACAACCTCGACCTCTCCCCCGGCGGCTCGAGCAATGGCTCGGGCGTGGCGATGGCGGCCTGGTTCGCGACGCTGGCAATCGGCACCGACACCAGCGTCTCGGTCCAGAGTCCGTCCTCGAACTGCAGCGTCGTCGGCCTCGTCGGCACCTACGGCATGGTCAGCCGCGCCGGGATCGTGCCGCGCGGCGCCACCCAGGACCGCCCCGGCCCGATGGGCCGCAGCGTGTATGACGTCGCTTCGCTCTATTCGATCATCGCCGGCTGGGACGCGGAGGACTTCACGACCTTCAGCCCGATGGGCCACTTTCCGCAGGGCGACTGGGCGCAGCAGCTCCGCGGTTCGTCGCTCGTCGGCAAGCGCCTCGGCGTCCTGCGCGAGATGGTCCCGGCCGGACCCGAGTTCGCCGAGTCGCGCGCCATCTTCGAGCAGGCCATCACCGACCTGCGCGCGGCGGGCGCCTACGTGGTCGACCCGATCCTCACCGGCAACCCGACCATTGCAGCCGACACCAGCCAGGGCCGCGGACGCACGGCGGAGTACGAGAAGTTCGGCTTCACCGACGCCTACCTCGCCCGGCTCGGCGCCGCCGCGCCGTTCAAGAGCACGGCCGAGATGATCGCCAAGGTCGGCAAGGACAAGTTCAGCGCCTCGATGCTCACGGCCGCCGAACTGCCCCCGCCGGAAAAGAGCCCGGATTACCTCGCCCGCTACGCCGCGCGCCAGATGTACATCGACCTGATCGCCGAGCTGCAGGCCCGCTACAAGCTCGATGGTTTCGTGCAGCCGTTCACGCTCGTCGTGCCGACCCCGAACAGTGCCGCGCGCACCGCGGGTGCCGGGACGGGCGCGCGGCGCGGCGGCAGCTACGGCGACCGGCCGGGCGTCAACAACCTCACGTCCACCACCGGCCTGCCGGCGGTCGTCGTGCCGGGCGGCTACACACCGAAGCAGAATTTCCCGATCGCGATCCAGTTCTTCGGCCAGGCGCACTCGGACCTCGCCATCCTCAAGCTCGCCTATGCGTTCGAGCAGGCGACAAAGCACCGCAAGTCGCCCCCGACCACGCCGGCCCTCGCCGGCGAGAAGTTCACCTACGAGGTCGCCGCCGGCGCGCGCGTGGCCGCCGGACAATGACGCCCGCCATGAGCCTCATCCCGTCATCGCGCGGCGCCCTCGCCGCCGTGCTGCTCGCCTGCACCGGGCTGCGCGCCGCGACCTTCGACCTGCAGACCGCCACCCTCGCGGACATCAACGCCGCGATGGATGCCGGCGCGCTCACGTCCGAGCGGCTCGTGGAACTGTACCTCGCCCGCATCGCCGCCTACGACAAGCAGGGCCCGGGCATCAACGCCGTGATCACCCTGCAGCCGAAGGCCCGGGAGATCGCGCGAGCCCTCGACGCCGAACGCAAGGCAAAGGGTCCGCGCAGTCCGCTGCACGGCGTGCCGGTCGTGCTCAAGGATCTCTTCGACACGAAGGACCTGCCGACCTCCTGCGGCTTTCTCCCGATGAAGGACTCGCAGCCGCTGCACGACGCCACCGTGGTGAAGCGCCTGCGCGACGCGGGTGCGATCATCCTCGCGAAGGTGAACATGAGCGACTGGTTCGGCACGCCCAAGCGCGGCGACCAGAGCACCGTGCTCGGCCGGACACTGAATCCCTACAACCCCGAACTCACGCCTGGCGGCTCCAGTGGCGGCACCGGCGCGGCCCTCGCGGCGGCGTTCGCCCAGGTCGGACTCGGGAGCGAAACCGGAGTCTCGATCCGCAATCCCACATCGAACAACAGCCTCGTCGGCCTCGCGCCCACTCGCGGCCTGATTCCCCGCACCGGCCAGACGATGACGTCGTTTGCCCAGGAGCGCTGCGGACCGATGGGACGCTCCGTCTACGATGTCGCGGTGGTCACGGACATCGTCGCCGGTTTCGACGCCGAGGATCTGCTCACCATCCACTCACCGGGCAGGACGCCCGACCGCTCCTACACCACCTTTCTCAAGAAGGACGCCCTGCGCGGGGCGCGGATCGGCGTGTTTCGCGACCTGTTCCGGAAAGGCCCGGCCCACGCGGAGGGCATCGCCCTCGTCGAGAAGGCGATCGCGGAAATGAAGGCCGCCGGCGCGGTCATCATCGAGCCGGTGTCCACGGGCCTCGACCTCTTTCCGCTGCTCGGCGAGACGCGGACGAATTACTACGAGGCGCAGTTCTCGTACGACCTCTACTTCCGCCGGCTGGGCCCGCAGGCGCCGATCCGCAACATGGACGAGCTGCTCGCCAAGGGCGGCGACCTCGTCAAGCCGACCATCGTCCGCGGCTACCGCGAGTTCAACTCGCTCATGCACCACCGCGACTACCTCGCGCGCCGCGACACGCAGGAGACGCTGCGGGACGCGACGATCGCGCTGATGGACAAGTACCGCCTCGACGCCCTCGTCTATCCGTTCAAGTCCCTGCCGCCCGAGCCGCACATTGCGGAGCGGAACAACGAGCGCGACAACCCGTTCAGCTCCGTCACGGGCCTGCCCGCGGTGCTCGTCCCCGCCGGCTACACCGCGAAGGAGAACGGTCCGATCGCGCTGGAGATCCTCGGCCGGCCCTTCGCCGAACCCGTGCTCTTCGCCCTCGCCTACGCCTACGAACAGGCCGCGTCCGTGCGGCGCAATCCGCCCACCACGCCCGCCTTGCCGGGTGAGACCTTCACCTACACCCCGCGGCCAGCCGCCCTCGCCGCCCGTTGAAACCGTTGCCCGTCGTCCGCTCCCCGACCCTTCGCTCCGCCATGTTCTCCTCCCACTCCCTCCGTTCCCGCCTGGCTGCGGCCGCCTGCCTCGGCGCCGTCGCGTTCACCGCGTTCCTGCCCGCGCCGACGGCGGCCGCCGGCAAGTTCGACGTGCTCGAGCTGACCGTCGCGGACGCGCACGCGGCCTTCAAGGCCCGCACGCTCACCGCCCGGCAGCTGACCCAGCTCTACCTCGACCGCATCGCGGCGTACGACCAGAAAGGCCCGGCGCTGAAATGCATCGTGGCGGTCAATCCCGCCGCCCTCGCGGAGGCCGACGCCCTCGACGCGGCCTTCGCGCGCACGGGACAGCTGGCCGGTCCGCTGCACGGCATTCCGATCCTGGTGAAGGACGAGATCGACACCGCGGGCATGGCGACCACGCAGGGCACCGTCGTATTCAAGGACTACATACCCACGCGCGACGCGTTCGTCGTCGCGAAACTGAAGGCCGCCGGGGCGATCATCCTGGCCAAGACGACGCTCAGCGAGTTCGCGGGCGGCGACACCTACAGCGCGCTGACCGGCAACTCGCGCAACCCGTACGCGCTCGACCGCACGGTCGGCGGTTCGTCCGGCGGATCAGGCGGCGCGCTGGCGGCCAATTTCGGTTTGCTTGCGCTCGGCGAGGAGACCAGTTCGTCGCTCAAGCGGCCCGCCGCGTGGGGCGCGCTCGCGGGCCTGCGCCCGACCCCCGGGCTGATCAGCCGCGCCGGCATGTGGG
The DNA here is from genome assembly GCA_016793535.1 of Opitutaceae bacterium. Taxonomy (GTDB): domain Bacteria; phylum Verrucomicrobiota; class Verrucomicrobiia; order Opitutales; family Opitutaceae; genus ER46. The sequence continues at coordinate 14,907 of JAEUHA010000360.1, read as the reverse complement.
ACGGCCACCCGGTGCCCACCGCCCAGATGGGGCCGATGACGCGCACCGTCACCGATCTCGCGAAGCTGATGGACGGCATGGTCGGCTACGACGCGGAGGATCCGATCACGGCCTTTGGCGTGATGCACACGCCCCGGACCTACACGAGCTACCTCGACAAGACGGCACTCAAGGGTGCGCGCATCGGCGTAATTCGGGAACCGATCGGCAGCAACTCACGGCCCGACTCCGACGACTTCAAGAAAGTCGACGCGCTCTTCCAGAAGGCGCTCGCCGACCTGAAGGCCGCCGGAGCGACGGTGGTGGACGTCGTCATCCCCGACCTGAAGACCCTCATGGCGAAGCGGGCTTCGGACCCGGCGCGCACCGAGGAGGCGCTGCAAGTCTACCTGGCGCGCAATCCCAACTCCCAATTCAAGAATCGGGACGACATCAACAACCACCCGGCCATGGCCACGAGCTTCAAGTCGATCGTGGCCAAGTACCGGGCCGACAATCCCACCAGCAGCGAGTTCGCGGGCGCCGGCTATGGCGGCAGCGGCCGCGCCCTCGGCGCCCGCACCGCCGGCGATCCGGCGCGCATTCTCGAAGCCCAGCGCGCGCGCGAACAGCTGCTCATGAACATGGCCAAGGTGATGGCCGACCAGAAAGTCACCGCCCTCGCGTACAAGGCCGTCGAACACCAGCCGACCCTGATCGAGGAAGCGACCACGCCGCCCTACAAGAGCAACGGCGGCGTCGTGTCGTTGAACACGTTTCTCATCTACACACCCACGATCACGGTGCCGATGGGCTTCACGACGGACGGCATTCCCGCCGGCCTGGCCTTCCTCGGCCTGCCCTTCAGCGACGCCGAACTGATCCGGCTCGCCTACGCGTACGAGCAGCTCACGCACCACCGGAAGCCGCCGGCCACGACGCCGGCGCTGTAAGACCACCGGGACGCTGCGCCTCACACGGAGATCCGCGGGATCAGATTAACCGCGGATTTCGCGGATCACGCGGGCGTCTCCCCTCGCAGCTGGCGCTCGGGCCATCGGGCAGAGAGCCGACGACGACCGAGCGGTTGACCTCGCGTGACACGGATCACGGCAGGATCGACTACATCAGCATCCGAGCTATCCGTGTGATCCGTGGTCAATCTCCTGGGATCTCCAGCTCTCGGCGTAGCTACTCGGATTCCCCTTATCCGCGCTATCGGCGCAATCCGCGGTTAAGCTCAGGCGGGTGGGAGGACCTTATCTGCCACGCAGCAGGTGAATTCACCATGCGTCCCCCCGGCCCGATGAAAAGGTTTCATCCACTGCAAACTTTACGCCTGGAACAGTGTATCTAGATTGTCGTTACCGCGCGGCCCAACCCCTGTCCGGGTCGCGCGGCTCACGTCACTCCGGATCATCCGTCCATGAAAACCCTGAAATTCCTGTTCACCGCGGGCCTCGCCCTCGCCTCGTCCCTCGCCGCCCGCGCCGACGTTTCGGCCCAGGCCTGGCTCGAGTCCTACTACCTCAATCCGCAGCCGGCGGAACTGTCGCGCGGCCTCTCGCTGCTCAGCCGCGAGGGCTACTTCGACCGGAGCGAGAACGTCGCCGTCGCGATCGGTTTCCTGAGCACCGTTTTCGCCAAGCATCCCGCCCAGGTCGACGGCTGGGTGAGCCAGGCCCGCCGCCTGCCCGAGCGGCACCAGCGGATCGTCGCGGCGGCGCTGTGGCAGGCCGGCCATCCCCAGGCGCCCGACCTCCTGCGGATGCTGGGTCGCAATTCCTCGGTCCGCGCGGAGATCGAGCGCCTCGCCAACACGCCCAGCCAGCCGGTCGCCGACACGTCGGTCGCCTCGCCGTCGTCAATGCGGCTGCAGTGGGGAGCCTTCCTCGCCAGCGGCGACGAGCGCCACATCGTGCGCATCCTCGACGCCATCGGCAACGGTGAGCGCACCCTCACGACTGTCGCCCAGATGGCACTGGCCGAGCAGGCGGCGGCGCACCCCCGCGTCGCGGAGATTTGCCGGGCCCAGCTTGAGCGTCAGCCGGACGAGGTGCGCAGCGTGCTGCGGGCCGCGTTGAAGGACGTCCCGGCCCCCGCGCCGCGCAGCTGAGAATCGTGCGGCCAGCCCGGCCGCCGACGGTTTCGCTCCCCCCATCCGCCGCCCTGCGCGGCGGATTTTTCGTTTCCAGGCCGGATCACCCGCCGGGCACACGTCCTGCTTATCCCGGGCATGGCTTCGCGCCTTCGCCTCCCGTTCCTGTTCGCCGCCGCGCTCCTGACCGCGCTGCCGGGGCGCGCGGCGAAGCCGGCCACGGTGGGGGTCGCGATCCTGCAGGCGGCGCCGTGGTCCCCGCTCGATTCCGCCCGGGACGGCGCCGGCGAATTCGAGGTGTTTCTCCGGATCGCGCAGTTGCGCCGGACGTGCGCGGCCGCCGCGCTCGTGAGCATCGGTGACCGCAACGGCGTGCGGCGCAGTGGCGGGGAGAAGGCCCTCGCGCACGCGGCGCTCAGCGGACTGCCCGTGGCGCGACTGGCGCCCGGAGGCGCCGTGGCCGCGATGCCCCTGGGGATCTTCCTGGATGGCGGTTCTCTCAGCGCGGAACACACCCAGCGCGTGCTGGAACAGTGCCTTGCCCGCCACGGCGCTCCCCCGTCCGCCGGCGATCCCGAGCGGCCCACCGCCCGCGAACTCGCGGCGATCCGGGCTCATCTGCAACCCTTTCAGGCCGCCCTCAACCTCGCCGCGGCCGCGGTCGTCGCGCAGCGTTGATCCGGGTGAAGCAGCCTGTCCCCAGGCTGCTTTCGTGCGCTTCCGCCGCACTGGACCCACGCCACGCGCACGGAACCGCGCGTTCCAGCTTTCCGTCCGTCAACGCCCGGGCAGCGTCTCCTCGTACTTCGCCCAGTGGCGGATGATTTCGTGCACGACACGGCGGCCGACCTGATGCGCCGCTTCGAGCGACGGCAGGTAGGCGGAATAGCCGGGCCCCAGCTTTTCCCCGCTCAGGCTTTCCGCGGCGTCACCGCCCGGCCACTGCATGTCGAAATTGCTCGCGGTGCGCAGGACCAGCACGCGGTTCACGTCCGCGCGTTTCGCCCGCGACAGCCACGTCAGCGACTGCAGCGTGCCCGTGTCCTCCATCGCCGTAGTGACATATTCGCCGGCGCCTTCGCTGTAGTATTTCACCCAGTCGTTGGCCCACGCGTTGAGCAGCTTGCCGTGCCAGTAGGTCATGGACGCGAGGTTGTCGCCCTTCATGACCAGCGGCGGCCGCTGGGCCTGGGGAAAACCCTGGTAGAGCGCGCGGCGCCGCTGCATGGGTTCGGAGTCGGCGAGAGGCGTGTCCTTGGTCAACTGATACGCCCACTCGACCAGCTTGCCGTCGAGCCGGTAGGCCTCGCCTTCACTCCGATCCACCGGCCCCTCGTAGGGCCGCTTCTTGCGCAGCGGGATGTAGCCGGTCGTCCAGTCGGCGGGTTTTTCGCGCGCATCGATTTCGTGGCCCAGGTCGCCGTCGACGATCCACTCGGCCCACACGGCTGCCCCGAGCGGGGCGTCGTGGGGATCCACGCCGGCGATGCCCGCGACCAGCCAGTAGCTGCGCGAAAGGTCGAACCGCGGATCCAGGCCAAGCGCCATGATCGTGGCGGCGCTGCGGGCGGTGCCCACGCCCGTGACCACGCCCAGCACGCTGCCGTCGGCGTTGGTGCGGAGGTCGCGGTAACCCTGCGGAAACGGCCACACGCGGGTGAGTTTTTCCCGTTCCACCCAGAATTGAAATTCGCCCGGCCGATCCCCGGTGTCGGCACCGGCCTCGAACATCGTCACGACGACGACCTTCGGCCGGATCACCCCGACCCCTTGGGCCAGGGCCAGGACCGGAAGGGAAAATACGACGCCCGCCAGGGCGGTGAAGACAGTGGCTCTCATGCGGGGCATCCCAGCACGTCCCGGGCCGCCGGCAAATCGGTACTTGCGACCCGCCCGGGGCCGGGTTCGCTCTGACACTTCCATGAGCACCACCGCCCCCGCCAACGAACACGCCGTGATCAAGACCTCCTACGGCGAAATGACCCTTGCCTTCTGGCCCGACGTCGCGCCGAAGACGGTCGAGAATTTCAAGAAACTCGCGCGCGAGGGTTTCTACAACGGCACGGCGTTTCACCGGATCATCAAGGGCTTCATGATCCAGGGCGGCTGCCCCAACACCAAGGAAGGCGCCCGCGGCATGCCCGGCACCGGCGATCCGGGCTACAAGGTGAAGGCCGAGTTCAACGCCAAGCCGCACGTCCGCGGCGTGATTTCGATGGCCCGCTCGGCGCATCCCGACTCCGCCGGCTGCCAGTTCTTCATCTGCCACGGCGACGCCCGCTTCCTCGACAAGCAGTACACCGCCTTTGGCGCGCTGGTGAAGGGCGACGACGTGCTCGAGAAGATCGCCAACGTCCCGACCAAGTCCGGCGGCGGCGGCGAGAAGAGCACCCCGATCGACCGGATCGCGGTCGAGAGCATCACGATCGTGGCGGCGTGAGGTAAGCTCAACCCTCGGTGAAGCGGCCTGTATCCAGGCCGCTTTTTTTGTGTCCGTTCCTCCGGCTGGAAGCGCGGCCGTCCCCGGGCGCAAGTACATATTTGCGGCCGGGGGCGGCCGCGCTCCCAGGGGGGGGATCCTACGCCGGCACGGGCTGTCCCGCTCGCGCGCCGACCACCGACTCCGCAATGTTCCGCGGCTGTGCCTCGGGTTCACCGCGCTCCTGGTTGAAGCGCATCGAAACGGTCTTCGACACGCCGCGTTCCTCCATCGTCACGCCGTAGATCGCCTGCGCTGCCGAGACGGTCCGCTTGTTGTGCGTGATGATGATGAACTGCGACTCGTGCACGAACTTCTTCAACAGGTCCGTGAACCGGCCAATGTTGGATTCGTCGAGCGGCGCGTCGAGTTCGTCGAGCAGACAGAACGGCGAAGGCTTCACCATGTAGAGCGCGAAAAGCAGCGCGACGGCCGTGAGGGTCTTCTGTCCGCCGGACAGCAGCGTGATGCCCTTGAGCTTCGTGCCGGGAGGCTGCGCGACGATCTCGATGCCGCTCTCGAGGATGTCCTCGGCCTGGATAAGCTCGAGGTGCGCCCGGCCGCCTCCGAACAGGGTGTGGAACGTGTACTCGAAGTTCTTCCGGATCTGCTCGAACGTCACCTGGAACTGCTGGAGCGAGGTCTGGTTGATCTCGTCGATCGCCTTCACCAGCTCGGCCTTTGCGGTGGTGAGGTCGTTGACCTGGCCGGCGAGGAAATCGTGCCGCTGCTTCAGCTCGGCATATTCCTCGATCGCGACGAGGTTGACGGCGCCCATGCTGTTGAGGCGCTGGCGCAGCGCGTCGACCTCGACCTTGACCGCGGCCCAGTCGGTGGCCTCGAGCGCCTTGAGATCGTCTTCCGTCGGCTCGCCCCGCGCCTCCTTCTTCTTGCGCCGCCGTTTCGGCGCCGACTCCGACTCCTGCTCCTTGCTCCCGGCTCCCTGCTCCAGTGCCGCCGGCGCCGGAGTGCCATCGTCGTCGTCCTCATCCAGATCGAGCGGCTTGATCCCTTCGGGCTCGTCCTCGGAACGCCAGAGCTGGCTGCGCCAGTCGATCGTCGCAATGTCGGTCTGGAACTCGCGCAGGACTTCCTCGGCGAGGAACTGCGCGCGCTGGCGATTCTCCGCCAGTTTCACCTCGTGGGCGCTGAGCTGGTCGTGGGCCGCCTCGGATTCGTCGCGCACGGCGTGCTGCGCGGCTTCGAGGCCGCTGATCCCACGCTCGAGTTCGGCAAGTTCAAGCCGGACCTTCTCCACCTGCTCCTGGGCCACGACAAACGTCTCGCCGAGCTGCGCCGCCCGCGCGCGCTGTTCATCGGCGGTGCGCTCGAGCTCGCTGGTCTGCTCGCTCCAGCTCTCGATCTCCGTCTGCCGCTGCACGAGCAGTTCGCTCAACTGCTGCCGGCGGCGTTCCATCTCGCCGAGGCCGCGGTCGATGACTTCGACCTTCTGCCGGCGTTCCGCGAGTTCGAGGCGCGCCTGCGCGAGGGTCTCACGCTTCACGTCGCGATCGGTCCGGACCTCGACGATGCGGGTTTCCAGCTTCTGAATCTTTTCCCGCTGCGCCCCGGCGGTGGCGTCGGCTTCGGCGAGTCCCGCCTGGGCCTTTTCCCACCGGGCGTGCGCCTCGTTGCGGGCCTGCTCGAGCGACGTCAGCTCCTGCTCCATCCGGTTGAGCCGGTTCCCGATGTCGTCCGCGTTGCGCTGGGCGCCGCGCTGGTCGGCCTGCACGGCCGCGAGGGTCTGGGTCGCCGCCAGCACGTCGGCCCGGCGCTGCTCAAGGGTCTGCTCCGCCTCGGCCAGCCGCGCGTTCAAGGCGTCGATGACGACCTTCTGGTCGTCGTGCTGTTTCTGGTCGTCGGCGAGCGCCTTGGCGGTCTCGCGGAGATCGATCTCGCGCTGCACGATGCTGTGCGCCGCGCGCTTGCTGCTGTGATGGCCGCCGTAAACGAGGCCGCGCCGGTCGACGAGGTCGCCCTTGCGCGTCGCGACGGCAAGGAAGGCAAAACCGGGATTCGCCTTCCAGAACTCGAGGAACGCGCCGAGGTCGTCCGCCACGTAGGACTCGCGCAGCACGCCGAGTGCGGGATGACCGGCCTCGGTGTCCGTCACCGCGTTGACCGCCGGCACGAGACCCGGCGGCAGTTCAAAGTGTCCTTCGGTGCGCAGCCCGATATCGGTCACCCGTAGCACTGCGGAACCGATCTGTTCCGCTTCGAGCTGGGCTAGGATGCGCTGCGCCGTGGCGAGGTCGCTGACGCTGATCGCCTCCGCCGCGGAGCCGAGGATCGCCTCGACCGCCTTGCCGAACTCCGCCTGGACGGCGAGGCCCTGCATGATCGGCGTGACCTTGGTGCCCTGCAGCGCGGCATCGAGCCGGCCCTGCAGCACCGCCTTGGCGCCTTCGCCGAAACCTTCCCACTTCTCCTGCAGTTGCTGCAGCAGCCGCAACCGCGCGGTCCGCTGCGCAAGCTGCCGGTCGATTTCCTGCAGCCGCCGCTGGGCATCGCGGAATTCCCGGGTGAGCTCCGTGATCGTCTGCTGCGCCGTGACGACCTCGCTGCTGGCGCGCGACTTGTCGGCGATCGCCGCCTCGACGCGGGCCTCGGTTTCCGCCGCCACCTGGGCCGCCGCCGCCTGCGCCTGGCGCACGCCCTCGAGATCCTGGGCGAGCAGGTCGTGCTTGTGCACGCTGGTCTTCTGGTCGACCTCGTATCCGGAGCAGTCGGTGCGCAGCCGCGCGACCGTGCTCTCGAGTTGCAGGAGCTGGAATTTCGCCTGGTTGAGCTCCTGCTCGAGCCGGGTCAACTCGCCCTCGACGATGCCGAGCTCGCGGTTGCGCTGCTGGAAGACGGCGTCGCTGCCGCCCAGCAGTTCGAGCTGCGTCTGCTTGTCGGTCGCGCCCGAATCCACCTGGGCCGCGACTTCGCGCAACTGCATTTCGATTTCGCCGAGCGTGTCGCGCGACGAGGCGAGCCGGTCCTCAAGGCCGCTGCGCTTGATCTGCGCGAGGTTGGCCGCGTTCTCCGCCGCCTCCCGCTGCGAGCGCAGGTCGAACACCGCCTGCTGCGCGTCCTGCACGCGCTGGTTGAGCCGGCTGCGGTGAGCCCGCTTTTCCGCGAGCGCGGATTCCTGGGCCTCGAAATTCTGCCGGCGCTCGTCCGCCGCCGCCCGCAAGGTCGCGACCTTCGCCTCCAGTTCGCCCAGCGTCGAGGTCAGTTGCGCGTGGTGATAGCCGCTCCAGGCCAGCGCCAGGTGGCGCAGCCGGTGATTGAGCCGCTTGTAACGCATCGCCTTCGAGGCCTGCCGGCGCAGACTGCCGATCTGCCGGCCCACTTCACCGATCACGTCGGCGACGCGCGCCATGTTCTGATCCGTCAACGCAAGCTTCTGCAGCGCCTCACGCCGCTGGGACTTGTACTTCGTGATGCCGGCCGCCTCCTCGAACACCGCGCGCCGCTCCTCGGGCTTGGAGGACAGGATCTGGTCGATCTGGCCCTGCGCCATAATCGAGTAGCTCGTCCGGCCAATGCCGGTGTCCATGAAAAGCTTCTGGATATCCTTCAGCCGGCACGGCTGCCCGTTGAACGAATACTCGCTCTGCCCGTCGCGGTGCACGCGACGCATGATTTCGATCTCGTGAAACTCGCTGCCGAGCTGCTTCTCGCAGTCGGTCAGCAGCAGCGAAACCTCGCACAGCTGCGCCGGCTTCCGGGTGTCGGCGCCCTCGAAAATGACGTCCTGCATCTTCCCGCCGCGCAGCGCCTTGGCGCTCTGTTCACCCAGCACCCAGCGGATGGAATCAGCGATGTTCGACTTGCCGCATCCGTTCGGGCCCACCACCGCGGTGACACCCGGTTCGAACCGGAGCGTGGTCGGATCCGCGAAGCTTTTAAAGCCATGGAGCTTGAGCGCCTTGAGATACATGCAGGAGGAAGCGGCCGATTGAAGGCCCGCCCCCGCGCCCCGCAATGGAAAAACCGGAAAGGTTGTTCACAGGGCATTCACGGTCAGCGCGGCCCGCGGGTGGAACGAGCCTTTACGTCCGACCCACACCCCGCTACGCGAGACTCCGGCGTCCCTCCAACCCCCTTCACCCATGCAACTCCGCCCCCTGCTCGTAGCCCTTACCCTCAGCACCGTCACCGGCGTCACCGGCCTGGCCGCGCCCCAGTTGCCCGGCATCGGCGCCGCGATGCAGGCGAAGATCGACCAGCGGGAAATCTCGGGTGCGGTGACCGTCGTGCTCACCCGCGACAAGATCGTGCACCTCGAAAGCACGGGCGTCGCCGATCTTGCCACCCGGCGCCCGATCGCCCCCGACTCGCTCTTCTGGATCGCCTCGATGTCCAAGCCGATCACGGGCGTGGCCGTGCTGCTGTTGCAGGACGAAGGGAAGCTCAACGTGAATGATCCCGTCGCCAAGTTCATCCCCGAGTTCGCCCAGTTGAAGACCCCGTCGGGCAAGCCCGCGAACCTCACGATCACGCAGATCCTGACGCACACGTCGGGCCTCGGCGAGGCGCCCGACGCGGCCACGCTCAAGGCCCGTTCGCTCGCCGACCTGGTGCCGGTCTGGCTGGGCGCAAAAATGACCGGCGAGCCCGGCGCCCAGTGGCGCTATTGCCAGTCAGGCATCAACCTCGCCGGCCGGATCGTGGAGGTGGTCAGCGGGCTGAGCTTCGACGCCTTTCTGCAGCAGCGGCTGTTCGCGCCGCTCGGCATGAAGGACACAACGTTCTATCCAACCGACGCCCAGAAAGCGCGGCTCGCGATCGCGTATTTGAAAAACAAGGACACGGGTGCGCTCGAGGTCGCGCCGCCCCGCGCAACCTACGGGCACCGCACGAATCCGCCGCAGGGCAACGGCGGGCTCTTCTCGACCCCCGCTGACTATGCGCGCTTCTGCCAGTTGCTGCTCAATCGCGGCACCTTCGGCGGCAAACGCATCCTGAGCGAGCAGGCGTTCCAGGTGCTGACCTCGGTCCACACCGGCGACCTCCCCACGGGTTTCTTCCAGGCCGAGGCGTTCGGGCGTCACGGCACCAAGTACGGCTGGGGCATCGGCACCTGCATCCTGAAGACGCCCCACGACGGTCCCGCCGCGATGCTTTCGCCGGGCACCTTCGGCCACGGCGGCGCATGGGGCACGCAGGCGTGGATCGATCCGGTGAAGGGCGTGGCCTACCTGCTGATGGTGCAGCGCGCGAATTTCCCGAACAGCGACGCGAGCGGCGTTCGCCAGGCCTTCCAGGAAGCGGCCGCGGCGGCGTTGACGCGCAGGTAGCGGGAGTTCGAGAGCGAGCCGGGCAGGTGCGCCCACGGAACGCACGGAGCACACGGAAAATCGCCTTACACCGATCAACCCAAGCCTCTCCACTTAACCGCGGATTACGCTGATTGCGCGGATAAAGGAAGTGTCCGCGCCAGCGGCGAAGTCCGCGGTCACTAGGCGTGGGCGCCGCTCAGCGAGAGGCGAAAAAGCAAAGCCTGATCCGTCTCACCTCTTCCGTGTGATCGGTGTGTTCCGTGGGCCCCGGCTCACTCCTCCGCGGCGCTCCATTTCGCGTCGAGCAGCCAGCCGCGAAACTCATTCGCACACGTCGTGCCGAACGGATTGCGCCCGTACGCTTCGTCACCCCAGGGAGACGGATACGCGACTTGCCACGAACGCAGGACTTCACGGCCATCGACGCGGACGACGACCCGCCCGGTGTGCTCCTCACCGAACGCCTCAGGCCGGAAATGGGGCAACTCAAGTTCCACCCGGTGTCCGCCCGGCGCCAGCGGTATCACCTCCGACTCCACGGTTTCCCCGCCGTAGTTCTCGAACACGAATTTGTAGCCCCCGGGCACGGCGCGCACGCACACGATGGTGGAACGGTAATGGGCCCCGGAGGCAAAGATCGGCTCGCCCGACTCCTGCAGTTGCAGCGGCAACACCAGGCGCATGCTCAACACGCCTCCCCGCTTCTTTTCCGGCGCCACGAGGCCGGCCGGCTGGACTTCGTCGGGACGAAACAACCGTGTCCGGTGACTGCGCACCTCGCCGCTAAAATCACCGCCCAGCCGCCCGCCCGGCTGAATCGTCTGCGGCAACGGTTCGACGACGAGCCCCAGCGCGCGGCCGCTGCTGAACCACACGGCCACCGCCGTGCGGGCGCGGAAGGCGAAGCGGCCGACGACTTTCTCCCAGCCGGACGGATCTCCGGGCGGATAAAGGGACGGCACCTGGATGTCGACCGCGTGGGAGTGATCCATTTCCCAGCTCAGCGGGCGGCCCCACTGGGCGGACGCGTCTCCCCGCTGGAAGCCGAAGCGGATCAAGCGTTCGCCGATATGCTCGATCAGGATTCGTTCGGCCGCGCGTGGATCCGTCGCTTCCCAAAACGTCTCCACCGTCCCCACCGGACGCGGCGTGAGCCGCACCTTGATGACCCTCGGGCCGTTGATCCAGCCGAGCCGTTGTCCGATGCCGGCCAGTGCTTCATACGACACCCGGTCGAACCGCTGCCACGTCGCCGGCGCGCCGCGCTGCACCGACCGACCGTGGTAATCGAAGCTGAGCAGCAACCCAAAGATCAGCGTCACCGTGGCCAACCCCGCGACCGCCGGCGCGTGCAGCCAGCCCCACCGCACCTGCTGCGCCCAGCGTTCGAGCGAAAGCAGGCCGACGAGCGCCAGGATTCCCAGCCCGACGGCGAAGTCCGTCTGGTAGCGGGCACAGGTCGAAAAATAACACAGGATCAATCCGGTCACCGGGAGCGCGGCGCCCGCGAGGCTGCCGACCATCGCGGTCAGCGGGCGGACTTCCGGGCCCTCCCGCCGCCACCAGGCCAGCGGCAGAGCCAGGAGGAACCACAGGAAGGGAAACGTGACGGCGAGGCCGCTCACTTCCTCCGTGCCGAAGTACCCCGGGATGTCCGGAACGACCGGACCGTACGCCTGCACGAAGGGAAACTCCCCCGTCCACCGGAACACGTGGAAGAAGTAGGTCGCGAAGTTATGCGCCAGGTAGCGCAGGCTGAAGTGCGTCTGCTGCCCTTCGAACGCGCCCGAGAGCTGGTAGTTCTGCCCAAACTCGAGCGGGTTGTCGAAGCGCGCATAGTTGTGCGCCATCAGGGCGACACCGCAGGCGCCGAGCGGGACGATCGCCGCCACCGCCCGCCGCAGCCACTCGCGGCCCCGCGGATTCTCCCGCCACGCCAGCCACACCGGACCGAGCAGCAGGGGCGCCGCGAACAGGCAGGTGGGACGCGAGCCGACCGCGAGCCCCAGGCACAGACCGGCCGCCGCCATCGCCAGCAGCGGGCGCCGCCCGTGGATCGCCCGGTAGCACGCCGCCGCCGCCAGCAGCGTGAAGAACACTCCGCCCGAAATCGGCAGCTCCCAGATCATCGGCCGCTGCGCGAGCGCCAGCAGGTGCGTGCCGAAGCCGAGGAGCAGCACGCCGAGCGGCGCCAGCCAGAGCGCACTCGCCGGAAAATACCGGCGCCGGATCGCCAGCCAGAGGCCGCTGGCGGTGAGAAACGCGAGCGTGACAAAGACGCACGTCGCCGTGCCCATCGTCATTATCCGCCCGGTCAGGAGCGAGTGCGGCAGCATCAGCGTGAGGGCCGGAGCGGACCCGAAATAGAGGTAGTACTTTCCCCGATACAGAGTCGCATCGCCCAGCTTCAGGCCCTCGTTGCGCGCGGGATCGTACGGGTCCGGCAGCGCGAGCAGTTCGGGCGACGGCTCATGGTCGAGGTGGAGCTGTCCCTTTTTCCAGCCGCGCACCAGCATCTGGTAATAGTCGAGGTCGTCCCAGTTCGCGAAGCCGTTGTTGGCGGCGACGGTCCAGTGGATGAACCACACGACGAGCGCCAGGGCACCGGCGGTGAGGAGTTGTTCGAGACGGCGTTTCAAGGGGGGATACCCTGGGAGCGCGGCCGTCCCCGGCCGCAACAAGTCGAACTGCGGCCGGGGACGCCCGCGCTCCGAGCTAAACTCACTTGTGATCCCACGGCAGCTTCACCTCGAGCCGCGGATGCTTCCACACCTCGAATCGCTCGAACATCTTGCCCGGGTTGAGCACCCCGCGGGGATCGAGCGCCCGCTTCACCGCCTGCATCGCGCGCACCTGCGCGGGCGAATGCTGGAGGCGCAGGAACGGGGTCTTCGCGAGCCCGATGCCGTGCTCGCCGGAGATCGCGCCGCCGAGCGCGACCACCGTCTCCATCAACGTCTGCACCGTGCGCTCCGCGGTGCGGCACTCCGCGGGCACGGCCTTGTGATACATGATGTTCACGTGGAGATTGCCGTCCGCGAGGTGCCCGAAGGTCGGAATGTGCAGCCCCGACTCCCGCTTCAGCCGCGCGAGGAAACGCGCGAACTGCACGTAATTCTTCATCGGGACCACGATGTCCTCGTTGAGCTTCGCATCGCCGAGCTCGAACATCGCCCCGGAGCATTTGCGGCGCACCGCCCACAGCTGCTCCGCCTCGTCGCGGGTGCGCGCCGCGCGATGGGCGGTCGCGTAGTCACCCGCCCATGCCAGCACCGCGGCGCGCTGTTCGCGCAGCTCGGCTTTCGAGCCGGCGAGTTCGAGCAGGATGACCGGCCGGCCTGATTGACCGGGAAACACCACCCGCCCCGTCGCCCGCTCCGCGCACAACACGCTCTCGCGGTCGAGAAACTCACAGATCGCCGGCTGCACCCGCGACCGAAACAAAGCCAGGGCCGCCTGCAGCGCGGCCGTCTCGTCCTTGAACGATGTCAGCAGCGTCCAGCGCTCGGCCGGCCGCGGAATCAGTTTCAAGACGGCACCGGTCACGACCCCCAGCATGCCCTCGCTGCCGATCCAAAGGTCACGCAGGTTGAAGCCGGCGGAAAACTTCTTTGTCGCCGTGCCCCACTGCACGAATTCGCCCGTCGGCAGAAACCCGCGCAGCGCGACGACGAAATCGCGCGTGACGCCGTACTTCCCGCCGTGCATGCCGCCGGCGTTGCAGGCGATGTTGCCGCCGATGGTGCAGTATTCCTTCGACGACGGATCGGGCGGGTAGAACCAGCCGCGGGCTTCGACCGCACGCTGGAGATCGCCGACCTTTGCGCCCGCGCCGACGTGCGCCATCCCGGCCTCGTCGTCGACGGCGATCGCGTTCAACCCCAGCAGGTCGAGCACCCAGCCGCCCCGTACGGGTGTGGCCGCGCCCGTCAGGGTCGTGCCGCGGCCGCGGGTCGTGACGGGCACGCCATGGCGGTTGGCCAGCACCAGCACAACGCCGACCTGCGCTTCCTCCGTCACCCGCACGACCGCCTCGGGCCGGAAGGGAATCTTCGCACTGTCATACGACGCCTCGGTCAGGGCCGGGTCGTCGGTCAGGACGACGCGGGCTCCGAGTTTCCGGCGCAGGGCACGGGTGGCGGCGGCGTGGGCAGGCATGGAGAAAAACACCTGATGGATGACCGGCCTCGGTTTTCAATCCGATAACGGCCAGGCGGGACCGCGCACGGGTGCCTGCAGATGTCCCCGAATCACCCGAAAGGTCAGGTTGCCCACGGAACCCACGGAGCACACGGAAATGAGCCCTTCTCGTTTCCGTGTACTCCTCGGTGTGTTCCGTGGGCCCTCCACTCTGCTCCTTTTTCGCGAGTTTCGTGGGTACCCCTGATGGCCGCGTTCCGATCAGCCCCGCCCCCGGCGCAAGCGTTTAACGTCATGACCAAACTTTCGCTTTCCTCCGTCCGAGGCGTGTGCGAGAAAACCCCTTCCTGCAGCCATGACGAAAATCCTCCTCACGACCACCTCGTTCCAAGACACCCCGGGCGAGCACCACAAGCTCCTGGCCGAGACCGGCTGGGAAGTGATCCGGGCCCGCGGTCCGCTCAACGAGGCCGACACCCTGGCGCTGGTGGGGGACGTCGACGGCTACATCTGCGGTGACGACATGATCACCCGCCAGGTGCTCGAGAAGGCCCGGCCGAAGCTGAAGGTCCTTTCGAAGTACGGCATCGGCGTCGACAAGATCGACGTGAAGTCCTGCACCGAGTTCGGCCTGCCGCTGCTCTTCACGCCGGGCGTCAATCACACCACGGTCGCCGAGCACACCTTCCTGCTGCTGCTCGCGCTGGAGAAGAATTTCCTGTTCCACACCGATTCCACCCGCGCCGGCGGCTGGAAGCGCAAGACCGGCCACGAGCTGCTCGAGAAGACCATCGGCATCGTCGGCCTCGGCCGCATCGGAAAAGAGGTCGCGGTCCGCGCCCGTGCGTTCGGGATGAACGTGATCGCGTTCGACGTCTACTGGGACGAGAAGTTCGCCGCCGCGAATCAGGTGAAGCGCGCCGCGGCGCTCGACGACATCT
>JAEUHA010000121.1 GCA_016793535.1 Opitutaceae bacterium | reverse complement strand
GCATTGCAGCGTGTCCGCCGAATACCCCGGAGCTGCCACCTCGACCAGCAGGCCACGCTGGCCGTGCTCCCGAATCCAGGCCTTGGCAAACAGGTTCCAGGCGTGGTGGTGCGCCGCGGGCGTCGCCCCATCCGCCAGCTGCCGGGCCTGGTAGCGGGGATCACGCGAAAGAATCCAGGTCGCGGCCCACACGGTAGCCAGGCGCATGGCAACGTGGTTCTCGGTGCCCTGGTGTTCCCACACGCGACGCGGATCCGCCAGGCTGATACGCGAGGTGGCGTCGCACCAATCCCACAACAGGTCCGCCAGGGCCTGTTCCGCCGCGATCGAGAGACGGCCGGACCGCCGCAGCCCTTCGGCACCAAAGAGGCCATGCACGCGCGTGAACAGAATGCCCTCCCAGTAGAGCGCCGAGGGACCCGCCATAAATCGGGCGGGATGGCGCCTCAGCGTCTCCGCCGTTTCCTGGATCAACTGGCTCGCCGCCGCCGCATCACGCTCCTGATACAGGTCGATCAGGGCCTTCTGCACCCGGGGAATCGCCCAGCGCCGCCATTCCGGCGTCCGGCTCACCCGGTCGGCAGGATTGTCCTTCGGCTCGCGGGGAAACGGACGTTGCAGCGCGATCACAAATGCCTGGTCGCGTCGCTCGGCGAACCCGGCGAGACGGTCTCCCACCCTATCCGCACCCGCCAGGACGGCAACCAGGCAGCCGCTGGCGCAAAGCATGAGAATTCGCCTCGCCACGGACCCGACGCTCCCGCGCGGGCATCCGCCGGTCAAGGCCTGGGTTGTCGGTGCCTGCACCGGAAGCCCGCGCAAGTTAGAATCGCGCACGAATCGAGCCGCGAATCGTGAGCGGATCTCCCGCCCGGTTGCCGTTGTTGCCCCCGGGCCGCCAGTACACCTTATCGAACAGATTATTCGCGGCCACGTTGAAGCTGTAGTTGCGCCATGCGTAGTTCATCTGCGCGTTGAACACCGTGTACGCCGGCGCCGAGAAGTTCTGGTTGGTCGGCCCGTACTGCACGTCGCTATACTGCACGCCGAGTCCGCATCCGAAGCCCTTCAGCGGCCCCTTCGGCACGCGGTATTTGGCGAAGAACGTATAACTGTGCTTGGGCGTTCCCCGCAGCGGCTTGCCCACCAGATTGGGGTTGAGATCGCGCTCCACCTTCCCGTCGGTAAAACCATAGCCGCCAAACATCGTCAACCGGCCGGGAATCGGGTCGGCACTGAACGAAATCGCATAGCCTTCCGAACGCTCGAGTCCGGTCTGCAGCACGAAGCCGGCATGATCCGGATCGGCGACGACGATCCCTTCCCTCGTCAACTCGAAGACCTCCAGGTCCACGTTCAAACGGCCATCGAAGAAGCGCGATTTCGCGCCGACTTCGTAGAGCACGCCGGTCGTCGGATCGAGCCGACGATCAGTGCCGAAGATCGGGCGGCCCGAGGTTTCGAAACGGAACGACTCGCCGTACGTCGCATACACGCTCACGCGGTCCGTCGGACGAAACATCACCGAGTAGCGCGGCGTGACGACATTTGGCGGCGTGTACTTCACCGGCGCGGGCAGCGTAAGGCTCGTCGATTCCTGCGTCATCCCATCGAGCCGGTACCCCACGATGAACTGGAGCCGCTCGCGCAGCATCGAGGCCTGGCTCTGCACGTAACCACCATACGAGGTCGTCTTCGAGGTGTTGTTGTTGAGGGTCATCGGCGCACCGGTCAGCACGTAGTTGAACGTCGGCCGGTCGATATCCACGAAGTTGGGCGTGAGGTTGTTGGCGGTCGTGATCAGATCGCGCCAGGGCCGGTCCTGGATGTCGAAACCGATCAACGAGCGCAGAGTGACGCCCCCGAGTTCGGCGCGGCCCAGCACATCGACCTGCGCGGCGTGCGTCTCGTCGACGATGAACTGCCGGTTCTGCCGGCGGGCCTGGCGACGGGTGACAGCGTTGGCGGTGCCGGTGAGCTGGCCATTGTCCTTGTCGGCCGTGATATCGGTCCCGACATAGTTGAACCGCAGCGCCCAGTTGTCGGTAAAGCGATGATCGAAGAAGACGCGCAGCGCGCGCTTGTGGACTTCGTAATCGCGGTCGGGCAGACCGAGAAAGCGTTCCCGCGGCAGCGTGACCTGGGTCTGACCCGTGAGGATCGGCAGGTGCGGATCCGCGGTCTGGCGGGAGTGCAGGTACTCGAATGAGACGCCGACCTGCGTGCCCGGACGAAACACGTAGGAGAGCGCCGGAAAGAGCGTGAGCCGGTCGTTGTTCACGAGGTCGCGGAAGCTGTCGCTGTCCTCGAAGGCCCCGATCAGCCGGTACCGCAAGGTTCCGCTCCGATTGAGGGGACCGGTGAGGTCCATCACCGAGCGGAAGAATTGGTGGCTGCCCAGCTGCAGCGTGAAGTCATAGCGCCGGTTCTCCAGGGGGCGTTTCGTCATCATGTTGACGATGCCGCCGGGCCAGGAACTGCCGTAGAGAGACGACGACGATCCCTTGATGACTTCGACCCGCTGGATAATCGCCGAATCGGGCCGCACGTTCGTGTAGAGGGCAGGCATGTTGTCGTGCAGCGTCTCGGGCACGGGCTGGCCGCGAATGGTGACGTTGCTTTCGCCACCGGTCCCATATTCGCCGCGGGCAACTCCCGGCACGTAGATCAACGCCTCTTCGAGAATGTCCACCACCTCCATGTCACGGAGAAACGCCTCCGTGAGCACCGTCACTGACTGCGGGGTGTCGAAGATCGATGTATTGAACCGATTCGAACTGGCGGCGTGATTGGCGCGGTACTCGGCGTCGTCGCGCTCGGTGTTCACCTCGAAGGGCGAAAGCACAATGGGAGCCGCCTCGGATTGACTCGCCGGAGTTGGCGGCCGTGAGGTCTGGCCAAAGGCCGGCACGTGCAATGCGGCTATCAGAAATCCGTGCAACGCAGGACGGAGCGTCTTCATAAAGAAACAAAGTGGGGTGAACTAACCTGGGGGAGACATGCGAATGCTGTACCCCCTGGCCGACGGCAACAAGCAGGTGGAGCCGCCACAAAGTTGCCAAAAACGCTCATCACCGCTGAACGCCTGCTCGCACAAACGCCGGCGCCAAACTCTCCGCCCACTCACTTCAACCCACGCGTCGCCGATGGCCGACGCCAAACGCCCCCGGCACGCCGATCGTCTCCGGCCGTTTCATTTCCCCACTCCGTGCTGCGACCCGCGATGGGGCGCAATTCGACGGCACCCACGTCCCAGCCTGCGCAGCCATGGCGTCAGCGTGGGCTGGCCGCAGTGCGCTCACCCCCGTTTGGATCCGAGTCCCCTGTAGCGAAAAGTTCGAGCCGTCACGGCCCCCAGCGCACCGCCCAGGCCTGCCACCCGTCCACCGCCGGCGTATCCGCCCCGGGAAAGCGCTCCGGTCCCGCCCGGTAGGTCAACACGCATTGCGGGGTGCAGAACTCCATCCGACCGCGGGCGACGTGCAGTCGCATGAAGCTCCCGCCGGACTCCGTATCCCGGCCACAGACGGCGCATCCCGGCCGAGGCGGAAACACCTCGGCGTTGTTCAGCTTCGTGTCCAACGTCCGAGACTAGCCGGCTCGGGCGGATCCGACTCCGCACGGATTGCCATTGGTTGCCCGCCGGTTGCGGGGCGCCGACTGGATCGCAGCAGGAGCGGCACGGAAGCGCGGCGGAGCGGAGACTCGATCCTCGACGTCATGCGGTTCCCGGGCGGAATGGTTTCAGCCGCGGATGAGCACTTCGGCGCGGGCCACCGCGGCGGCGAGGTCGGCCGCAACATTCTCCTCGCCGACCCGTTCGAGGAACCCCGACTTCGCCATGAGGCTGTACGGCTGCGTGTGCGGTCCGCTGAGCACCAGGTGCTTGCCGTGCCGCCGCAGCTTGGCGTGCAGTGAATCGAGGGCGTTCAGCGCCGTGGCATCGAGCGCGGTGACCGCCGCCAGGTGCAACACGACGACCCGTGTATCCGCGCCAGCCCGACGCAGCACGCTGTCGAGCTTGTCCGCCGCGCCAAACAACAGCGCTCCGAACACCCGGTAGACCAGCACCCCGCGCGGCAGCGCCGGCAGCGGCTCGTGGCCCTGCCCCGGCGCGCCGGCTTCGTCGAGCGCCGTCACCCGCGTCGTGTCCGTCACCCGCTTGATGAACAGGCCCGCCGCCAGCACCATCCCGACCTCGACCGCCACAGTGAGGTCGAAGATCACGGTGAGCACGAAGGTCACCAGGAAGACCGCCGCGTCGCTCTTGGTATGGCGGTGCAGGACGCGAAACTCCGCCCAGTCGCCCATCTTCAGCGCCACCGCGACCAGCACGGCGGCGAGCACCGCGAGCGGGATGAATTTCGCCACCGGCGCCGCGACCAGCACGATCGCCAGGAGCGCGCCCGCGTGCACGAGGCCGGCGACCGGCGTGCCGGCGCCGTTGCGGATGTTGGTCGCGGTGCGCGCGATCACGCCCGTGACGGGAATGCCGCCGAAGAACGGCACCACGACGTTCGCGACGCCCTGCGCCATCAGCTCCTGGTTCGAATCGTGCCGGTCGTCGATCATGGCGTCGGCCACCACCGCCGAGAGCAGCGACTCGATCGCGCCGAGCAGCGTGATCGCCAGCGCCGGCCGGATCAGCTCCCCGAGCAGGTGCAGGTCGAAGGCCAGCGGCTTGAACTCGGGCAGCGCGCTCGGAAACGCATCGGTGCCAAAGCGGCTGCTGATCGTCTCGACCGGCAGGTCCAACAGGTGCACCG
>JAEUHA010000337.1 GCA_016793535.1 Opitutaceae bacterium | reverse complement strand
GTGAGGGCACCCCGCCTACAGCGAAAGACAGAAGTGAGACGGAAAGGGAAGTCGGCAGCCGGAGAGTCTATCTCGCCGCCGTGGCGTATCTCGCGGGGCCACCGCTCGTGCTGCTGTGGCACCGCGAGCCGGTGGGCGTGGTCGTGACGTTCTCGATCGCCGGCGCGTTCTTCATGCCGTTTCTCGCGGGCACCCTGCTATATCTCAACAACCGGCGCGAATGGGTCGGCGCCCTCGCGAACCGCCGGCTGGGCAACACCGCGCTGATCGTGTGTCTGCTGGTTTTCGGCGCGGTGTGTGTGCGCGAGGTGATGCGGGCGCTCGGTTAGCCGTTGCGCGGGTCGATTGACCGGGTCGACTGCCGGCGGCGATTTGGACGACTACGCGGCCAGGTCCGTTTCGCAGTGCCGGTTTTGGGGACAGGATAGGCATGATGGAAAGGGGAGGCTCCGTTGAGACGAATCCGTGGTTCTTCCTGGCTCGCCGCCGGCGGCCATCCTGTAACCTCTGTTCATCCTGTCGTCCGATCGCTCCGGTGCGGCCCGTGATTTGGGGTTTCGGCGCTATCGTCTGTCGCCGGACGACGCGCTGCGCTCGGGCCCATGAAGGCGCGATTCGTTTTTCTTCTCCTGATTCTTCTCACCCGTGCGGTGTCCGCGGCCGAGACGCCCGATGCCGCACGCGAAAAGATCACCGTGCTCCGGGCTGAAATTGCCCGGCATGACGACCTGTACCACCGGCAGTCCACGTCGGAGATTCCCGATGCCACCTACGACCGGCTGCGGCGGGAGTTGGAGGAACTGGAGCGGCGTCATCCCGACGCGGCGCGGTCCGTGCCGTCGCTCGCCGGGATCGGGGACGATCGGACGGGGCGATTCGCGACGCGGCGCCACGCGCTTCCGATGCTGAGTCTGGCCAAGGCCTACTCGCCGGCCGACCTGCAGACTTTCCACGCGCGCATTGCCGGGGTGTTGGGCCGCGAGAATCCGGAATACGTGGTCGAGCCGAAGCTGGACGGCCTGGCGGTCAGCCTTGTCTACGAGCACGGTTCCCTGGTGCGCGCGGTGACCCGTGGCAACGGCGTCGAAGGCGACGATATCACGGCGAACGTCGCGGTGATCTCGAACGTGCCGCGGACGCTGCGGCTCCCTGACGCGGGCGGAGTGCGACCGGAGCGGCTGGAGGTCCGCGGTGAGATCTACGTGCCCCTGGACGAGTTTGCGCGGGTGAATGCCGAGCGCGAGGCCGCCGGCGAGCCGCGATTTGCGCATCCGCGCGCGCTGGCCGCCGGCACGGTGCGGCAGCACGACGTGGCGGAGAGCGTGCGCCGCGGTTTGCGCGTGGCGTGTTTCGCGCTGGGGACGATCGAGCCGGCGGCAGCGGCGCCGGCGTCGCAACGCGAGCTGCAGGCCGCGCTGGCGACTTGGGGCCTGCCGGGGATTCCCGTCAGCTGGCCGGCGCAGGGCCGCGCCGGGCTGGACGAGGCGGTCGAGGCGGTGCGACGCGCCCGGGACGGCTTCGCGTTTCCGAGTGACGGTGCCGTCGTGAAGCTCAATCGATTTGCCGACCAGCGGATCGTCGGTGCCAGCGACACCGCGCCGCGTTGGGCGGTGGCGTACAAGTTTGAGCCGGAGCGCAGGGAGACGCGGGTGCGGGCGATCACGCTGCAGGTGGGGCGGACGGGTGTGCTCACGCCGGTGGCGGAGCTCGAGCCGGTGACTTTGGGCGGAGTGACGGTCGCCCGCGCGACCCTGCACAACCGCGAGGAGATAGCCCGCAAGGACGTCCGGGTCGGCGATATGGTGTATCTGGAGAGGGCCGGTGACGTGATCCCGGCGATCGTCGGGGTGGACCGGAACCGGCGGCCCGCGGAGTCGCGGCCGTTCGTCTTTCCGTCGGTGTGTCCGGCGTGCTTTGCACCCGTCTCTCGCGAGCCGGAAACCGTGGCGGTGCGATGCACGGGGCCGGCGTGCCCGGGACAATTGCGGCGTCAGATCGAGCATTATGCGTCGCAGCGCGCGTTGGACATCGAGGGCCTGGGCCCGGCCATGGTCGACATCTTGGTGGGGCAGGGCTGGGTGACTGCGATTCCGGATCTGTATCGTTTGCGCCGAGCCGACCTGTTGAGTCTCGGCCGCGACAACGAACGCTCGGTCGATCAGCTCCTGGCGGCGATCGAGCGAAGCAAGCGGGCGGAGCTCTGGCGGGTGATCCACGGCCTTGGCATTCCGCAGGTGGGCGTCACCACCGCGAAGGACCTGGCGCTCCGG
Source organism: Opitutaceae bacterium (assembly GCA_016793535.1). Taxonomy (GTDB): domain Bacteria; phylum Verrucomicrobiota; class Verrucomicrobiia; order Opitutales; family Opitutaceae; genus ER46. The sequence goes on along the minus strand of JAEUHA010000337.1, from coordinate 13,730 downwards.
TGTGGCAGTTTGCCGGGGTTGGCGGAGAAGGGGCCGGAGTGGGTCGCAGTCTTGGCCGAACCGCGCTATCAGGATTTGATCGCGGAGTTGGTCCGGCTGGGTGTGGCGGCGACCTCACCGTCGCCCGCCGCGACGACGTTGCGGGGCAAGACGTTCGTGCTGACCGGCACGCTGCCGACGCTGTCGCGGGTCCAGGCGACGGAGAAAATCGAGGCGGCCGGCGGGCGGGTCGCGAGCAGCGTCAGCCGGTCGACGGATTACGTCGTGGTCGGTGCCGAACCCGGCGCGAAGCTCGACCGGGCGCGCGCGTTCGGCGTCCCCCTGCTTGATGAAGCGGAATTGCGGCGGATGCTGGAACGAAAGTGACTCCGCCGACCCTCCGATTCGGGGGCGGGTTTGGGGGCAAGACTCCGCGGCCGACCCTTGCTCAGGAGTGCGACAGGCGATCCGAGGGCGGAGGCCGGTGAGCTGGCTCGTGCTCGTCTTCCCAGCGCGCGGTATTGACGCGCAGGAGGCAGTAAAGCGGACAGAAGCCGATCGCGGCCGTGAGGATGGGAACAAGTCCGAGCAGCGCCCACCAGCCCAGCCCGTTCACACTGAAAAACAGCAGGCTGCAACCTGCGATAAACCGAACGCCTGCGTCGTAGGATCCGATGTTGGCTTTCATGACGTGGGGGAGTTTTCCCGAGTCTAGCCTGCGTGACCTGGGCTGGCTGTGCATCTTTTGGCCAAAGCTGCCCGCGGACTCTTTGGTGCGGACCGGGTCTGACGCGGTAGGAGCGGCGTTCTGCCGCGACCGATCGTTCGAAGGGACGCCAGGTCGCGGAACAAAGCGCTCCTCCACGGGGCCCGGCTTTCCCCATTTTCGGGGGTGCTCGTCGAGGATGTTTGGACATTCTTTCCGGGAAACCCTGAATCCGTTTTCCATGCCGTCCTTCCCCCTCGTTGATTCGCATGTGCACCTTTGGGACCCGGAACGACTCCGCTATGCCTGGCTCGCGGGCGTGCCGGCGCTCCACCGGAGTCACCTGCCACCGGATTATCGCCGGGCGTGTGGATCAGTGGCGGTGGCGAAGTTCGTCTTCGTCCAATGCGAGTGCGATCCGGTCCAGTCGCAGGCGGAAGCCGAATGGGTGACGGAACTCGCGGCGGCGGAACCGCGGTTGCGCGGCATCGTGGCCCAGGCGGCGTTGGAAAACGGGCCGGCGATCGAGCCGGCTCTCGCGCGACTGGCGGGGAATTCGTTGGTGAAGGGCGTCCGCCGCTTGCTCCAGGAAGAGCGGGATGACGCTTTCTGCCTGCGCCCGGACTTCGTGCGCGGGGTGCAGCTCCTGCCCCGGTACGGGCTGAGTTTTGATCTCTGCATCTACCACCGGCAATTGGGCGCCGTGATCAAGCTCGTGCGACAATGTCCGGATGTCCGCTTCGTGCTCGATCACATCGGCAAGCCCGGCATCAAGGCCGGCACGTTCGAACCCTGGCGCGCGGAGTTACGTGAGCTCTCGCGCTTGGAAAACGTGTTCTGCAAGTTGAGCGGGTTGGCGACCGAGGCGGATTGGTCGGCGTGGACGCCGGCGGATTTGCGGCCGTATCTCGATCATGCGATCGATTGTTTCGGTTTCGACCGCGTCATGTTTGGCAGCGACTGGCCGGTCAGTGCGCAGGCGACGGATTATCCGCGCTGGGTGGCCACGCTCGATGACGCGCTCCGGGGCTGTTCGATGGATGAACAGCAACGCGTCTACGTGCGGAATGCCGAGGCGTTCTATCGAATTTGAGTTTCCCCTCCCTGGGAGCGCGGCCGTCCCCGGTCGCAGGGCTTGCATGCGGCCGGAGACGGCCGCGCTCCCGGGTTCAGAGTTTAGCCAGCGCGGCGCGCGCGCGCTGCTTGGCGGGTTCGTCGTGTTTTTGCCGTGAAGGCATGGCCAGGCCGGCTTCGAATGCCGCCCGGGCCTTTTCCCGCTCCCCATGCGCGAGGTAGGCGAATCCCAACTCCAGTTGGTGTTGGAGCTGGTCGGGTTCGAGGGCGACGGCGCGTTCCAGGTGGCGGACGGCGTCGGCCGTCGAGGCGTCAGGCAGGCCCCCATAAATGAGCCGGACGGCCCAGCGCGCCATCGCACCCAGATCGCTGACCTCGTAATGCCAGCGTCCAAGCAGGTGGTGCGCCCAGGCATAGTCGCCATCGAGGGCGAGCGCGCGCTCGGTCTTGAGGCGGACCAGCCGGGAGAGTTCCACCTTTTCGCGGGTACTGCTGTAGAGAGCGAGTTTGCCGTAGCAGACGGCGAGGGACAGGACCCCTTCGGGATTGGCGGGATCAAGCGACACCGCGCGCTGGCTGTAGTCCAACGCCCGTTCCACCGCCTTTTTCCGGCTTGCTGCGTCCGGCAGCTCCACCGTCAGGTCGGAATACTGCCGGGCGATCCGGCGCAGGATGGTCGCATCGTCGGGCCGGGCGCGCTCCGCCTCCAGCAGCAACTCCAGCGCCCGGCGGGAATCAAGCCGCGCTTCGGCCGCGAGGGCATCGCTCAGCAGCGCATCGACCACGGTGCGGGCACCGGCGGGGATCGCGGCGACGGCCCAAAGCAGGAGGCAGACGCAATGGCGGAGCATCGGAACTTTTACGGTCGACGCGGCGATTTGGGTGCATGCTAACCTGTCCCTATGCCGAATCGACCGATCCCAAAGATCAACGGCGTCGTGGAGTCCATCCTGTACGTCGATGATCTGTCGGCCGCGGCTGCCTTCTATCGCGATGTCCTGGGCCTGGAGCCGATGCGCACGGGGCCCGGGCGGTTCGTGGCGTTCCGGGCGGGCCCGCAATCGGTCCTGCTGCTGTTCCAGCGTGGATCCACGCTGACGCCGCTGGCCGTGACCGGTGGTGTCATCCCGCCTCACGACGGCCACGGTCCGCACCATATCGGCCTCGCGATCGCAGCCTCGGACTATGCGGCGTGGCGCGAACGCTTGCTCGCCCGGGGCGTGGCGATCGAGAGCGAGACACGCTGGGACGACGGCGGGCGCAGTCTCTACTTTCGCGATCCGGACCAGCACGTCGTCGAACTCGTCACGCCGGGGATCTGGCAGAACTACTGACCGCGCCCGACCCCCGTCGGCCCGGAAGTCACTGCAAGGGACAGGTTGTTTCCGAAGCTCAGGGCTTCCGGAACAGGTAGTGGCTGACGAGCCACTCCTCGCCGTTGCGGTAGCCCCAGAGCTCCGCGCACGCCATGTAGAAGATGCGCCAGTAGGCCCACCACTTCGTTTCGTGGCCCGCCCCATAGGTGTCGGCAAACAGGGGCAGGATCTCTTCGCGATGGGCATCCATGTTTTCGAGCCAGTGCTCGGCGGTCCGCTGGTAGTGCGTCCCATTCACCTTCCAGTCCGCGATGTGGTGCAGGTCATCCTGGAACTGCAACAGCAGGTCGTGGGCGGGCATCTGGCCGCCGGTGAAAAAGTACCGTGCCATCCAGTCCGTCGCGTCCTTCGGCACGAAGTGATAGGAGAACCGGGCGTGCGTGAAAATGTGGACGAAGAGCAGCCCCTCGGGCTTGAGCCAGCGGGCGACGTTGGCCAGCAGGCGCTGGTAGTTCTTCATGTGTTCGAACATTTCGACCGACACGACCCGGTCGAACCGGCTGGGCGGCATGTCGAAGCTGTTCATGTCGCGCGTCAGGATAAGCAGGTTGGTCAATCCGCGCCGCTTCGCCTCGCCCTCGATGAACGCACGCTGTGTCCTGGAATTGGATACGCCGGTGATCCGGGCCCGGGGAAAACGTTCGGCCATGAAGAGCGACAGCGAGCCCCAGCCGCAGCCGAGCTCGAGGATCTCCTGTCCGTCCGCGATCCGCGCCCGCGTGAGATAGGTCTCGAGCATGTGCTCCTCGGCCTGGTCGAGGGTCTCCCGCCCGGTGGGATACAGGCAGCCGGAGTACTTGAGCCGCCGCCCCAGGCAGTACTGATAAAACGGAGTCGGCACCTCGTAGTGCTGTTCGTTCGCCGCCCGCGTGTCTTCCGCGATCGGCCGGGTCTTCAGATCCGTCACGTAGGCCGCGCGGTCATAGCGGGCGGACTCTTCGCGAATCCGTTGGGCAAGCAGGCGGCGGATTCCCATCCGCACCCAGGCATCGGGAACAAGGTCTTTTTGGAGCAGCGTGTCGATCATGGCCATGAGTGTTACGCGCGGGGCGGCGTCTTGGATGAGGGCGGGAGACGTTTCGTGGCGGACCACAGGGCCGGCAGTTTCGGAGATTTCCCTATGAAAGGGCAGAAATCTTCCGGGCCGAAAGCCGGGAGCTTCGGCAAAATATAGGCTTTAGCGCCGCTCGGCGCGTTTGTTGGCTGCGGGCTTCCGGCGCGAACGTTGATGCCGGGACATTTTCCTCTTTGTCATCCCGGGGATTGCAGGGACTACCCTCTCGAAGCTGGACGAGGCGGTGGGTCACTCGGCCTCGGGATGACATTTTTTTTGGGGTGCGATGAGGGCGGCGCGTTCCCGCTTCCGGGGCGCAGTCGTTTGGGTCGCTGGCGAACCGTCGACCCGCCGCCCGCTAGGCCCGGCCGGCCTTGCGCGGCAGCGGTACAAACGCACTCGTGACGGCCTGATAGCGCCGGTAGGCGTCACCTTTGCTGCGGAGGCTCTGTTGTTCGGCCAGGGGGATTCCGGTGACGCGCAGCAGCAGGTAAAGGATGCCGGCGGGGCCCACCACGGCGATCCACCCCCAGGGCGACGCGAGCGCAAAGAGGAAATAGGCCACCCAGATCAGCCATTCGAAAAAGTAGTTGGGGTGACGGCTGTAGCGCCAAAGCCCGCGGTCGCACACCTGTCCCCGGTGGGCGGGGTCGCGCTTGAACGCCGCGAGCTGGGCGTCGGCCAGCGCTTCGCCCGAAATGGCCAGCAACCACAAACCCGCTCCCGCGAGCTCAAGCCCGTGCAGGTGGGGGGTTGGGTTAAGGGCCGGAAAGAGAAACGCGACGCCGAGCAGGATCACCGATACGGCCTGGAGTTGGAAAAAGCCGAACATCTTGGGCCCGAAATTTCCCGCCCAGTCCTGGCGCAGCTGCACGTAGCGCGTGTCCTCGGTCGGATGATGTCCCGCGACCCGGATGAGCAGATGGGTGCCCAGCCGCACGCTCCAGACGCAGGCCATCGCCGCAATCAGGGCGCGCCGCACGGGCCAGCCCTGGGCGGCGAGCGCGTAGAAGCCGGCCAGGAACGCAAAGGCGTAGGACCAGACGACGTCAACGATCCCATAATTGTCGATCCGTCGCGCCAGCAGGTAGAACGCCGCGAAGCCGCCGCAAGCCGCCGCCGTGGCCAGCACGATCAGGGTCCACGCGTTCATGACGAGAGCCGCGCCGCCGCCCGGCGCAGGAGCGGGCGGGAGGCGAAATAGATGGCCGCGGCGACCAGGGGCGACGTGATCGCCCAGGCGGTGGCGGCGTGGATGCCGGCCCAGCCGAACTGCTGCAGAAACTCCAGGAACGAGCGGTCGCGAAATTCGCGGATCATCTCCCCGACCGTGAAGCCTTCGCCCGTATGCCCCCACAGCAGCTCACCCCCGCGCACGTAGACGAGGATCAGCACCAGCTGCAACGGGCCCAGCAGCTGGTTCAACGCCTGCAGGATCGGCTGGTTCATCCGCAGCGCGAGCCCCACGCCGAGATTGAGCAGGGTGGTGAACCCGAGAAACGGCAGCAGCGAGCAAACCGTGCCGAGGGCCAGTGTCGCGGCGATGCGGTCCGGCGTGACGCCCTGCGTGAGCTGGTTCAGCACCGGCTGCACGAAGCGGCGCCGCCAGAAGCCGGGCGGGGCGGCCGGCACGGCCGGAGCCGGCGTCACGGAGGCCGCGCTCATGCGAGGAGATAAACGCCGACGCTGAGGGCGACGAGCACGGCGGGCAGCGTCACCGAACCGGGATTCCGCCGCGTGAACACCGCATCGAGCGGACCGTCCGCGGGCACGCGGAACAGTTCCCGCAGGAAGTAGACCGCCATCGCGATGTTCCCCAGCGCGATCACCGTAATGAACCACAGGATACGCGCTGCCGCCGACTGTTCCTTCCACGCCGCCCAGACGAAGAACACGATGAAGGCCCAGTACGCGTCGAACAGCGTCGCGATGAACCACGGGTGTCGCAGCACCTCGCGCGGAATCTCGAACAGCGGCGTGTGCAGGCTCGCCCACGTCGTGACGGCGAGCATCGACAGCAGGATGACGACGAAGAGTCCGCGGAGAAACAGGATCATCGCCGGTCCAGGGCCACGTTGTTGGCCCGGGTGTGCAGGGTGTGGACGACCGAGATGTTTCGCAGCGCGAACGCCGCCTCGCAGTAGCAGAGGTAGTAGGTCCACTTCCGCCGGAAGCGTTCGTCGAAGCCGAGGGCCAGGACTTCCTCGCGGCGGGCCTGGAAGCGCTCCCGCCACAGCCCGAGCGTGCGGGCGTAGTCGACGCCGAAGTCGTCGAGCTCGTGCAGGACGAAGCCGCCGGACCGGGCGAGCAGGCCGTTGAGCCGGTTGACCGAGAGCAGCAGCGAGCCGGGGAAGATGTGCTTCTGGATGAAATCCACGCCGCGGCGCAGCTCCTCGTAACGCGCATCCGGGCACGTGATGAACTGGAGCGCGAGCAGGCCGCCCGGTTTCAGCAGGCGGGCCACCACGTCGGTGAACGTCGCCTGGTAGCGGTGCCCCAGCGCCTCGATCATCTCGATCGAGACGATCTTGTCGAACTGGCCGCGGATGTCGCGGAAATCGCAGAGCTGCACGTCGACGCGATCACTCAGGCCGGCGGCTGCGACCCGCTGGCGCGCGAGGTCGAACTGCTGCTGCGAAATCGTCACGGTCGTGACGCGGCACCCGTGCGTGCCGGCGGCGTGGAGGGCCCAGCCGCCCCAGCCCGTGCCGATCTCGAGCACGTGGTCCGAGGGTTGCAGGCGCAGCTTCCGGCAGAGCGCCTCGTTCTTCTCGCGCTGCGCCGCCTCGAGCGTCAGGTCCGGGGCGCCGGCCGGCCAGCGGGCCGACGAATACATCATCGACGGATCCAGCCAGAGCGCGAAGAAGTCGTTCGAGAGGTCGTAGTGCTCGCGGATGTTGCGGCGGGCGATCGAGCGGGTGTTGGGGCGCAGCAGGTGGCCGACGCGATTCACGAACCGCAGGAGGTTGAGCGCCGAGGGCATGGCGCGGCGGGAGCCCGACAGCGTCGGGGCGTCCTCGACGTTCAGCACGAAGAACGCGATCAGCGCCGTGAGGTCCGGCGTCTCCCAGTCGCCGTCGATGAACGACTCCGCAAACCCGATGTCGCCCGACCAAAAACATTTCCGGAAGAACGCCTCGCGGTGAACCTTCAGGTGCGCGCGCGCGGACAGGCCAAGCGGCAGGCGCCGGTTCGCCGCATCATCCGCCGAGCCGAAGTCGAGCGCGCCGCCGTCGGGCAGCTCGAGCCGCAGATGGCCGCGCTGCATCGCGGAAAACGCGTTGATCAGGGCGCTGCGATACCAGGTGGCGCGACGGGAGCGGCGCGTGACGGCGGCAGGTGCCGCGACGAGCGCGGCGCCTTCATCCGGCGGGGCGGAGGTGGACGAAATCATGATGCGTCGGAGAGTTGGAGGGATTGATGCGGACGGTACAGCGCGCGCTGGTCGGCGGCCCGCGCGGCCTTCGCGAACCACGGCACGCGTTTCAGCCAGAGCCGGAGGGCGTGCCAGTGAATGAGCGCGATGATGCGCAGGGTGATGAGCGGGTACTTGAGCGTAAACCACGCCAGCCGCGCCGAGGTCAGCTCGCGCCGGGGGCCCGTCAGGGTGCTGGTGAGCGTGCGCGTCTCGCCGACATAGTCGTCGATCTGGATCGCGAGCCGGTCGCCCGGAGTGCGCAGCGTGAAGTCGAACGCGACGTCGACGTCGGAAAAGGGCGACACGTAGAAGTGCTTCGGCACGCGCACGCGGAACTCCCCGCGTCCGGCGGCGTCGGCGTCAGGACCGAGGAAATACGGCTTCACCTCGCGAAACGTGTTCGTGACCTCGGCGATGGCGGCAACGGGGCGGCCCGCGCGATCGTAGCAAAAGTAGAACGACACCGGATTGAAGAGGTAGCCGAACACGCGCGGCAGCGTGACGAGGATCACGCGGCCGCCGGCGATTTCCACGCCCTGCTGCCGGCAGTACGTCTCGACGCGTTCCCGGAGCGGACGGCTGGGAGTCGTGGCCGCAGGAGGTCCGGCCTCGGCACGCGCGGCGCTGGGTTCGAATTTCGCCTCATGCACCGGCAGGTAGTCGTGATCGCGAAACGAGTACGCGTTCCGCCGGTTGATCGAAAAGAACGCCAGACGGGGTGGCGCCTGTTCCAGCTCGTCGAGATCGAGCGCGAAAAGGAAGATCCGGTAGTCGAAACGGTGGACCCGCGGGGAGAATCGCTGGTGCATGACCCGGCACTCGTAGAGACACGACTTCATGTTCGGGATCCGGCCGCGGGCGTGCGATCAGGCCGGGGACGCGACGGCCGTGCGCGGGGCGGCGTGGAGCTCGGCGGGCGTGACCCACGGATCGCGGCCCAGCAGCGTGGAACACAGCCGCACGGCGCTCAGCAGGCCGTCCTCGTGGAAGCCGAAGCGCTGCCATGCTCCGGCGAAATAGGTCTCGGTGTTCCCGCGCGCGGCGGCGTTGAGCGCGGGAATCTCGGCCTGGGCACGGACGGCGCCGAGACTGAAGAGCGGGTGTTCGTAATTGATCCGGCGCAGGACCCGCTCGGGGGCGATGGCCTCGGGGCGATCGATCGAGACGAAGTAATTCTCGCGCTCGGAGACGCCCTGCAGGGAGTTCATCCAGTAGTGCGTCGCGGTGGACACCCGGCCGTTGCCGTCGCGCGCGATTTCATAATTCCAGCTCGACCAGGCCCGACGCGTGCGGGGCATGACGGACGGGTCGGTGTGCACAGTGGCAACATTGGACTGATATCGGAATTCTCGCAACAGCCGGTCTTCATCGAACGTCGGCGCCGCGAGCAGCCGGTGGGCCTGGTCGCCATGGCAGGCGAGGATGACTTTGTCGAACGTGTGGACCTGGCCGGTCGAAGTCCGGACCGCGACGCCCTGTCCGAACCGGACGATGCGCGTGGCCCCTTCACCCACCCGGATCCGGTCGCGCCAGGGCGCGGTGAGTTTGGCGACGTACGTCTTGGCGCCGCCGTCCACCGTCCACCAGGGGTGCTGCGTGCTGAGACCAAGGAACCCGTGGTTGTGGAAAAAACGGAGCAGCGTCGTGGCGGGAAACTCCAGCATCAGGTCCGGCGGCGTGCTCCACACCGCCGAACTCATCGGCACCAGGTAGAGATCGAAGAAGTCGGCCCCGTATCCGCGTCGTTGCACATACTGGCCGAGGGTTTCGTTCTGCGTCGCCGGGTCGTCGAGGGCCGCGACGGCTTCGCGGTTGAATCGGTTGATTGCGGACAGCAAACGCCAGAAGCGGGGGCGGAGCAGATTGCGGCGCTGGGCGAAGAGATGGTTGAGCGACGAACCGCAGAACTCGAGGCCGCTGTCGGCGTGACGCACGCTGAACGACATCGACGTCGGCTTGATCGGCACCTCGAGCTGTTCGAACAACCGCGTCAGGTGCGGATAGGTGACCTTGTTGAACACCATGAAGCCGGTGTCCATCGGCACCCGGCGACCGGTGCCCGGCTCTGGCGCGGTGATCGTGTTCGTGTGGCCGCCAACATAGTCATTCTGCTCGAACAACGTGAGGTCGAAGTCGTGTTGGAGGAAGTGAGCGCAGCCGAGTCCGGCGATTCCGGTGCCGATGATGGCGACAGAGGGCATGAAGTGGAGGAAGTGCGGTGAGCGAAGCCGCGTTGATACGGCCCGAGGGAGGCCGGGGACGCATCAGACTTGAGGAGCCGTAAACGAAAACGGGCGCCAGCGAGGGCGCCCGCAAGGGGTGGGAGCGGCAAAGGCCGGGGTTCAGATCACGCGGGGCGGCTGGCTGTGTTCGGTCTGCTCCGTCACGTCGCGATGAATGGCCGGGCCTTCCGCCTTCTTCGGCATGGTGGCCTGGGCGGCGGTCGCCGTGGCGACCGCGATCGCGGCGGCGGCCGGGACCACTTTCTTCAGCGAAGAGACTTCCGGGTGCACGTGGGCGGCGCGCTGGGCCGCCGCAATCGAGGCGAGGTGATCCGCGCGGTGGGCCTCTTCCATGATCGACTGCGGCACGGGTTTCAGGCCCCAGATCAGGCCCGTCCAGGACAGCGCCTTGAGGCCGTAGTAGGTCAGGTCGATTTCCCACCAATAAAACCCGTTGCGGGTGGAGGATTGGTAGCGGTGGTGATTGTTATGCCAGCCTTCACCCAGGCAGATTATGGCCAGGATGAAGCTGTTGCGCGAATCGTCCGTCGTGTTGAAGCGCCGGCGGCCCATCAGGTGAGCCATCGAGTTGATGCAGGACGTGCCGTGGAAGAGGGCGGTCGTGCTGACGAAGAAGCCCCACACCAGCATTTGCCAGCGATCGGTACCGAGACCGGGCGCGTAGGTTTCGAGGAGGAAGCCCAGGCCGAAGATCCCGAGCGCAAAGAGCAGGGGAATCACGGTGTCGAACCGGTTGAGCCAGACCAACTCCGGGAAACGGGCGAGGTCCTTGACCTTGGAGTAGTCGGTGGGGAAATTCCGCCGGCTCGTGATCCAGCCGATGTGCGACCACCAGAAACCGTGCACGTGCGGCGAATGGGCGTCCTCCGGATCGTCGGAATGCTGGTGGTGGTGCCGGTGGTGATAGGCCCACCACAAGGCGCCGCGCTGCACCGTGGTCGCACCCCACAGGGCGAGCAGGAACTGGCCGAACCGCGAGGTGCTGTAGGTCTTGTGCGAGAAATAGCGGTGATAGATGCCGGTCACGGCAAACATGCGGAGGACGTAGAGCGCCACGGCGGTCCAGACGGCAAACGGGCTCGCTCCGACCCAAAGGATGCCGAGGCAGCCGGCGTGCAGGATGATGAAGGGGATACACCGCACCCAATCGACCTTGTCGGGCTCATTCCGCATCTTCTCCGGTCCCTCCGGCGTGTAGTCGGAGTCAATCCATTGCAAGAGGGCGGCGGTGGAGCGGCGGAACGAGGAGGCGGGTCGGGTCGAATCAGCAGACATAGTTCGTTTTACGAGGCTGGCAGGCAACAGCCGCCTGGTGCGCGGCGCAAGTCGAGTTTCCAATAAAAACCGCTCATATCTTGTTCACCTTTTAGTTACTTTTCGAGTCGACGATTCCCGGTGCGGGACGATCGGCGGCATGGCGACTGCTCAGGGAAAGTCGCTTTCGAAGATCCTCAGGTTCTTTGACTCCGCCTGTGGGAGCGCGGACGCCCCCGTCCGCAACGGCGCTGTCGCGGCCGCAGAATCCGCGCGCCGCGCAGGCAGCAGGTCGACCGGGACTTCCTCGAGTTTAGCCCGGTCGCAGGTTTCCCCGAAACGGACCCTTTGGTCACGCGGCGTGATCCGCCGTGGGGCCAAGCCACCCGTGCGCCGGCTGCGTTTCCCGTGGCCGGCGGGCGGGTGTTTCAACCGACAGAGAAAACCAAACTCTCCGCCTTATCCGCGGAGTTTAATACCATGAAAGCAGCTCGTAAACTCGTCGTCCTCCTCGCTGTAGGTGCGTTTCAGGCCGTCGCCGCCCAGGCGACGACCCCGGAAGAAGCCTACATCGCGCAGTACCGTGACACACCGCTCAAGATGCCGGTGCCCATGACCGTGGTTTCGCCCACGGTGGGTTCCCAGTATAACGGTGCCACGGTCCGGCTCGAATTCGTGGTGGACGCGCAAGGCAAGCCGGTCGAATTCAGCATCGCATCCACTCCGGATGATGTGCTGGCGACGGCCGTGTTGAAGGCGGTCAAGCAGTGGCGGTTCCTGCCCGCGGAGGTTGATGGCAAGCCGGTGGCGACGAAGGTCGCCCTGCCGGTTCGCATCGTCGACACCCCGGTCACCGGACAGAGCTACGCGTCGAACAACTGAGCCTGATCCCGTAAGAAAATCACCAGGGGCGCTCCCTTACCGGGGCGCCCCTGCTTCTTTGTGTAGCCTGTCCCTATTCGCCGGGTCTGACGCCCCTGGCGTCCAAGAGGGCGGGTTTATCGATCGTCCAAACGGCCTGGGGACAGGCCCCGTCAACCGCGCGCGGTCAACGCTCGTCACTCCCGTCCGACGACGGATCGGTCGCCACGAGTGCGGTTAAGAGGAGGAGGACGATGACTACGGGCAGCATGGTGTGGAACCGACGAGCGGTTTCTGAAGCGGAGAATCATAGATTGTTTCCGGCGAAAGGGGAATACGCTCTGATGCGTATAATAGATGCCCCGCTGTACCGGCCCGGCCTGACTAATACCTCGCGCCGGGGATTGACCCGGCCGCGGGGCTTCTCCTCCGCGGTCGAGCGGCCGTTGGAAGTGGCCCTCCGCCAATCGTTTCCCGCCTTACGGTGCCGGTTCGAGCTTCCGCAGGATCACATCCCCATTCATCGTGGCGACGCTGATTTCGGGGCCGCCGCCGTTGAGTGTGCCCGTTACGAGCTTGCCGCCGGTGATCGTGGCGACGGGCGGTTTGGGCGGGATGGGAGCGCGCGCGGGCGCCGGAGCCTTGGGGGCAGCCGGAGGAACCGGGACTTCCTCCGAGGGCTGCCGCCGCTCCGTAATCGCGATCCTGGCCTCCGACTCCCGCCGGCCGCGCTCCATTTCCCGGCGGGCGGCATCGAGCGCGCGCCGCGCGTCGTCGGTGTCGAGCTTCGCGGCCTCGAGTCCTTCCCGGACCGCTTCGAGTGCCTCCCGGATCGCGGTGGCACTCAACTGGGTCGCTTCCCGGATGGCTTCCTGAACCTCCATCGTCAGCACCTTGCCCCCCCTGGCGGAGGTAAAGGGTCGATGGCGGCCGAAACCGGAGGCCGCCTCGGTCTTGGTGACCAGGGCCGATTCGGCGAAGTCCGTGAGCACGGAGCCGTTTTGGGTGCGCAGCCGGACGCTGGCCTTGGCGTCGGCCGGTACGCGCAACACCACCTCCCCGTTCATCGACGTAAACGACAGCGGCTTGCCTTCCTGGAGGGCGCGGATGCTCGCGTGGATCTCGCCGTTCATCGTCCCGACGACGATGCCGCCGGAGACGTCCTCGAGCCGGATCTGTCCCTGCATGCTGTTGATCTCGATATCGCCGCTGAGATCGCGGCAGTGGACGTCACCGCCCCACGCGTTCTGCACGATGAGCGTGACATTGCGGGGCACGGTGAGGTGAAAACTGGCGTGGCTGCGGCCGACGTCGTTGGCGGTCGTGTCGAGGGTGATGACGTTCTTGCTCTCCTTGAACGAATAGCTGGCGGCGGCGGAGATCACCCGCAGTCCGTCCTTGCGCGGCTTGGCGGCGGCCGTGCTCGCGGCTTCGGAGCGGACACTCACTTCGCTGGTGTCGGTGCCCTGGACGCGGAGTTCGCCGCGGCCGAGGTTGATCTTCACCGTGCCCGGCTGGGACGGATCGGAAAACGTGAGGACGTTGGTCGCGACATCGGCGCCCGTTGCGAGCGGCGCAACGCAGGCCAGGGTGGTGGCGAGGACGGATACGAGGAGACGGGAATGGATCATGACGTTCTGGAGGGGAGGGCTGCGGAGGAGGTCTCCGGCCGGACGTAGCGCAGTGTGGTGTGAAAAGGTGATCAGAGCCGGGCGAGCGCGAGTTGCGCGGCTTCCCGCACCGCCTGGTCGGCATCGTCATCGGC
>JAEUHA010000319.1 GCA_016793535.1 Opitutaceae bacterium | reverse complement strand
CATGAGAACCCTGCTCCTCGCTGTCGTCGCGTCTGCTCTGGCCACGCTCGCCCTGTCCGCCGCCCCGGCGCCCGCCCGGCTGCGCGCTGGCGCGGCGACCAGCAACATTACGCCGCCGATCGGTGCGCTCCGGGTCGGCGGTTTCGTGCCGCTGCCGTCGACGCATGTGCATGACGAGCTGCACGCCCGCTGCCTGGTGCTCGACGACGGGAAAACCCAGGTCGCGCTCGTCGTGTGCGATCTCCTCGGCTTTCACCGCAGCGTGAGCCTCGAGGCGCGGCGCCTCATCCAGGAGGCGATCGGCCTGCCGCCGGAGAATGTCATGATTTCCGCGACCCACACGCACACGGCGGGGAGCGCGCTCGGCACCAGTCGCTACGAGAACGAGCAGGAGCTCGACGAGTACCAGCGCTTCCTCGCGCGCCGGATTGCCGATGGCGTGCGGCGCGCCTACAACACGCTTCGTCCCGCCGAAATCGCCTTTCGTTCGGTCTACCTGCCGGAACCGCTGCTCAACCGGCGCTGGGTGTTGAAGGAAGGCAAGACGGTGACGAATCCGTTTGGCCAGATCGAGAAGGTGCACAAGACCGGCGCGCCCGGACCGGAGTTCAGCGAACCGGCCGGCCCGACCGACACGGCCTTGTCGATCGTCGCGCTGCGTGAGCCCGCCGGCCCGCTCATCGCCGCCTACTGCGCGTACTCGATGCACTATGTCGGCATGAACATGGCGGGCGCGATCTCCGCGGATTATTTCGGCGCCTTCTGCGAGGAGCTGAAGCGGATGCAAGGCCCGGCGCCGGACCGCGCGCCGTTCGTCGCCCTGCTGGCGAATGCGACCAGCGGCGACGTCGGCTCGAACCAAAGACGTTACAACCATCTCGACAAGACGGCAGGGCCTTACGGGCGGTCGCTCGCCGCGGGCCGCGAGGTGGCGCAGGCGGCGCAGGCCGCGCTGCAGGGCATCGACGACTGGAAGGATCACGCCGAACTCGCGGCGCGCTTCCAGGAATTGGACATCAAGTGGCGGACGATCGAACCGGAACTGCTCACGTGGGCGAAGGAGGTCGAAGCCAAGGCGCCACGCTTGCCCAACGGCCCGATTGCGTTGGCCGCGAAATGGGCGACGACGCCGGATTGGGCCACGCGTCTCAGTTACGCGGGCCGCGTGCAGGCGCTCGCGGCGAAGACCGACTCCGTGAAATTTCCGGTGCAGGTCCTGCGTCTCGGCGAGATCTGCATCGGCACGTCGCCGTGCGAAACGTACGCCGAGATCGGGCTCGAGTTCAAACAGCGCAGCCCGTTCAGAAAGTCCTTCATGGTCCAGCTCAACCACGCGATGCTCGGCTACCTGCCGCCGCCCCATCAACTGGGGCGCGGCGAGTACTCGACCTGGCCAGGCACCAACATCGTCGAGCGTGAGACCTCGGTGAAGATGCTCGACGCCCTCGTGGCGATGGCCACGGACATCAAGGGCGCCGGAAAGTGAGCGGGCGTGGCGCGGGCCTTCTGCCGCGGGCGGGAACGATACGCTGAGCCGGACTCATGCAGTTGAAAGTTGAAAGATCAGAGTTGAAAGACGTGCCGCCGCGGACGCCGGCTGGAATCGCTGCCAACCGGCAACCCGCACCGAAAGGTGTATGCGGCTTCCATCTGCCAACCGGTTATTCGTCCCGTCAAGTTCGGGTCTTTCAGCTTTCAACCTTCAACTTTCAACTGCATGCCTCCGGCTGAGCCGGAGGCGTGACCGCGCGCGGCTTCACAACTCACTTTCGGCCGGCACCCGCGAAAGAAACCAGTCCTCGAGCCGCTGCATCACCGAATCTGCCGGCATGACGTCCAACGTCTGATCATCACCAATCCACACCACGCGGTCTTCGACGAGACGAAGGGCCCAGGCATTGCGCGGACTGAAATCGAGCGCGAGAGACTCGCGCAGCGCCGCATTCAACGTCCGGCTCTCGATCACCAGGCCCACCTCGGTGTTGAGCCGCAGGGAACGCGGGTCGAGATTGCAGCTGCCCACGTAAACCGTGTGGTCGTCGAAAACGATGGCCTTGGCGTGCAGGCCCAGCCGCTTGGTGTCCGCCGGTGCCGGCATGTACTGCTCCCGATCCTTGGCCAGGGCCCGGACTTCATGGAGATCGACGCCCTGGCGCAGCAGGCGATGCAGGTGGTTGCGGTAGGCGGCATGCGCCGCGAGGTGATTGTTCGAACGCAGGGAATTGGTCAGTATTCTCACGCTCACGCCGCGCGCCTCCGCCTGGGCCAGCGCCGCTTCGAACTTCTCCGTCGGAATCAGGTAAGCGGATACCGCCGTCACTTCGTTCCGGGCGCGCCCGATGAGCTCACGCAGGGCGTTGGCGACCGCAACGGGGGCCTCGTCCGGCGCCGCCGGATCATGCCGGGCCGGATCGTCCGCGATGAAGCGCGCCTGCCCGGCATGCGCGGAGTGCGCCACGGCGCGCCACGCCGACCGGGTGGCCGCGGCGTCGCGCGCCGGGATCCGCACCCGCTCGCCCAGCCATGAGCGCACCGCCGCGAGTGTTGGATGCCGGGCGGACTCGGGCACGAGCTGTTCGATCGGGAGGGTCCAGTTGCCATTCCAGAACGCACTGAAGTGCGCCGCGATCTCCCGGGTCGCTCCGTCCAGGGTCATGACGTCGAGGTCGCGGAAGTTGAAAACCGGATCGTGACCGAAGTACTCATCGGCCACATTACGTCCGCCGACAATCGCCAGCCGCCCGTCGACCAGCAGCACCTTGTTGTGGAGACGGTGATCGACGCGCGCGAAGTCATCCAGGTTGAGCAGGAAACGGCCCAGCGCCCCACCCACCCGGCGCCGGTAGGGATTGTAGATGCGCAGCGCGAGGTTGGGATGCTGGCTTAGCGCCCGCCACGCCACGTCCTGATGCATGGTGAACGAATCATCGAGGAGGATGCGGACCTTCACCCCGCGATCCGCCGCCGCCAGCAGGTGCGCGAGCATGCGGGCGCCGGAGTGATCCGCCTTCCACAGGAAAGTCTCGAGATCGATCGAACTCGTCGCGGCGTCGATGGCGCGCAACCGCCACTCCAGCGCCTCCGGCCCCGTATTGAGCAGGTGAAACCAGGGCACCGGTCGGACCTGGCCGAGCTCCGCCCACCCGCCGGTTTCAACCGGGACGGACGGGCCGCTGAACTCCCTCGGCCGCGGTGCTGGCGTGGCGCAACCCGCCAGGGCCAGCAGCGCGACCATCCCTGCGCGCCGCCGAAAAATCCGACGCAGGAACGTGCTCATAGCCCAGGGTTGGGTCCCGCACGCCGGGCGCTCGCCGGCGCCGCGCGTCGTCCGCTTCTCACGTGAAAACCCTGGCACACCACTCCCTACTTTCCCTTCGACTTTTTCGCGGGCACAGGCGCCGGGACCTTTTGGTCCTTCGCCCGACGCTCCTGCTGCTGCTGAAAACGCAGGCGGGCTTTCTGGTCCTTGATCGTCGGCAGATATTTCGCACCCATGCGAGCAGGCCGGTCGATATCGCGCTCGTCGGCAACCAGATTCAACCGGGCACACGCCGTCCCTGCGACGCCACGACGCGATTGGAACTGGCGTCGAGGCCTCCGACCGCCGACGTTGCGGGGATGAATCTCCCGGAAACCGAACAGGAC
>JAEUHA010000303.1 GCA_016793535.1 Opitutaceae bacterium | reverse complement strand
AAATATGCGGACGCCTGGCGCACGATGCGGGACGCGGTGAACGCCCAGGCCCGCACGATCGACGGCCGGAAACGTTACCCGACCATGCACGGAGCCGAGGGCTGGTATGGCTGGCAGGACGAGCCCTGGAACGTGGGTGCGCTCGAGTTGTGGTACCTGTCGATGCGGGCCGACGACCTGGCGCGGGTCGACCACGGCTGGACGGCGTACCTGCAGGGGCGGAACGACACTTATCCGGAAACGGCGCTCCGCCGCGACCTCGAGACGGTCGCGCGCCGGACCGCGGCGTTCCGGGCCGACGCGACGCCCCCGGACCGCCGGCTGGCGGACAACATGCTCAACTACAATCCGGCGGCCATCGCCGCGCTGACCCAGCTCATGCAGGGCGGCGTGGTGCCGGGCCGCGAGGGCGGGCTGCTGCAGGCCCGCCTGCGGTATTTCGATCCGGAGCGGAAACGGGCGGGCGTGCCGCCCGACGTGGCTGCGCTGGTATCTGAAATTTCGGATACACGCACGGTCGTGACGCTGGTGAACACGAGTGCGACGGCGGAGCGGACGGTGCTCGTGCAGGGAGGGGCGTACGGCGAACACCGTTTCGGGTCGGTCGAGTACGACGGTCGCACGGAGCGCATCGACGGCCGGGTGCTGGCCGTCCACCTGGCGCCGGGGGCGGGCACGAGGCTGGCGCTGACGCAGCAGCGTTATCGGGAGAACCCGACGATCACCCGCCCCTGGGAGCGTCCATGATTTCCAGGTGGAGGTTCCTTTCGGCCTGGCTGGCCGGATGCGCGGTGCTGGCCGGTATGGCGCGGGCGGCGGCCGGCCCCACGGTGTGGCCGCTGTGGCCGGAAGGCGTGCCCGGACTCAAGGCCGGAGCGGGACCCGAGCGCGAAGACAACGGCCGCTTCAGCAATGTTCATCATCCAAGCCTGGTGTTCTATCCGCCACTGCCCGGACCGGCGAACGGAACGCTGGTGATCTACGCGGCGGGCGGGGGATACGTCCGCGTCGCGGTCGGAGCCAACGGCGGGGAGATCACCCGCTGGCTCAATGCCCTCGGCATCACCGTGGGCGTGCTCAAGTATCGGCACGCCGACTACGGTCATCCCGCGCCGCTGCAGGACGTGCTGCGGGCGGTGCGCCTGGTGCGCGCGCGGGCCGACGAACTCGGCGTGAAGCCGGACCGGATCGGCGTGCTGGGCGGTTCGGCGGGCGGTCACCTGGCCGCCTCGGCGGGCACACTGTTCGACGCCCCCGAAGGACGGACCGGACACGCCCTCGATGCCGTCAGCGGCCGGCCCGACTTTCTCGTGCTGGTTTTTCCCGTCATCACGATGGAAGATCCGCATGCCCACGGAGCATCGCGCCGCGCGCTGCTGGGACCGGCGCCGAGCGCGGCATTGCAGCGACGGCTGTCGGTCGAGCATCAGGTGACGAAGGCGACACCGCCCGTCTTCCTCGTGCACTCGGCGGAGGACACGACGGTCGTGGTGGAGAACAGCCTGCTCTTCTACCAGGCGATGCGGCGGGCCGGGGCGCCGATCGAGCTGCACCTGTATCCAAAAGGTCCGCACGGCTCGGGCATGGCACCGGCGCTCGGCCCGGTTTCGGGGTGGCCGCGATTGTGCGAGGCCTGGCTGCGGTTCAACGGCTGGCTGCCGGCGGCACGGTAGGCGGGAATGTCGCACGCCCCGGTTTACCGGCGGAGTGCCTTTGCCGTTGCGGGCGGCCGGGAAGCGCTAGATAAGGCCGGAATGCCCCCTTCAGTTACCCCCGACAAGATCATGCAGATAGGCCTGGGCTTCTGGGCCTCCAAGACCCTGCTCAGCGCGATTGAAATGGAAGTTTTCACGGAGGTCGCGAAACGCCCCGCCGACCTCAAGACATTACAGGGGCGCCTCGGACTGCATCCACGGTCGGCGCGTGACTTCCTCGATGCACTCGTCGCGTTGGGATTTCTCGTGCGCACCGACGGGGTGTATCACAATTCACCCGACGCCGGTACGTTTCTCGACAAGAGCAAGCCGAGCTATATGGGCGGCATCCTCGAGATGGCGAATCACCGGCTCTACCCGTTCTGGGGCAGCCTCACCACGGCGCTGCGCACGGGCGAACTGCAGAACGAAGCCAAGGGCGGCGGGGCAGGGTTGTTCGAGGCGCTTTACGCTGATCCGGCGCGACTGAAGGAGTTCCTGCGCGCGATGTCGGGGGTGAGCCATGGCGCCAATCTGGCAATTGCGCGTCAGTTCCCGTGGGCAGGGTACAAGACGTACGTCGATGTCGGCACGGCGCAGGGCGATCTCGCCGTCCAGATCGCGCTCGCCAATCCGCACCTCGCGGGGGCGGGCTACGATTTGCCGGAGGTTGGGCCGATTTTTGAGGAATACGTCGCGCACCATGGGCTGACGGGACGCGTCGCCTTCAAGGCCGGAAATTTCTTCACGGATCCGTTGCCGACGGCGGACGTGGTGCTGATGGGGCACATCCTGCACGACTGGAACCTCGCGGAAAAAAAGATGCTGCTGGCGAAGGCCCACGCGGCCCTGCCCAAGGGCGGCGCGGTGGTCATCTACGATTCGGTCATCGACGACGACCGCTCGCAAAACGCGTTCGGGCTCATGATGAGCCTGAACATGCTGATCGAGACGAAAGGCGGCTTCGACTACACCGGCGCGGACTGCATGGGCTGGATGAAGGAAGCCGGTTTCCGGGAAACGCGGGTCGAGCACTTGGTCGGCCCCGACTCGATGGTCATCGGCATCAAGTGACGTCTGGCAGCGGTGTCGGGTCGCGAATCGCGACAACGGGCGCATCTCGGCCGCGAGATCTCGATGCTCGACATCATCCCACGCACGTCGCCCGGTGGCTGAGCCGGGCTCGTGCGGTCGAGATCGAAGTAACCGCGTAGCTGACGAGGTGACGAGGCAGTCGAGACCGGTTCACCGATCCGTCCGCCTCCTCATGTCGGCAGCTACGCATTATTGCAGCTTTTGGCTTAGCGCTCGGCCAGTCGGTCGATCTTCTTGATCTGGGTGCGATCGAACGTCACGCGCTTCTGGTCGGCCATCACGAGGGTGATTTGCCGGCGGTCGTCGCTGGGGATGATGTTTGCGACCTGATGCACTTTTCCATCCGCGGTGGTGACGACATAGGCGCTGCCGCTTTGGGCCGGCAGGGAGGGCGGGCGAATGACCGGAGTGGTGCTGGGGAGGCGCGACTCGATGCTGCCGGTGCCGATGGCACGTGACGCCGGGCCGCTGCGGCCCGAAGACGGAGTGCCGGTGATCGCGTCCGTCCCGCCGGTCGAGGAGGCGCTGCCGCGGGATTGTTCCGTGCGGGGTGCGCTGGAGCTCGCTGCCGGACTCGATGCTGCGGCGGCCGCGGCCGAGGGGTTTGTTCCTCCCGGTGCCTTGCCTGCGCTTCCCGGTCCGACGTAGCGAATCTCCCGCGTAGAAATATGCAGCGTCCAGACCTGCTCCAGGTCCTGTAGGTTTACCTCCAGCTTATAGGGAGTCGCCTCGAGCACGTCCCAACTGCAAATGATTTCGCGCGAGAGATTGCTCAGCTCGATCCTGAGCTTTTCGCGCGCGTCGCGGCCGGATTCCATGGTGCTGAACCACGCTTCCACGGCCTCGGGAACCGGGAGTCGGCCGGAGATCAGGACGTCGCCGTAGGTATGCCTCGTAACTCGACTGCTCTCGCCGCTCGGGGAAAAGGCCGGCATCCGGCTGATCGGTCCGGAAAGGTGGACGCCCTCGGGCAATTGCTTGCCGGCGAGCGAGACGGTTACGTTGCTCGTTTCGTACTTGGCGCGGGCAGCCTCGGCCGGAGTGGCGCTGAGGGCGAGGGCGAGGACGGCCAGCGCGGCGGCGCATCCCGGAAGGGCTGAGGCAAACGACAGGCGGGAAAAAACACCGGTGCACGAAGCGACGGCGGGGACGCCCGAGACCGGGCGGGTGAGGGAGGCATGGAGCGGGTTCATGCCTCGTTCTCAGGCCTCGCGGTGGAAAAGTTTCAGCCGAGACCGCGGAAATTCGAACTTTCTCCGACGATCGATCCCGGCGCCGGAACGAAGCCCGGCCAATCGCTCACGCCAGCACCTTGCGGATCACTGCTCCGCTCACGTCGGTGAGCCGCTGGTTGCGGCCGTTGTGGCGGTAGGTGAGGCGGGTGTGGTCGAAGCCGAGCAGGTGCAGGATCGTGGCGTGCAAGTCGTGCACGTGCGTTTTTTCCGACTCGGCCCGCAGGCCCACGGCGTCGGTCGAGCCGATGACCTGCCCGCCCTTCACGCCGCCTCCGGCGAGCCACATCGAGAAGCCGTGCGGGTTGTGGTCGCGGCCGTTCGTGCCCTCGCTCATCGGCATCCGGCCGAATTCGCCGCCCCAGATGACGAGGGTGGAATCGAGGAGCCCGCGCGACTTCAGGTCCTTCAGCAGGCCGGCGACGGGCAGGTCGCTTTGCGCGCAGAGTTTCGAGTGGTTGCCCTCCATGTCGGAGTGGCCGTCCCAGCCCAGCGTGTCGCCACAGTAGAGCTGCACGAAGCGCACGCCGCGTTCCACCATCCGGCGCGCGAGCAGGCAGCGGTGGCCGAAGTCGGCCGTGATCGCGTCGTCGAGGCCGTAGAGCTGGCGCGTCGCGGCGGTCTCGCGGGAAATGTCGACGACCTCGGGCGCGTGCCGCTGCATGCGGAACGCGAGTTCGTAGGCGGCGATGCGGGCGGCGAGTTCCGACTCCTCCTCGCCGGCGGCGAGGTTCTCGCGGTTGAGCCGGTTGACGAGATCGACGGTCGCGAGCTGCTGGTCGGCCTCGATGCCCGGGGGCGTGTTGAGGTGGAGGATCGGCGACGAACCGCCGCGCAGGATCGTGCCCTGGTAGCTCGCGGGCATGTAACCGTTGCCCCAGGCGGGCGCGCCGCCCTTCACCCAGCCGGCCGGGTCCGGCATCACGACGAACGCCGGCATGTTCTGGTTCTCGGTGCCGAGACCGTAGGTCGCCCACGCGCCGAGGCTCGGCCGGCCCATGAGGATCGAGCCGGTGTTCATCTGATAAACGGACTCCGGGTGCGTGACGCTGTCGCCGTGGCAGCCGCGCAACAGGCAGAGGTCGTCCACGCACTCGCCGATGTGCGGCAGGAAGTCGGAGACCTCGATGCCCGACTGGCCTCGGGGACGGAACGGACGGAGCGGGGCGAGCAGCTTGTTCTTCGCGACGGCCCGCCGCGTCTTGAAGGTGCCGAACGAGTCCGGAATCGGCTGGCCCGCGAGCCGGATCAGCTCCGGCTTGGGGTCGAAGAGATCCACGTGGCTCGGTCCGCCGGACATGAAGAGGAAAATCACGCGCTGGGCCTTCGCCGGGAAATGCGACGCCCGCGGCGCGAGCGGATTGGCGAGGCTGGCGCCGGAGCTGCGCGCCGGCGTGGCGGCGAGCAGGCTGTCGCGACCGAGCATCGCATGCAGCGCGAGGAGTCCGAAACCGCCGCCGGCGTGGCGCAGGAATTGTCGACGCGAGCCGGCCGGGCCGGCCGAGGCGCTGGGGCCGCAGCAAGGGTTCATGAGTGAGGGGGGAGATCGAGCACGAGAAGGTCGCGCGAGTCGCGCCGCGGGGTGAGGTCAGTCGACATACACGAATGCGTTCAGGTTGAAGAGCGCGCGGCAGAGTTCGCGCGTCGGCGAGGCCTGGAGGAACTCACGCGACACGCGCGCTTCGCTGGCGGTGGGCGGCCGGCCCAGGATCAGGCGGTACGCGAGCGTGACCCGGTCGTCGGGTGCGGCGGCCTCGCGCTCGATCCGGTCCGCGGTCCGGGCCGCGGCGCCGAGGACCTCGTGCGCATTGAGCAGCGCGAGCGATTGCGGCGCGGTCGTGCTGCGCTCGCGGGACGGACAGCTCAGGTTGGAATCCGGGGCGTCGAAGACCTCGAGGAACGGGAAACGCAGATTGCGCCGGGCGAAGATGTACAGACTGCGCCGCGTGTGATCGGCCGGATTCGGACTTGGGGTCCAGCCTTTGGCGCCCTCGAAGAGCTCTGCCGGTATCGGTGGAAAAACGCCCGGGCCGCCGAGCTTCGGGTTCAGTTGCCCGCTGATCGCGAGGAGGCTGTCGCGGATGACTTCGCCTTCGAGCCGGCGTCGACTCATCCGTGCGTACAGGCGGTTGTCGGGATCGATGCGCGCGGTGCGCGGATCCGCGACCGCCGGTGGGCTCGCCTGCTGGTACGTCGCGGAGAGCAGCATGAGCCGGTGCATGGCCTTGAGGCTC
The DNA here is from genome assembly GCA_016793535.1 of Opitutaceae bacterium. Classification (GTDB taxonomy): domain Bacteria; phylum Verrucomicrobiota; class Verrucomicrobiia; order Opitutales; family Opitutaceae; genus ER46. Next base: position 15,362 of record JAEUHA010000303.1, on the reverse strand, counting down.
CAGCCGCGCGCGACGAACTCGCTGGCGAGCCAGTCGAGCAATTCGGGGTGCGTCGGTTTCTGGCCGTTGGTCCCGAAATCGCTCGGCGAGGGCACGAGCCCGCGGCCGAAATGATGCTGCCAGAGCCGGTTCACGGCGACGCGGGCGGTCAGCGGATTGGCCGGGCTCGCGATCCACTCGGCGAGGGCGGTGCGCGGGTGAAACGCTCCACCCGACGGGGAGTCGGAGCGCGCGCGGCCGATCCGCAGCACCTCGGGCACGTCGGCGCTCACTTCGGCCCCGGGCTGGGAGTAATCGCCGCGGTGCAGCACGTGGGTCCGCACGCGCGGGCCGTTCTGCAGGGCCAGCGTGGCGGGGAGCGGCTTGGGCTTCGGAAAGGGCTTCAGCTGCTCGAGCAACGCCTGGTGCTGCTTGCGGTCCGGCGGTTTCATCGCGGCGGAGAGTTCCTTCGGCGTGATGAGCAGCTGGGCCGCGGTCTCCTGGATTTGATTTTCCTGTTCGGTGGTGCGCTCCGCGGCCGGCGTCGTGTGCGCCGCCTGGGCCTCGGCGGAGAGCCGCGCGAGTTTGCGCGCGTGGATCGTCCTGCGGTACGGGTCCTCGAGTGCGGCGATGGCGGCCTGGAGGGTCGCGGTCTGCTCGTTGTAGCGCTGCAGTTCCGCGTCGTGTGCGGCGCGCTCGGCGGGGGAGGGGACGGGCAGATCGGGCCGGAATTTGGCGGCCGCGAAGTGCGCCTGGAACGCGTAATAGTCGCGCTGCGAGAGCGGCTCGAACTTGTGATCGTGGCACCGCGCGCAGCCGAGCGTGAGGCCGAGAAACGCCAGGGCGGTCGTGTCGGTGGCGTCGTTGAGCGTGTTGCGACGGCGCTGGACCTGGTCGGCGGAGTCCACCATGTCGGGGCCGAGCAGGTTGAACGCGGTGGCGATCAGCGCGTCAGGCTCGGACGGATACAGCTCGTCGCCGGCGACCTGTTCGCGGATGAAGCGATCGAAGGGCTTGTCCGCATTGAACGCCCGCACGACGTAGTCCCGGTAACGCCACGCGTGCGGGCGCACGGCGTCGTGTTCGAAGCCGTCGGTCTCGGCGAAGCGCGCGAGGTCGAGCCAGTGGCGGCCCCAGCGCTCGCCGTAGTGCGGTGAGGCGAGCAGCCGTTCGACGAGCCGGGCGTACGCATCGGGGGCGGGATCGGCGACGAACGCGTCGACCTCCGCGGGGGTCGGCGGCAGCCCGATCAGGTCGAGGGTCACCCGGCGAATAAGCGTGGTCCGGCTGGCGGGCGGCGCCGGTCGCAGCCCGGCGGCGTCGAGCCGGGCGAGGATGAAGCCGTCGAGCGGCGCGGCGGCCCACGTCGCGTCGCTCACGGCGGGCGGGTCGGGACGTCGGACCGGTTGAAACGCCCAATGCGCGCGATCCGCGGGCGTGAGGGCGAACTCGGATCGCGTGACGGCGGGAACCGCGGGCACCGTCGTCAGCGACCGGGTGTAGGGCACGCCGGCTGCGACCCAATCGGTCAGCACCGCCTGCAGTTCCGCGGACAGCGGGTCCTGCTTGTGCGGCATGCCGGGCTCGTCGCGGTGCGACACCAGGCGAACGAGCAGACTCGCCTCGGGCCGGCCCGGGACGACGGCGGCGCCGCTTTCGCCGCCGCGGAGCAGTGCCGCACGGGTCGTGAGGTCGAGGCCGGCTTTGGTTTTCTCGCCGCCGTGACATTCAACGCAGTGCGTTTCGAGAACCTGCAACGCCTCGGGCCGCTCCGCCGCTCCGGCGGCGGCCAGAAGTCCCACGCCGCTCCCGAGCGCCAGCAGGAGTTGCAGGCGCCGGGCCGGAGGGGCGGAAGAACGAAACGGACCGGCAGAGAACATCGGAGGGGTCGCAGACGGGACGGGTGGCCGTCAGGGGGCGCCCGGAGTTAGGCGAGCCGTTGGCGTCTTGGCAATCGCAGGGAGCGCTCAAGCAGGGTCTGATGCGATTGTACGCGCCGGGTCAGGTCGCGAATCGCGACCGTCGAGGCGCGGCGGCGCCGCGAATCTCGATTCTCGACATGACCCCGGGTGCGCGGCTGTCGTGGTCCCATGCGCTTGCTCATCGTCTTCGGACTCCTCGTCGTTCCGTTGTCAGCTGCGGTGCCGGCTCGCCCGCTGGAGCAGCCTGAGGGGTGGCAATTCGGCGACCGCGCGGCGTGGACGTGGAGCAAGGAAGGCGGGGCGTCCGTGCTCACGCTGCACAAGCAGCAGGAATTCAAGCCCAAGGTGCGCAGCCCCTTCAACCTCGCCTGGTTCACGACCACGGACTGGAAGTCCTTCACGCTGACCGTGGAGGCCCGGCTCACGAAGTTCGATGCCGGCAATAACGACCTCTGCATCGCGTTCGGTCGGCAGGAGGACACGCGCTTCTACTACGCTCATCTCGGCGAGAAGGCGGATGGCGTCCATCATCAGTTGCACCTTGTCGATCGCGCCGACCGTCGCGCCATCACGGCCACGCGCACCGCCGGGACGCCGTGGCAGCCGGGGACCTGGCACCGGATCAAAGTGGTGCACGACGCCCGGGCGGGAAAGATCGCCGTCTATTTCGATGACCTGAACCAGCCCGTCCTCACGGCGGAGGACAAGACCCTGGCGCACGGCTGGATCGGCCTCGGTTCCTTCGACGATCTCGGGCAATTCCGCAACCTGGAGATCCGCGCCGATTGACCTCGAGAACAGTCGAGGGGCGGGCCGAAGCCAGGGGCCTGGCGTCAGGCGCGTCCGTCGACGGCGGCCTCGACGAGGTCGGCTCGATTCGGATGCGAGGCGCCTTCCTTCGTTTTCAAACTCTCCCACCGGCTGACGATCACATTGATCCGGTCCGCGAGGGGTTCCAGCGCGTCGTCCTTGCGCAGCACGATGGAGCCCGTCCCTGTGCCTTCGATCCGGGCGTCGAGGGCCTTGATCATCCGTTCCACGGGACCGACGATCCGATTGGTCTGAACGTAGGCCCACGCGATGACCGCGCTGAGCAGGACGGGGGTGAGGACCGTGAGGCCCAGCATCAGTTCATCCTTCAGGTCATCGGAGAGGTTGCCCGAGATGAACTCCAACGGCCCCTGGATCGCCACCGCGGCGCCGAGCAGGAGGCAGGGGACCGACATGGACAGAAAAATCAGCCACATCAACCGCCGTTGCAGGTGGGTCTTGGCGACGATAACGGAGCCTCGGTTCTTCATACGGGAGTGATGGGTGTTACCCCCGGTTATCGTCACTTGCCGACCCGGCTTTAGGCCGTTCCGGCCCAACCGGCTCAATAGAACACCGTCCGATCGAGGCTCCGGTACTGGATGGCTTCGAGCAGATGGTTCGACTCGATCCGTTCGGCGCCGGCGAGATCGGCGATGGTGCGGGCCACTTTCAAGATGCGGTCGTAGGCGCGGGCGGAAAGTGAGAGTTGTTCCATGGCGTGCTGGAGCAGGTCGCCGAGCGACGCATCGATCGCGCAATGTCGGCGGATCTGGGCATGGGTCATGCGAGCGTTGGCGGTCACGCGGGTGCCGCGCAGTCGGCCGAGCTGGCGCTGGCGGGCGGCGTTGACCCGTTCGCGAATGGCGGCCGAGCCCTCGGCGGGCTGGGTGGTGCGCAGCTCCGCGAGCGAGAGCGCGGGGGCTTCGATATGCAGGTCGATCCGGTCGAGCAGCGGACCGCTGATGCGCGCCCGGTAACGCTGGATCTGCGTCGGAGAGCAGCGGCACTCGTGCCGGGCGTCGCCCAGGTAGCCGCACGGGCAGGGGTTCATCGCGGCGACGAGCATGAACGCGCACGGCAGTGTGATTCGGCCGGCGCTGCGCGAGATGGTGACGTCGCCGTCTTCGAGCGGCTGACGCAGGACCTCGAGGGCGGAGCGCTTGAATTCCGGCAGTTCGTCGAGGAAGAGCACGCCGTGATGGGCGAGTGAAATCTCGCCGGGGCCGGGAATGGTGCCGCCACCGAGCAACGCGACATCGGAGACGGTGTGGTGCGGCGAGCGAAACGGCCGCGCGTCCCAGTTCATTTCCCCGGAAATCGTCCGTCCGGCGGCGGAGTGAATGCTGAGCACCTCGAGGTACTCGTCCAAGGTCGGGGGCGGCATGATCGTCGGAATGCGTTTCGCGACCATCGATTTCCCGGAACCCGGGGGGCCGATCATCAGGAGATTGTGAAATCCGCAGACCGCGACTTCGACGGCGCGACGCAGCGCATGCTGGCCTTTGATTTCGGAAAAATCGGCATAGCCGGCGTTGTCACGGTCCGTGGTTGTTCGCCGCGGCCCGTGTCGCGCGGCAACTGGATCGAGCGGGTGCAGGGGAAATTCGCCGCTGAGAAAGCGCACCGCGCGATCCAGGGAGTCCACGCGATAGACTGCGACGCCCTTGACCATCGCTGCCTCTTCTGCGGAGATGCCGGGCAAGAGGACTCCGCGTTTCCCCAGCGAACGCGCAAGGCGGGCCATGGCCAGCGCGCCGCGCACCGGCCGGGTCGCGCCCGAGAGGCTCAACTCACCGGCGATGAGCCAGTCTCCGAGATTCTCGGCGTTGAGCTGCTTTGTCGCGGCCAGGATCCCGAGCGCAATGGGCAGATCGTAAAACGGCCCTTCTTTGCGCAGATTGGCGGGCGCGAGGTTTATCGTGGTGCGGGTGCGGGGCGGGCGAAAGCCGCTGTTGCTCAGCGCGGAGAAGACGCGGTCGTCGGACTCCTTCACAGCCGCGTCTGGCAGCCCGACTAGGATGAGTTTGGGGTCGCCGACCTCGCCGGCATTCACTTCGACGTGGACGATCTCGGCATTGATGCCGTGGAGGGCAGCGGAGGTAATCGTCGCAAGCATGAGCTGGCATCGAGCGCGAAGCGCCGCGCAAGTGCCACGCCGGCGTCACCCCAAATTTGGGGGTTAGCCCTGAAGCAGCGGAGTGGCCGAAGTATTATGCGCCCGTTCTGTCCAAATACTCGCCCCAACTGGTGTCCTAGTATCCAAACGGCGCCTCGTGACCGAAAGACTGAAATCGGCCCGCCCTGTCCACCCGGCTGGCCACCCTCGGTGCCGTGCCGGGTGAAATACCCGATATCATCAGCTCAGCTGGCGACGTTGAAGTCGCGAGATAGGTCGCGTGCAGTCGCAGCGTGGAGATCAACGCCGCGTGATTGCTTCGTCCAAGCACAGCACCGCGTGCGCGGTGACTGACCATGCCGCTACTTCGACGGGATCGAGGTGACGGCCCGCCGGAGATTCGCCACTCGCGATGTAGCGAACGGCGGCAGCGGGATCGGTGCGAAAACGTTTTCGCTGCTGGCCCAGCAATGTGAGTAGTGATGCATGGTCGCCGTCGTCGGGCCGGCGCGCTGTCACCCGCCTGAAGAGGGTTTGGAGACGGCTGTGATCGTCACCCGGCTGATTCAGGACGTCGGCGGCGAGGGCGCGGCCGGCTTCGACGAAAGTGACGTCGTTTAGCAACGTGAGTGCTTGGAGCGGGGTGTTTGTTCGCGGCCGGTTGACCACGCAGGTCTCCCGCGTCGGGCTGTCGAAGGTTAACAGCGCCGGGGGCGGCGCCTGTCGTTTCCAGAACGTGTAGAGGCTGCGCCGCCAGAGATCCTCGCCGCGGTCTTGCTGATAGGAGACTTCGCCGTCGTATGTCACAGCTTCCCACAGGCCGTCGGGCTGGTAAGGACGGACGCTCGGGCCGCCGAGCTTTGGCACTAGCAGTCCGCTAGTGGCGAGTGCTTGGTCACGGATGACCTCAGCTGGTAACCGGAAGCGAGGCCCACGGGCAAGCCGCCGGTTGTCAGGATCCTGGGCTAGCAGTTCTACGGTCGGCACCGATGACTGCCGGTATGTTGCGCTGGTGACGATGAGCTCGAGTAGCGCCTTGATGTTCCAACCGGAGTCCATGAAACGAACGGACAACCAATCCAGCAGCTCGGGATGAGTTGGATGTTCTCCTTGGGCGCCGAAATCGTTGGGAGTGCGTACGAGGCCCTCCCCGAAAACCTGCATCCACAACCGATTGACTGCGACACGGGCTGTAAGTGGATTCTCGCGCGATACCAGCCAGCGAGCCAGACCGAGCCGATTTCGAGGAGCCTCGGCGGGCAGCGGTGGAAGGACTGCGGGAACATTGGCGGCGACGCGTTCTCCTGGGTCGTCGTACTTGCCGCGTTTGAGCAGGTGAGTGGCCCTCGGTTCCGGCAGATCCTGCATGATGAGCGTCTTGGGGAGCCGCGCGCGGTAATTGGCCTCGGCGGCACGCGCGCCTTGCACGTCGGTCCGGACGGCCCGCGCCGCGGTGTCGCCGTGACGCGCGAGGTAGTAGTCGAGCAGGTATTGCCGGTCGCGGTCCGTGCGAGACTCTGGTGTTCGAGCCAAGGGCCCCCGAAGTCGGTCGCTCCAGAACCAAGCGTTGGCATCGGCATCGTCAACGGCGCGGGCCAGCAGACGCAGTTCGTCGAGCCGTCCGTAGAAGCCGAGTCCGCTGTCGCGCCGGCCGAGGCGCAGCGGTTCGGCGTTCTCGGTAGGGCCGTCGAGTCGGTCACGCACGATGTTGAAAGCGACTGGGCGGCCGTCGAGGTAGACGCGGAAACCGGTGGCGCGGCTGGAACCGTCGTAGCTTACTATGAGTTGCTGCCAATCGCCCGCGGCCGGGCGCGTGGGCTCACGGGTGACGAGTTCGATCGCGCTGGCTCCCCACTGGCTGACAAGGTTGATCTGAAAGCGCCCTTTCTGCCACACGATCTCGAAGCCGCGGCGTCGGCCAGTTGGCTCGATCCGCGCGAGCACGCCGCTGAGCGAGCCCGTGGGCTGAAGCCAAAGTCCGACGCTCCACGGTTTCTCAGCCATGAATTGTGGCGCCCCCGTCGCTTCGATGTGCTGCATGCCATCGAAGACTGCCGCGCGTCCCACAAGACCTTCATCGGTGAAGGTCACGCTGCCCTTTTCCTCGAGGCCCGGCGTCTCCGGCTCAAAGGGCGCGTGCAGCGATATGTTCTGGTCGGGCGGTGTGAGCTCGTGTGTGGCGGTCTGCTCCCACGCCATCATCGTATCTCGAATGCGAGCGGCAGTGGCGTTGAGGGCAGTCTCGGCATCGCGCCGCGCTGCGATTAGCGCTTCGAGTTCTGCCCGCTGAGCCGGCGTGGCAACATCCATTTCGGGCGGCGGATTGTCCTGAGTGACCAGGCCTTTCTCGGGAGAGTTATTGAAGAACGCGTAGAGCTGATAGAAGTCCTTCTGGCTGATCGGATCGTACTTGTGGTCGTGGCAGCGCGCGCAGCCGACGGTGAGCCCGAGCCAGACTGTGCCGACTGTCTCGGTTCGCTCCGCGACATATTCCACGCGAAACTCCTCGTCGATTGCGCCGCTTTCGTTGTTCACCATGCTGTTCCGGCTGAAGCCGGTCGCGATGCGCTGCTCGGGCGTGGGTGCGGTCAGCAGATCACCGGCAAGCTGGTCGACCGTGAACTGATCGTAGGGCAAGTTCCGATTGAAGGATTGCACAACCCAGTCGCGCCAGGGCCAGATCTGTCGGGTGGCATCGCCGAAGTAGCCATTGGTGTCCGCGTACCGAGCGAGATCGAGCCAGTCCAGCGCCATGCGCTCACCAAAGTGCGGCGACGCGAGCAGTCGCCGGACGACGTGTGGATAGGCATCCGGACTGCGATCGGCGAGAAAGGCATCGAGTTCCGCCGGCGTCGGAGGGAGCCCTGTGAGGTCAAGGGTTACCCGGCGCAAGAGTTCATGCGGCGCGGCTTCCGGCGCCGGCTGCAGGCCATTCCGCTCAAGAGATGCGAGGACGAAGTGGTCGATTGTATTCCGCACCCATTCCGCGCGTGAAACAGCCGGCGGCGCTGTCGCCTTGGGCGCGACAAGTGACCAGTGCGCCTGGTAGGGCGCACCGGCGGCTACCCACCGCTGCAGAACGGCGACCTGGGCCGCGCTCAGTGGTTTGTTCACGTGCGGGGGCGGCATTTGCTCTTCGGGATCGGTCGAAGCAATTCGCTTGAATGCCTCGCTTTGATCGACCCGGCCCGGCACGAAAGCGAATCCGCCGTCGGGTTCTGGGATGTCGAAACGAAGTCCCGCTTCGCGCGAGCCGGCATCTGGGCCGTGACAGTGGAAACAATGGTTGGAGAGGATCGGCCGAACGTCGCGATTGAAATCCGGGGCCGGCTCTGCGACGGCCAAAGACGTGAGCACGACCCAACTGCCCGTCCAGCGCGCGAAGTCGCGATGGAAACGGCCTAGGCGCGAGCTACCACTTTGCGGAGAGGGTGGTGGTTCGTGGGGAACGTTCACGGTCCGGTCTTTCAACGTTTAATCCTCAATCTTTGCTTTTGACCACTCAGGCCAGAATGCCCCGCACCACTTTGCCGTGAACATCGGTGAGCCGGAAATCGCGGCCTTGATGGCGGTAGGTCAAACGCGTGTGATCGAAGCCGAAACGATCGAGGATTGTGGCGTTAAGGTCATGGACGTGTACGGGGTCCTTGACCACGTTGTAGCAGAACTCGTCGGTCTCGCCGTAGATTGTGCCGGGCTTGATGCCGCCGCCTGCCATCCAGAGTGTAAAGCAGCCGCCGTGATGGTCGCGGCCATAATTGGCGGCTTCGAGCTTGCCTTGGCTGTAGGTAGTGCGGCCGAACTCGCCTCCCCATACCACAAGAGTCTCGTCGAGCAGCCCGCGTTGTTTGAGATCTCGGATGAGGGCGGCGCAGGGCTGATCAACATCTTGCGACTGGAGCCGGAGGTCACTGGGCAGGTTGTAGTGCTGATCCCAACCCTTGTGGTAAAGCTGCACGAAACGGACGCCGCGTTCGACCATGCGGCGGGCGAGCAGGCAGTTCGCGGCGAAGCTGCCGGGAACGCGGGCCTGCGGGCCGTAGGCATCAAGTGAGGCTGCGGTTTCGCCGCGGACGTCCGTCAGATCGGGCACCGAGCTCTGCATCCGGAACGCCATTTCAAACTGCGCGATCCGCGTTTCAATTTCGGGATCGATCTGCGACGTGGCGCGTCGTTGGTTGAGCGCGTTGATAGCGTCGAGCTGCTGGCGCCGGCCGTCGGCATCGAGGCCAGGCGGATTGGAAAGGTACAGCACTGGGTCGCCGCTGCTGCGAAACGAGACGCCTTGGTGGCTCGAAGGCAAGAACCCGGAGCCCCATAGCCGGGCATAAAGCGGGTCGGCTGGCCGAGCTGCGCTGCCACGGGAAATAAGAACCACGAACGTGGGGAGGTTCTTGTTCTCGCTGCCGAGCCCGTAGCTCATCCAAGACCCAAGGCTGGGCCGGCCGGGCTGCTGGTGACCCGTCTGCAAGAAAGTCACCGCCGGGTCGTGATTGATCGCCTCGGTGTACATCGAGCGCACGAAACACAGGTCGTCGACGATGCCCGCCGTGTGCGGCAGGAGTTCGCTGATCCAGGCGCCGCTCTGGCCATGGCGCTTAAAGTCGAACAGCGAGGCGGTGACGGGAAACGCCTTTTGTCCGCTGGTCATGCCGGTGAGCCGTTGCGTCTGCCGGATGGATTCCGGTAGATCTTGGCCGTGCAGCGTCCGCAAGCCCGGCTTGTGGTCAAAGAGATCGAGCTGCGAGGGGCCGCCGTGCATGAACAGATAGATCATGCGCTTCGCCCGCGGCGCGAAGTGCGGCGCGTTTGGAAACGAGGTTGCTCCGGCCAAGCCAGGCCGAAGCAGCGAAGCGAGAGCGAGCGTGCCGATTCCGGCCGACGCCTGCCCGAAGAATTGGCGGCGTGTCAGCCGGGCGAGGTGGTCGGCGGGACAGGCGGCGGGCATGGACCAGGACGTCAGAGGCGGTTGAGGATCGCGCGCGCCTTGGATTCGAAGATTTCCTGCCAGCCCGGGCCGAGCAGGCAGTCGCTGTCCTCTTGGGCGTTCCCGACGTTCTTCAACTGTTCGGCAGTCGGTGCGTAGTAGAGATAGCCGTTGGAGTAGCCCGCAACGAACGTGTGTTCGTGCGGCGATGCGTGCTTGAGGTTGAGCCCGATCTGTACCGTGAGCTCGGCAGGGAAGCTGACGAGATAGAAGGAGCCCACGCGCAACCCGACCACCTCGGCCTCGACCGGCCGACCGCCGGCGGCGTCGTAGCGCTGCTGGTGGCGGCGGAGCAGGGCCAGATTTGTCTGCACCCGGGTAAGCTCTTCCATCGTGTGGATGTTCTGTAGGTAGGCCGTCACCTGCTTTCGATTCTCCGCGTCGAGCCGCTTGAAATCCTCCCGGCCGGTCTGGGCCTCGCTGAGGTAGTGGTGTGCGTAGGCGGACGGATAGTCACCTGCGACGCCGTCGCGCGTGTAGAGCGACAGGAACGTCTTCAGATTGAGCGTCGTACCGCGGAGCGCCCGCACCAGCTTTTCGCGTTCTTGCTCCAGTTCGGCGATTCGCTGGGTGTGATTCGCGCGGGGGAGTTCGATCTTCTCCATCATGACGTTGAACGTGGCTCCATCCTGCGGAACGATTTGGCGCACGGCCTGAAGCGTGCTGAGGCCCAGCTGCTGCCCAAGTGGCCGGGCATCGCGCGGTAGATAGACATCTTTGTATAGGACCGGATTGATGTCGCCGCCGCAGCCCTGCACGAAGAGAGCCACTGCACCGACGGGCAAGTTATCCTCGATCACCTGAGAGGCGAAGCCGGTCACGTCGGCTGTGTTGCCGCCGCTGGGCACTCCTTGGATGGGATGACCTGCATAGTTGTACAGCACTGCCACTGTGGTGCCGTCCATCCGGTCGAATCGAAGCACGCCGATCTCCGGATCGATTGGACCGACGGACACGACTTGATCGTCCGGAGGAAGCGAATACGCGTGTCGCACATCTGCTTCGCGTCCACTCTTCAGCTTCATCCGTCGATTCTCCATGACCCGATCCTCACGTCCGGTGCCGACGCCGACCTTGACCGGGGTTAGCGCATTGAAGGCGTTTCGGATAGCCTCCACTGTCAGCCGGTCGACGTCGGGGCGCACGATGCCATGGCAGTGGCTGGCGTTCACCAGCAGGCTGGCCGGGTCGATCTTGAGCTCGCGCTGCACCTCGCGACGGACATTAGCGAGGTAGTCGTTGCCGATTGGACCAATCTCGCCGATCGCCACCGCGTCCACGGTGACGATCACGGCGAACTTCTTCTCATCGGAAAGCACGAGGGCCTTCACGAAGAGCGGATCGCTCACGGGGCCCGTGCGCATCGTGACGTCTACCTTGGCTGCGCCGGCCCAGAGGGCGGCGCGAGCCGCGGGGATGGCCCCTCCGAGGACGACGGCGAGAAGCAGCGCGACGCCTCTTGCGCGGTCAGTGCGGAGCGTGAAGCAGGACAGGGAAGACGATGCGGACACGAGATCGATCATAGTTTCCAGTTGATGCCGCCGATGAGTTGACGGCCGGTACGGAAATTGCGGCCGACACGACCACCCTCCCACTCCTGAGCGTACTCTTGTTCGTCAAAGATGTTCCACATGTCGAAGTAGAGCGAGACGTTTCGTGAAATCGTGAACACCGTCTTCAAGTCGTAGATGCCGCGGGCCTTGAAGTAGCTGAGGCGCGCCTGGCTGGCAGAAACCGAGGAGAGTCGGCGACCAGCGTAGTTGTACTGCAGGCGGATATTCCATGGCGAGCGGAGGTACGAGATTCCGAGATTGGCGGTCTCCGGAATGAAACCGGCGACACGTTTGGTCGTGGTCGCGCCGCCGTAGTTCCCCTCAGTTTCGTTGCGCGAGTAGTTCGCGTACGCCCCGAATGCTTGGAGGAAACCGGGCAGGAAGGTGAACTGCTGCTGATACGCGAGCTCGAGGCCACGGACCTTGGCCGAGCCGCCGTTGAACTGGCTCGTATAGGTGTAGCCAGCGTACTGGTCATAGTCGCCGCCTTCATTGCCCTGGAGCGTATTCCCAGCGCGAGTGAAGATGAATTGCTTGATGTCTTTGAGGAACACGCCGACCGAAAGCAGTCCGGCGGGCTCAAAGTAATACTCGAGGCTCACGTCGACATTGCGCCCATACTGAGGTTTAAGGCTCGGGTTGCTTATCACCAGCGTGCGCGCAGTGTGGTTGACCGACGTGTTCGGAATGAGCTGGCCGATGGAGGGACGGCCGATGTTGGTCGCGAAGCTAGCGCGGGCCAGCAGCCGTTCGTTTATGCCGTACTTCAGGTGTAGATGCGGAAACACCTCGGTGTAGTCGCCCTTCGCTTGCTGTCGGCCGCTGTACTGCGCCAACGTGCGGCGGATCGTCTCCTCGGGAGTGACGACGCCCACCCATGCGGCGCGGCGGGCGGACTCGGCGGGCGTGATCTCGTTCTTGGAACCATTGCCCTCTGTTTCGGTTTTCTCAACGCGGAGGCCAGTTGTGACATCGAGCCGGCCGAGGCGGAAGTTGCCCATCGCGTAGGCGGCAGAGATGGTTTCCTTGAAGTTGAGCCGGTTGACGAGCGCTGTGCGGGTTCGGATCTCTACATCCTCGGAAAAGAGCTCCGGATTGGATTTCAGCGCGGTCTCAAAATTCGGGCCAGTGCGGTAGGCCGAATGCGGATCGTAATTGTGGTCGGGCCAGTTCAGGAATGGCAACAGCGGGTAACGTTCGGTGCCCTCCCAGCGGACGATGCGCGGATTCACGAAGCGGGCCAGGCCGTCGTCGCTGCGACCTGTGGTTGGGTTGGGTCCGGAAATGCCATCGGGCCCGACGTACCACCAGCGGAACTGATCGGCGAAGAGATCGCGCTTCTGCGCTCGTACGCGCGCGCCGGCCTTGATCGAGAACGGAATCGCGGTCGCAAAGGTCCGTTTCACGTTTAGTGCGGCCCCGTTGAAAACGTCCTTGCCCTGGGCGACCCGCAGGTCGCGGCGCGCTTGGTAGCTGTCTGGATTCGTGATGTCGGGACCGGCGGTCTGGGTTAGTCGCGGGAAATTGGGATCGCCCGATTCCTCGATCGCGATACCGATGCCGGTGGCAATGATCGTCACCTGGTCGTTGTGAGGATAGTTGGTAATCGAGAGCGAGCGATAGATGCTGTAGTCTATCTCCCAGCCGGGGAACTTGTGAACGCCGCCGACCTCGGTTGTCTCGCCCTCGACGTCCTTATACTCGAAGGAACTCGTGCCTGCGACCTGGCTGGCCGCGACCGGACGCCACTCGGTGCGGTTGCGGGTATAGCCGGGGACGATGGCGCCGGTGCCGGTGAGGTTACCGTTGGCGTCGAGCGTGGCGACTGACTGGGCAGTGCTGTACGTCGTGTAGTGATTCAGCGACGGTTCGATCATCCAGTTCTGAGTGCGGTTGATGTAGAACCGGCTGTGCTCGCTCAAGCGATAGTCCAGCTTGATGCCGCCGCCCCAGCGGTGTTGGCGGTGAAAATAGTCCTCGAGACCAAATGAGTAAGTGTAGGCCGGATCGGCAAGCTTGTCCTCGTAGCTGCGGGAACTCGCAGGCGTCGGCGAGTAGTGGTAACGATCGCCGTAGTTGATGCTGACGCCAATCTTATCCTTGAAGACCTCGGAGTAGGAAAATGCAAACGACGGTGTGGCGACCTTATGCTGGCCCGTTGCGCCTGGACGCAGCCGCATGATTGCGCCCGCCTGGGCGCTAAGTCGGCGCCCCTTTTGGTCGAAGGCACTTTTCGAAACGAGGTTGACCGCACCCCCGATGGAGTCGGCGTCCATGTCGGGTGTCGGCGACTTTACCACTTCGATCCGACCGATAGAGTCAGCACCGATCTGGGTGTATTGGAATTCTCGCGACGAGCCGGCCGAGGCCGCATTGGCCAGACGATTGCCGTCGAGAGTGACTGAGTTGAGCACATGGTCCATGCCACGGATGCGCACATAGCGGATGGCGCTGCCATCGGTTTCGCCGAACACGCCGGGAAGGCGTGCGAGCAAATCGGCGGGATTGGCGCCGAGGCTACCGAAGGCGTCGGTCGAAACGACAGTCTTAACGCCAGTCGAGTTGCGCTGAATGGTGATGGCCTGCGCGTTACCCTCGCGTTCGCCGGCGACGACGAACTTCTCCAGCTTGTAGATGCCACTCGTAAGGGCAACGTCCCGGCGATTTGTACCTGCGGTGACTGGTACGGAAATCTCGGCGGTGTCGAGTCCGGTGTAGAAGACGGTGATCCGGGCAGACCCCTCGGGCACTTCGCTTAGGCGAAACGTACCGTCGCGGTCGGTCAGGACTTCACGGCCTGTGCCCTGTAAGACGACGCGGGCGCCCTCAAGCGTGCGACCCGTGGCCGCATTGGTCACGATTCCGGTCAACGTTGCGGTTCCGGCCGTCGCGGCGGCGGTTGCGGACGATCCGGATGGAGTAGCTGCGTCAGACTGACCGAAAGAGAGGCCGAGCCAGGCTGCGAGTATGCCGAACATTGTTTTGCGTTTCATGGGAGTGGGGGAAGGGGCCGTTGAGTTGTCGTTCTGTTCAGCGCTCGGGCGGTTTCGGGTTTGCCCGTTCCCCGCCCGAACGACTTTTGGGTCGGAGGTTCTCCTTCTTATCGCGATTGCTCCGGATCGCGTGACGTCCGCTGCCTCGAGATCGGTACCCTTCAGCATGAGCGAAAGTGCTTCATGCGACGTCAGTGAGCCGTCCACGGCGTTCGTCATGACGCCGGCGATGTCACTGGTGGAGTAGAGCAATTCTACCTTGGACTGCTTCGTGAAGACCTTGAGTGTCGCGTTCGCCTCGCCGGCCGGAATCGTAAAAGTTCTGCGGTCTGTCGCTTCAGCGGCGATGCCCTGCGAAACAGTCGCAAGAGTGGAATGAGCGACCAAAACGAAGAGAGTGGAGCGCACAACGAAATGGAGTAGAAAGGGGCGGTGGTCCATGGTGCAGGTAGCACAATACCCCCACACTCGTGTCAGACGAGTGAAGACCCTTCCCTAACTAAACCGGCGAAAAGAAATCGCGTCTGCGCCCGACGCTCTACCCGGTCAGGGACGGCGTCGCAGGACCGTCGTTTCTCCTCGTTTCTCTGCGATGACGTTGAAATTCCGTTCGAGCAACTCGACGAACGAGGCGTATCCGTTGAAGGCAAACGCGCCGCCAAATTTCTGAATCGCAAGGTCGGGATCCTCGATTACGATCCGATGGCGGTTATACCGATTAAACTCTGAGACGACTTCAGCGAGTGGGGTTTCGGAGAACTCGAGTCGTCCAGATTGCCAGGCAAGCGCGCTTTCTGCCGAAGGAGGTGACACCTGAGACACGACAACGGGAATACGTGAGGGGGCTCCAGTTTCCGTTAGTAGGACCGTTGCGCGGGCACCGGCTGCGATAGTTTCCATGCCTTTGTGGGATGTCGACGGGGAGGCATCTCCGGCCTGCGGTCTCAAGGTCAGAGAGGCCCCGTTCGTGTCGTTGAGTGCGACCCGCCCCTCAGTGAC
>JAEUHA010000118.1 GCA_016793535.1 Opitutaceae bacterium | reverse complement strand
CCACGACCGCCTGGAGCGCCCGCCACGTTTCCACGGCCGGGGCAGCCGGCACGCCCGCCGTGCGGCTCGTCCACTGTTCCTCGATCCACGGCCGGTCCGCGGGACGCAGTCCGGTGCGCATCGCATGGAGTTCGAGCCACGCCAGCGCCTCCACGGCCAGCGTCGGAGGCAACCACTCGTGGCCACCGTCGAAGATGACCACACGATGGTCGGCCTTGCGGTCCCGCAATTCCCGGTCGACGCGTCGCAGCTCCCGATGATTGAAGTCCGTCTGGCCCGCCGTGCCGAAGAACGCGAATCCCACCTTGCGCGGTGTCTCGCTGGCGGGGAATCCCGCGCTGCACGCGATTACGCCCTGCGCCAGCCCGCCGAGGGCGATCTGGCAGGCGACCCGCGCACCGCCGGAGAGGCCGGCGACGTAGATGCGTTTGGCGTCGATCGGCAGATGGCGCGTGACGTCGCCGACCATCGCCTTGATCGCGGCCGCATTGGCCTCCCACGGGCCATTGCGGGAATTGTTCGATCCCGCCACGATCCAGCCGAATTTTTCCGCCGCCTCCTTGAACCGGTCGACTGGCACGCGCCCGCGGGCGCCGGGATCGAAACAGAACAGCACCGGAGATTTCTTCGCCGGATCGAACGAACGTGGCACGTAGAGCGCGTACGTCTGCGTCGCGTCCGAGGCGCAGGCGACCTGCGCGAGCACTTCACCCTGCGGCAGCGTGGGCGCCCCGGACACGGCCGCGGGCAGAAGGAGGGTGCAGAACAGGAACCGGAGTCGCAGGTTCATGGGGGCGCAGCCGACGATGCCAGCGGACCGGACGGCGGCAAGTCCCTCGATCGCGCGTCCGACCCGCTGCGTCGCGCCGGGGCGCGGATGACACGATCTCGAGCAGTTCGACATTGCAGCCGGAACCGCTCCTTCACTCGCTCGCACCGCCCCACGCCACTCCCCTCCCCCGGCGCGCGCTTTCCCATGTCCACCCCTCGTTTGTTCCGCCTCGCGGCGCTCTGGGCCGCGATCACCCCGCTCTGCGCCCAGACCCTCGATCTCACCTTTGCCCCGGCGGCGAGCGCCGATGTGTTCGCCCTCGCCGCCCAGCCTGACGGAAAGCTCCTCGTCGGCGGCAGTTTCACCACCCTCGCCGGGGTCGCGCGGCCCCGGCTCGCCCGGTTGAACGCGAACGGCTCGGTCGACACCGACTTCAATCCCAGTCCCGGCAGCGGCGTGAACGAACTCGTCCTGCAGCCCGACGGAAAGATCCTCGCGGCCGGCGACTTCACCACGATCGCCGGCACCACCGCGGTGCGGGTGGCCCGGCTCAACGCCGACGGCACCCGGGACAACACGTTCACGGGCGGCACCGACGCCACGGTGCTGGCGCTCGGCCTTCAGCCCGACGGAAAGGTCCTGGTCGGCGGCCTCTTCGCTTTCGTGAACAACGTCGCGCGTACCCTGGTCGCACGCCTGAACCCGGACGGCTCGCTCGACCCGACGTTCAACCCCGTGGTCACCGGCACCGTCGCCGGCTCGCAATCCCGCGTGGACGCATTCGCGGTCCAGGCCGACGGAAAAATCCTGTTCGCCGGAAATTTCGCCCAGGTGAACGGCGTCGCGCGACCCGGCCTCGTCCGCGTGAATGCCGACGGCACCCTCGACCCGACGTTCACCCCCGGCGTTGGTCCCAACAGTGGCGTGCAAGCGATCGTGCTTCAGGCTGACGGCAAGATCGTCATCGGCGGCTCCTTCACGACGTTCGCCAACCTGCCGCGGCGCGGCATCGCCCGACTCAGTCAGGCGGGCGTGCCCGACGAGGTCGGCCTCACCGGCCCGAGCGGCCCGGTCAACGCGCTCGTGCTCCAACCCAACGGCGCGATTGTCGCCGCCGGAAGTTTCAACGCCGTCGGCTCCCTGGCGCGCAGCCGGCTGGCCCGCTTCGGCGCCGATGGCGTGTTCGACTCCGCCTTTGATCCCGACGTGACCGGCGCGATCGGTTTATCGACGCCCGGAATCTACGCGATGATTTCCCCGGGACCCGACCAGCTCGTGATCGGCGGGACGTTCGCCGCCGTGTCCGGACAGCCCCGCTCCGGGCTCGCCCGCCTCGGCACGCCGCTTCCCGTCATCACGCGCCAGCCCGCCGACCTCGCCGCGACCCCGGGAGCCCAGGTCACGCTCTCGGTGGCCACCACCGCGACGGCCAACCTGACCTACCAGTGGCGCCGCAATGGGAACCCGATCGCCAGCGCGACCACCTCGTCGCTCGCCCTGCCGAACGTGCAGTCGGCCGATGCCGGCACCTACACAGTCGTCGTCACCAACCCCTTCGGCTCCACCCCCAGCGCGGCCGCCACGCTTACGGTCGGCAGCCCGACCAACGCGACGACCCTCGCGCTCGTATCCGCTCCGCAGTCGCAGCATGCCAGCGCCGGCGCCCGCGCCACGCTCACCGCGCAGGCTTCCGGCAGCGCGCTCGCGTATCAGTGGAAGAAGGACGGCATCGTCCTGCCGTCCGCCACCGCCGCCAATCTCGTGATCCCGATCACCACGGCCGCCGACATGGGCTACTATACGGTCGTGGTTTCGAGCGGCGGCAGCGCGATCGAGTCGCCCGCGGCGATCCTCACGGTTGCGACCCCGGGAGTCGAAGGTCGCCTCATCAACGTTTCTACCCGCGGTTTCGTTCCGCCCGGCGGCTCGCTCACGCCAGGATTCGTCCTCGCCGGCACCGGCACCAAACGACTGCTGGTTCGGGCGGCGGGACCGACGCTCGCACGCTTCGGCCTCACCGCCCCGCTGGCGGATCCGCGCCTCGAACTCGTGCCGCTCGGCTCGTCCACGGCGCTCGCCACCAACGACGACTGGACCCCGGCGACCCCGCTCGCCACGGCGACCACGGCCGTCGGCGCGTTCGCACTCGACGCCGCGTCGAAGGATTCGGCCCTGCTGGTCGATCTCGCCACGGCCGGCGCCGCGTTTACCGCCCGGGTGACGACGCCGGGTGACGCCAGTGGACTGGCCCTCGCCGAGGTCTACGACACCGATCCGCTCGGCGCTCCCGCACGGCTGGTCAACGTTTCGACCCGCGGTTTCGTCGGGACCGGGGCGAACGCGCTGGTACCCGGCTTCGTCATCGGAGGCGCCGGTCCCAAACGTCTGCTCATCCGCGCCGTCGGTCCCGGTCTCGCGCCGTTCGGAGTCAATGAACTGCTGCTCGACCCGCAGCTCGCCGTCATCCCACTCGGCAAATCCGCTCCCGTCGCCGCCAACGACAATTGGGGCGGTACGGCGGAACTCATCACCGCGTTCGCTTCGGTCGGCGCATTCGGCCTGCCCTCCGCCAGCAGCGACGCCGCGGTCCTGGTGTGGCTGCCGCCCGGAGCGTACACCGTTACGGTTTCCGGTGTCGGAGCGACGACCGGCACTGCCCTCGTCGAAATCTACGACGCGCCCTGAGCACGTGCCACCGCGTCCGCGGCGGGACCTCCGCCGGAAGGCCGGGCTCGCGGCTCGCCGACGCGGACGCAGCAGCGCCGTCCGCTGCAGCGCGACGCCATTTCTGCCACGGCGCGGAACCGCCCGTCCCGGGTGCGCTCAACGCGCCGGTCGCTCGCCAATCTGCACCAGCTCCGAGCAGGCGCCGTTCGAGTCGATGGCCGCATAGATCCCGGGATGCGGGTTGCGCCATTCGAGGACGTACTTCCCTTTCGTGCCGTCGAAGCAGGCCAGGACCCGCCACACGCCCCCTTCGCGACGGGCGAGGTAAACCGGGCCGACATCCGACTTCACCTGCCACAGGGAGCCCGAGTAGTGGAGGGGCGAGAGGAAGTTCCTCGACTCCACCGGTGCGGCCCACGAAGGCCCCAAAAGCCCTGCCAGCAACAGCAGCAGGATGGGGAGGACCTTCGCGCTCTTCATGGCGATCAGCATGTCACTCCCGAACCGTTCCTCAAGGATAATCTAGGGTCTTATACCTACCTTAAACGCGTAGAGGTGGCATGCGTAATCCTCCACTGTGGCGATTAAACCACTTCTATAGAACACACTAAGCACCTTCTAGTCTCGGCCTCGCCACGCCTAGGCAAACGCTGCTTTAGACCCCAATCTGGGGTGAACGCCGGAGCGCGGGGCGGAGCGAGGGCCGTTTCGGAACGGCTCTAACTAGGAAACGGGCGCGCTTCTTGGTCAGCGCCGCGGCTGCGACAACGCGCAGCCCTCCGAGCTCGGCCAAACGCTACGATAACCGGCTCAATCCGCGCCGTCCGAACGACCCGGCGTCGCTGGGCGGGCCAGGATGGCGCCCGCCTTGCTGGCGTCGAATGCACCCTCCCATTTCGCAATCACGAGCGTCGCGACCGTGTTGCCGATGAAGTTGGTGATGGCCCGGGCCTCCGACATGAAGCGATCGACGCCCAGCAGCAGCATGATGCCCGCGACGGGAACCGTCTTGGTCATCTCGAGCGTCGCGGCGAGGACGATGAAGCCGCTGCCGGTCACACCGGCGGCACCCTTGGAGGTCACGAGCAGGAGCCCGAGCAGGCCGAGCTGCTGGCCGAGGTTCAGCGGCGTGTCGGTCGCCTGCGCCACGAAGAGCGCCGCCATCGTCAGATAGATGCAGGTGCCGTCGAGATTGAACGAGTAGCCCGACGGAACGACGATGCCCACGACGGGCCGCGCGCAGCCCGTCTTTTCCATTTTTTCCATCAGCCCGGGGAGCGCGGACTCGGATGACGACGTCCCGAGCACGAGCAACAACTCCTCCCGGATATAGCGAATCACCTTCCAGAGACTGAAGCCCGCCAGCCGCGCGATTCCGCCGAGGACGAACACGATGAAGAGAAAACACGTGAGGTAGACGCACAGCAGCAGGAACCCTAGTTGCGCCAACTTGCCGACGCCGTATTCCCCGATGGTGAACGCCATGGCGCCCGCGGCCGCGATCGGGGCGGCGCGCGTGACGATGGACACGATGCCGAAGAACACCCGCGCGATCTCGTGGAGGAGATTCAACACCGGGCGCCCGTGCTCGCCGATGCGGCCGAGCGCGAGGCCGAACAGGATCGCGAGCAGCAGGACCTGCAGGATCTCCCCTTCGGCAAATGCGCTGACAAACGTCTTCGGGATGATGTGCAGAATGAACTGCACCGTATCCATCTGCTGCGCGGCGTTGGTGTACTTCGCGAGTCCCTTCGCATCGAGTGTGCTCGGATCGGCGTGGAATCCCGCGCCCGGGGTAAACACATTGGCCACGACGAGGCCGATCAGCAGCGCGAGCGTGGTGACGACTTCGAAATAAATGAGCGCCTTCGCTCCCACCCGGCCGATCTTTTTCAAGTCGCCCATGCCCGCCAGGCCGACGACAACGGTCGTGAAGATGATCGGCGCGATCAGCATCTTCACCAGGCTCACGAACGCATCGCCCAACGGCCGCAGTTTCACACCCCATGCCGGCTGCAGGTAGCCGAGCAGGCCTCCCACCACGATGCCGATCAATACCTGCACATAGAGCGACTCGATCAGCCGCGGCTTGCGCGGGGCGGCGTCCGGGATGGGGCTGGAGGACATGGGGCGCGACGCTGCACCGGCGTAAACAAGACGTCAAAGCCGCTTCCACTTAACCCATTGCCATGGAGCCGTGCCGTTGGTTCTGATCCGGCACCCACTTTCCCGACGGTCAACTCGTCTGAAACCACCCCCCGCGCGCAACGTCTTCGAGCCAGTCACGCGCGAAATACTCCACTTAAGCTTCTCTTCTCCATGTCGCACTCACCGCTCCACGCCGGCGATCACTCCGAACCCGAGCACCCCTGCTGCGGGATCTCGACCAACCTCGAAGACTATTTTCTCACGCGCCGGCAGTTCCTGAGCCGGATGGGCATGGGCCTCGGCGCCCTTTCCCTCGCGAACATCATCGACCCCACCTACCTTTCGGCCGCCACCGCGAAGGCCAAGGTCCCGACGGGCCCGTTGACGCCGAAGCCGTCGCATTTCGCCGGCAAGGCCAAGGCGATCATCCATATCTTCGCGCAAGGCGCGCCGTCGCACGTCGACACCTGGGATCCGAAGCCGACGCTCGCCCGCATGAACGGGAAGTCGATCGAAGGCGGCGACATTGCGCTCGGTTCGCCGTTCACGTTCTCGAAGTACGGCCAGAGTGGGCTGGAAGTGAGCGAAGTGTTCGCCAAGACCGCGGCCTTTGCCGACGACCTCGCCGTGGTCCGCTCGATGTGGACCGACATCCCCGCGCACGAAGTGGCGACGGTGTTCATGAACACCGGTTCGCTCCGGATCGCGAAACCGAGCCTGGGTTCGTGGCTGGTCTACGGCCTCGGCACCGAGAACCAGAATCTTCCCGGCTTCATCGCCCTCCGGGGCGGCGGCCTGCCTCCCGGCGGTGCATCCAACTACCAGTCGGCGTTCCTGCCCGGCGTCTATCAGGGCACGAGCATCAATACGCAGGCACCGAGCGTGCCGCAGATGATCCAGAACATCCGCAACACGTACGTCTCGAAAAACGAGCAGCGCCGGCAGCTCGATTTCGTCCACCAGCTCAACGAACTCCACGCGCAGAACCTGCAGCGTGACGCCGCCCTCGAAACGCGCCTCGAAAGCTACGAGATCGCCTTCCGCATGCAGGCCGAGGCGCTCGATGCCTTTGACATCAACAAGGAGTCGGCCGACACCCGCGCCGCCTACGGCACGTCCGAGCAGGGCAAGCAACTCCTGATCGCCCGCCGCCTCGTCGAACGCGGCGTCCGCATGGTCCAGGTCTGGCACAACGGCTGGGACCATCACCAGCAGCTCCAGACGCGCCTCGCCCAGAAGGCGGGCGAAATCGACCAGCCGCTCGCGGCCCTCATCCACGATCTGAAGCAGCGTGGACTCTTCGATTCGACCCTCATCATCTGGGGCGGCGAATTCGGTCGCAAGCCGACGCGCGATCGCAACGGCTCCGAAGACCCGGGCCGCGACCACAACGCCCGCGCCTTCTCCGCGGTCCTGGCCGGCGGCGGCATCAAGGGCGGCACGGTCCACGGTGCCACCGACGAATTCGGCGCGCAGGCGATCAAGGACAAGGTCCATCCGCACGACCTGCATGCGACGATCCTGCACTGCATGGGCATGGATCACACCAAGCTCACCTATCGTTTCAACGGCCGCGATTTCCGCCTGACCGATGTCGCCGGCAACGTGGTGAAACCCATTCTCGCCTGACGCCCATGAATCGCTTCCAGCATTCCGGTCGCGCGACCTGTCCCCAGGCTGCCGGGCCGTCACCCCGCCGGTCCGGCCAGGGCGCCGCCCTCGCCGTTTGGCTGGCCCTCGCGGCGTTTGCGCCGCACGGGTACGCGGCCGACCTCCCCGCCGGACATCCCGTCGTCGCACCCAAGATCTCTGCGGAGGATCTCGCCTTCTTCGAAGCCAAGGTTCGCCCCGTGCTCTCCCAGCACTGCTACAAGTGCCACAGCAAGGAAGGCGACAAGGTCCGCGGCGGCCTGCTCCTCGATTCGCGCGAAGCGATCCTGCACGGCGGCAATTCGGGTCCGGCGCTCGTGCCCGGCAAACCCGACGAATCGCTCCTGATCCAGGCCATCCGTTACAAGGACGAGGATCTGCAGATGCCGCCCAAGGATGAGAAGCTCAGCGACCAGCAGATCGCCGACCTCACCGAGTGGGTGCGCCGGGGCGCACCGGACCCGCGTTCGGCCGCGCCGCAGGGCGTCGCCGGCAACCGCTACGGTGGCGTCGGACGGCAGCACTGGGCCTTCCAGCCCGTGAAGAAGCCCGCGCTGCCGGCAGTGCAGAACACGACCTGGGCCAAGAGCCCGCTCGACAATTTCGTCCTCGCCAAACTCGAGGCCTCCGGGATGACGCCGAACAAGCCGGCCGACAAGGCGACGCTCATCCGACGCGTTTACTTCGATCTCATCGGCCTGCCCCCGCACCCGGCGGAGGTCGAGGCCTTCGTGAAGGACACGTCGCCCGACGCCTATACGAAGATCGTCGACAAGCTTCTCGCCTCGGCCGCCTACGGTGAACACTGGGCGCGCTACTGGCTCGACATCGCGCGGTACTCGGACTCGAAGGGCGATGCCCGCGGCCTGGAGGACCTGCGCTTCCCGCACGCGTGGACCTATCGCGACTGGGTCGTGAAGGCGTTCAACGCCGACATGCCCTACAACGAATTCATCATCCATCAGCTCGCCGGCGACCGCGTGCAGGCGGCGATCGAGAAGATGGCCAAGGACAAGGGTCAGCCGGTGCCGGAAAACCGGTATCCGCTCGCCGCGATGGGCTTTCTCACCCTCGGCAACCAATTCAACGGCCGGCGCGACGACATCATCGGCGACCAGATCGACGTCACGACGAAGGCGTTCCTCGGCCTCACAGTCGCCTGCGCCCGGTGCCACGACCACAAGTTCGATCCGATTCCGACCAAGGACTACTACTCGCTCTACGGCGTGTTTGCGAACAGCCTGCCGCCGACCGAGCTCCCGACGCTGCAGGTCAACGTGCCGAAGACCGACGCCCTGCTCGACTACCTCGAGAAGTCCGCCGCGCTCGCGAAACGCGGGGAGGAGCTCAAGAAGCAGCAGGAGGAATTCCGGCGGGCCCTGAAGGCCGCCGGCGGCGGCAAGGGCAAGGCCAAGAGCGCGGAGGCGACGCCGGGGAACCGGATCGACCCGCGGACCCGGCAGCAGCTCCAGCGCGCTGAACGCGAACTGCAGCGCGACATCGCCAACCTCGAGTCCCAGCACCCCGGCGCGCCCGCGCGCGTGAACGCCCTCTACGAGATCCAGTCGATCAACCCGCGCCAGGCCGCGCGCGACTATCCGGTCCTCATTCGCGGCGAGGCCGGCAATCGCGGGGAGGTCGTACCCCGCCGCTTCCTGGAAATCCTCTCTCCCGACCCGAAGAAGCGGCCGGTGTGGACGAAGGGCTCGGGCCGCTGGGAGCTCGCCCTCTCGATCGCCGATCCGAAGAACCCGCTCACGGCCCGCGTATTCGTCAACCGGATATGGCAGCAGCACTGGGGCAGCGGCATCGTCGAGACGCCGGATGACTTCGGCAACATGTCTGCGCCGCCCACGCACCCGGAGATGCTGGACTACCTCGCGTCCACCTTCATCGAGAGCGGCTGGTCAATCAAGGCGCTCCACCGCACGATCGTGCTGTCCGCCGCCTACCAGCAGAGCAGCGCGAACAATCCCGCCTACGCGGAAAAGGACCCGAACAACAAGCTGCTTTGGCGCTACAACCTGCGCCGGCTCGAATTCGAGGAACTCCACGACTCGCTGCTTGCGATCGCGGGCGAGCTCAACCTGACCCGCGGCGGCCGCTCCGTCGCGATCGGCAGCGAGGATTTCGCCAAGCGCCGCGCGATCTACACGCTCATCGACCGGCAGAATCCGCCCGAGCTGCTGACGCAGTTTGATTTCCCGAGCCCCGACGTGCCGTCCGGCAAGCGCTACGAGACCATCGTGCCGCAACAGGCCCTGTTCCTCATGAACAGCCCGATGGTGATCGAGACCGCGCGCAAGCTCGTCGACCGGCCCGCGTTCGCCACGTTGAAGAGCGACGAGGAGCGGGTCACGCTGCTCTACCTCGCCATCTTCCAACGCTGGCCCACGCAGCAGGAGGTCGCGCTCGGCCTGCGCTACGTTAAGGCAAATCCCACCGGCACCGAGGTCGTGCTCACGGCGGACCTGCCGCCGGAAAAGAAGACCGGCCGCGCCGTCGCGAAGAAAACTCCGCCGCCCAAGAAACAGCAGGGCAAATATTCCACCCAGGTGGGCGGCGTTTACGAGTCACGCACCCCGCTCGATGCCTGGACCAAGCTCGCCCACGCGCTCTTCCAGTCGAACGAGGCGATCTTCTATAATTGAGGTTGGAGAGGCTTCCCCTGGGCGCGGACGTCCTCTCCCGCCTGCTGCCTGTCCCGGGAGCGCGGGCGTCCTCGCCCGCCCTCCGATCGGATGCTCCACTGAATTGCGGTCGGGAACGGCCGCGCTCCCCGCGTCGCGCCCGGCATTCCGCCCGCGCACTCAGCCGCAGACAGGCGGTTGAACGTTGAAGGTAGAACGTCGAAAGACCCGAAACACCAGGCAAGCAACCGGCTTGGGAAGGGAGGCGAGAGCACCGTCTGAAGCGGCCCGCCGGCAGGCGGCGAGCTCAGCCCGCGTCCACGGCGGGACGCCCTTCAACGCTCATCATTGAACGGCAAGAGCCCGACTCAGGGGCCGAACAGGCGCGGGGTCTCCGCGTCGTTCCAGCCACCCACCACCGGCTCCACGGCCTCGACGAAGCGCAGTCCTTCGTCGAAGGACCACAGCCAGCACGCACCGCCACGACGGTCGTGGATCAGCATGTAGTCGGGCACGGTGCCGGCCCCATCGCTGGAGATCCGGTACTGGCCCTTGGTCAGCCGCTCAAGTTTGCTGGTGACAAGCGACATCGGGCGGCTCGGATCGAGCGACACGGTCCAGCTTCCCCCCACGCCCACCGGCGCGCCGGCCTGAAAATAGTAACCGAAAAAGCGCGGCGGGAGAAAGTGTCCGGTGGCCCGCAGCCGCCGCAACTGATCGTTCACCAGCGAGACGAATCCGACCCGCCACGGAAAGTCATCCGGGAGCTGAAAACCAGGCAGCGGAATCAGTACGTTGTCGGCCATGATTAGTCGTGAACACGAGTATTAACGACGCGTTCAATCGCGGCCTGAAGCCCCAGTCACAAGCTTGCGACAAACACGTACGAACCCACGCTGACCACGTGTCCCTTACGGATAAACTGCAGCGTACGGTCGAGGAGTTTTCCCTATTCGAGGATCCGCACGAACGCCTCGCCGCCGTGATCGACCGCGTCCGGCGGCTGCCCCCGCTGCCCGAGGCGGAACGCACCGAAGCTCATCGGGTTCAGGGCTGTGTCTCGGTCGTGTGGCTCGTCGGCGAACACCGCGACGGCCACTGCTTCTTTCGCAGCGACGCGACGTCACCCCTCGTGCGCGGACTGGTGGGTTTCGTCAGCACATTCTTCAACGACACGCCGGCCGCCGAGTTGCGCGCGACTGACGCGGACCCGCTCGCCGCGCTCGATCTCGTGCGCAACCTCTCGCCCACGCGCCGCAACGGCCTCGCGGCCGTGCGGGCCGCCATCATCGATTTCGCCCGCCGTTGCGACTGACGCGCGCCACCCGTCCCATGCTGTTCGACGCCCACAATCACCTGCAGGATGCCTGGCTCGCGCCCCATCGGGCCCGCATCGTCACCGACCTGCAGCGCGCCCACGTTGGCCGCGTCGTGGTCAACGGCACGTGCCAGGCCGACTGGGCCGATGTCACCGCCCTCGCCCGCGAGCATCCCGTGGTGCTGCCCAGCTTCGGCGTGCATCCCTGGGACGCCGGCAACGCGACAACGACGTGGCGTGATGACCTCCGCCGCGCCCTCGACGCAACGCCCGGCGCGGCAATCGGTGAAATCGGGCTCGATCGCTGGATTCTCGACCGCGCTCGACCCGACGACCCGCGGCTCGCGGGTCTGCGCCGCGCCCCGCTGGCCGAGCAGGTGGAGATCTTCGTCTGGCAGCTCGAGCTCGCGGCCCAGCGCAATCTGCCCGCGTCCATCCACTGCCTCGACGCGTGGGGCGAATTACTGCGCGTCCTGCGCCAGGCGCCGCGGCCGGCCCGCGGTTTTCTCCTCCACGCCTACGGCGGTTCCGCCGAACTCGCGCGCGACTTCGCCGCCCTGGGTGCGTATTTTTCCTTCAACACCGCGTTCATCGACGAACGCCACGCGGCCCGCCGGGCGGTCTTTGCCTCCCTCCCCGCCGACCGCGTGCTCGCTGAAACCGACGCTCCGGCCATGCCCCCGCCGCCGGGCCACCAGCCGTATCCACTTCCTGGACTCGCCGACGGCACCGTGCTCAACCACCCCGCCAACGTCGTCGCCGCCTACGCCGGACTCGCAGCCGCGCGCCAGCTGCCGGTCGACGTCCTCACGGTGCAGGCGAAGGAGAACTTTCACCGGCTCTTTGGCTGATCAGGGCCGGCGACGGCGTTGGCCCCGCCGCCCGGGTCGCGGCGTCAACGGGCGGTCCGACGCGCGCCAGCGTCCGCACCACTTCACCCGCGGCGACAAGGCCGAACACGCCGGTCACGAACGCCGCGGTCCCGAAGCCGGTGGCGCAATCGAGCGTGAGAGTGCTGCCCGGTTCCGGTTCGGCCGCGCAGGTACCGTCCGCCCAGGGAAACACCGGCGCCTCGCCCGACCAGACGCAGCGAAGACCCATGCGGGTGATGCCGCGGTGCGCACCCGCCGCAAACCCATGGTCGCGCCGGAGCTTCTTGCGCACCTGCCGGAGCAGTTCGTCCCCCGCCTCCCCGATGTCGCCCACGCGCACCTGCGCGGGATCGCTCCGACCCCCGGCCGCGCCGACGGTGAGCACCGGGATGCCCCGCGCCCGGCAGCTCGCAATCAGCAGCGCCTTGTGCGACATGCGGTCGATGGCATCGACGACGAAGTCGAAGCGCGGCTCGAGCAGCCGCTCCGCCGTCGCCGCCGTAAAGAACGCGTGCACCGCCTCGACGCGGCACGCCGGATTGATCTGCCGTACCCGTTCACCCAATACGGTCACCTTCGGCCGGCCGATCTGGCCGTCGAGCGCCGGCAGCTGCCGGTTGACGTTGGTCACGCACACGTCGTCCAGATCGATGAGCGTCAGCGCGCCCACCCCGCTGCGCGCCAGCCCCTCGATCGTCCACGAGCCCACGCCTCCGACCCCGACCACCGCGACGTGCGCGGCGTGCAGGCGCACGAGTCCGGCCTGGCCAAACAGCCGGGCCACGCCGCCGAAGCGGTCGCGATAATCGGAAGGAAGCTCGGTGAAATCCGCGGCACTCGCCATGCCCGCACGATGGCCGCGCGACTACGCGGCGCAAGACAGCGGGCGGGCCCGCGGATCGACTCACAAACTGCCGGACCGCCCCCGCCTGCCGTCGAGCCTCCGGCTTACTTGATGCCGAGCAGCTGCTTGACCTTGCCCTCGACCTGATTCATCGGCCAGTCGGGTGACACCCGCGCCACCGGCACGCCCTGCAGGCCGGTCTGCAGAATGCCCTTCTGGTCGAAAATGTAGAGGCGCGGCACGCTGGTCGCGTTGAGCTGGGGACTGAAGCTGTTCTTCGCGCCGTTTCCATCGAAATAGACCGGCCAGGGCAGGCGGGTGTCCTTGATGAGCTTCTCCACTTTGGCGCGATCCTCGGCCTTGTCGTAGGACACGCTCACGATTTCGAACCCACGCTTCTTGTAGGTCGAAAGGAGCTGCTTCAGCGGCTCGATGCGGTCCGTCGAGGCCTTGTTCGTCGTGCTCCAGAAATAAAGCGCCACGACCTTCCCGCGCAGCTGGGCGAAATCGACTTCCTTGCCGTCGATGCCGGTGAACTTGAGCGCGTAGGGCTCCTTCTTCACCTCGACCAGGTTCAGTTCTTCGCGCGCCATGGCGGCAATCGGCTTTTCCTTGTGCTCGAGCAGCTTTTTCAGGTGCGCCTCCACCCGGGCAGGCGTGGCACCGAGCATGAGCACATGGGAGTAGGACCGCTCCCGCTCGAGCAGGAAGCGGGCGCCGCCCGGCACCTCGGCGATGGCGTCGATTTTTTCCCGAAGCGTGTTCAGGTTGTCCGCGTTGAACGCCTCCCGCACATCGTAGTCGGCGATGGTCGCATCGAGCGCCGCGATGACCGCCCGCGTCGGATCGCTGAGACCTTCCTTGAAGCGCAGGTTCGTCACCTCGAGCTTGAGCAGCGAGGTGAAGGCCGTGCGCAGCGCCGGCTGCTTGCGATCGATGTTGGTGCCGAAAAATCCCAGGTCGCGAATGGCGTCGTTCACCCGACCGTGCGTCGGATTCTTCGTGAGGTAGGCCAGGCCCGTGGAAATCACCTGCTGAAAGCGGGCCTGGTCCATCTTGCCACCCTGTTGGGTCCGCACTCGGTTGAACGCTTCGAACGCCAGATCGGCCTCCGACTTCGGCGCCGGCGCCTTCTTGTCGCCCGACTTCGCGGGCGCCTGCGCCAGGGCTACTCCAACGCCGGCCAGAGAACAGATCAGGATCAGAGTCAGGAATCGGGTTTTCATGGAATCAGGGGATCGAGTTGCAGCTAGGGGATCGAAAGCCGAGTTAGCTGCCCCATGAACCGCCGGGCAAGGCTAACTGGCCGCCCCCACCGCCGTTTGTTGTTTCGCCGGCCCCGGGTTGGGGTCAACGTCCCGGGGCGCCCCGCCCGATTTCCCCATGTCCCTGCTCGTCGTTCACGTCCACGTCCACGTCAAACCAGAGCACGTCGCCGCCTTCGAGGCCGCCACCCTCGCGAACGCCCGCGCCAGCCTCCAGGAGCCCGGCATCGCCCGTTTCGATGTCGTCCGGCAGGCCGACGACCCGACCCGCTTCGTGCTGGTCGAGGTGTACCGCCACGCCACGGCTCCCGCCGCCCACAAGGAGACCGCCCACTACGCGACCTGGCGCGACACGGTGGCGCCGATGATGGCGTCGCCCCGCCGCAGCGAGAAGTACGGGAACGTGTTCCCGGCCGACGCGGAGTGGTGACTGCGCCGGGAACGCGGACGTCCCCGGCCGTCGTCCAACTATGCGGCCGAGGACGTCCGCGCTCCCAGACTGCCCCTTCCCTCCCCGATCTCCATGACCTTCGAATTCGCCACCGCTCACCGCATCGTTTTCGGGCCCGGGTCGCTCGCCGGGGTCGCCCCGGCCGCCCGCGAACTGGGCCGCCACGCGCTCCTCGTGACCGGGCGCGACGCGTCGCGCGCCCGCGGACTCAGCGCCAGCCTGCACGCCGCCGGCCTTGCTGTCTCCACGGCCCTGATACCGCACGAGCCGTCGACCGACGACGTCGTGCACACCACGGCCGCGGCGAAGGCGGCAGGGTGCGACCTCGTGATCGGATTCGGCGGCGGCGCCGCGCTCGACGCCGCCAAGGCCGTGGCGGCGCTCCTCACCAATCCCGGCGAACTCTCCGATTACCTCGAGGTGATCGGTCGCGCCCAGCCGCTGGCACACCCGGGGGTGCCGTGCATCGCCATCCCGACGACCGCGGGCACGGGCACGGAGGTGACGCGCAACGCCGTGCTGACGTCGAAACCGCACCGCGTGAAGGTCAGCCTGCGCAGCGTCCACCTGCTCCCGCGCCTTGCCGTGGTCGACCCGGAACTCACCCACTCGCTGCCGCCCGCCGCCACCGCGGCTTCCGGCGTCGACGCCCTGACCCAGTTGATCGAACCCTACGTGTCGGCCCGCGCCAACCCGCTCGCGGACGGCTTCTGCGTCGAAGGCCTCCGCCGGGTCGCCCGGTCGCTGCGGCGCGCGTTCGAGGAGGGCACGGACGCCGCGGCGCGCGAGGACATGGCGTTCGGCTCGCTCTGCGGCGGTCTCGCCCTCGCCACGGCCGGCCTCGGCGCGGTGCACGGTTTCGCCAATCCGATCGGCGGTTTGTTCGGCGCCCCGCACGGTGCGGTCTGCGCCGCGCTCCTGCCCCACGTGATGGCCGCCAATGTCCATGCGCTCCGCACCCGCGCCCCGCAGCACCCGGCGCTGGCCCGCTTTGACGAGATCGCCCGTCTCCTCACGGGCCGGCCCCACGCCACCGCCGCCGATGGCGTCACCTGGATCCGCGACCTCGTGGCGGCGCTCCGGATTCCCGGCCTCCGGGCCTACAGTACCAGTCCGGCGGATACGCCTGCCATTGTCGCCGCCGCGAGCCGGGCCAGCAGCATGAAGACGAATCCGGTGGCGCTCACCGCCGACGAACTCGCGGCGATTGTGGCGCAGGCGACCTGACACCCGATGCTGTAGGCGGGTTGCCCTCACCCCGCAAACTGCAAACGACCAAGTGATGGGCGGGGTGAGGGCACCCCGCCTACAGGAAGGACAGAACTTCCTCCACCGCGGCGATCGCCCGCCGCTCGCGCTCCGTCCAGTCACCGTAGATCTCGACGTGGGGCAGCGCGCGGGTCACGAGCGCGTCGCGCCATTCGTTCCGCGCCCGGGCCCGGGCCGCGTCGTCGGGAAAACAACGCTGCGGGTCGGCGACAAAGGGCACGTCCGCGTCGCACAGCAGGTACCGCGCAACCCGCCGCGCCCGCACCTCCGCCTGCTCGCGCACCCAGGCCGGACAGGCGCCCGGGAAGAGCGCGTCGTTCCAGAGCGTGCACGTGAGCAGGTCGGTGTCGCAGAAAACCACGCGGCGCGCCTGCGCGGCCGCGGCCTCCTCGTTCGCAACCTGCCCGCGCCCGATCGCATCGAGATCCGCCGCAGTGATCCTCCCGCCCCGGGCGTCCCAGAACTCGCGCGCGTATTCCCGCGCCCAGGGTTCGCCAAAGTGGGCGGCCAGCCGCTCCGCCAGCGTGGATTTTCCGGTCGATTCGGTCCCGAAGACCACAATGCGTTTCACCTCACGCATGGGCGCCGCCTTTCATGGCCCGCGCCCACGCCACCCAACCCGCCACCGCGAGCGCGAGGTAGATCAGGTACAGGAACGCCGAGAACGCCAGCGACGCGCTCCAGTAGGCCGGGATCGCGACCAGGTTGACCACGATCCACAGCGGCCAGGTCTCGATCTGCTTGCGCGCCTGGAGGACCTGGGCCGCCACGCTGAAAGCCGCCACGAACGCGTCGCGCCAGGGAATCACCGCATCCGTCCACCGCTGCAAGGCCAGCGCCCAACCCACCGTGGCCAGCGTCGCGAGGACCACGACCACGCCGCAGCCGCGCCACCCGAGCCGGGTCACCGGTAGTTCCATCGCGGCGCCGCCCCCTTTTGACCAGTGCCGCCAGCCCCAGGCCAGCGTGACAAAAAAGAAAACCTGCAACAGCGCGTCGGCGTAGATCCGGGTGCGAAAGAACAGCACGCCCTGGACCGTGACCGCCGCAAGCCCCACGGGAAACGCCCAGAGGCTGCGCCGGATCATCAGCCCCACGCCAACCACGCCCAGCACGAGATTCACCTGATCCAGCACCGGTGCACCCGTCAGGCCGGACCAGATATTGCGCAGGATGTCGTTCACGGGAAGGTGGGCAGGGAGAAAACCAGCCATGACAGCGCGCGGCGCGGCCGGTCGCAAGCCGCCGCTGCCTCCTGGAGGCGGGGTACCCCCCCGCCAGAGACCGAGTTTCGACGGGGAATGGAGCGGGGTGAGGGCACCCCGCCTACATGTTAACCGATCAGCCGGCTTGACCGACGAACGCCTCCAGCGCCTCGCGCGTGATCGTGTGCCGCGCGCCGCAGCGTGGGCAGCGGATCTCCAGCTTGGGATCCTCGCCGAAAAGCGCCTCGGGATCCTGCTTCATCGTCGGCGTCAGCACCTCCATCATCCGCGCCTGGTTGCAGCCGCAGTGCCAGCGGTACACACGGCGCTCGAGCAGCGCCAGGGTCTCCTGCGCATCGAGTTTCCGCACGTCCTCGGGCGCGAGCGCGCGAAACCAGGGGAGGTCGCAGTCGGGATGCTCCGTCAGCAGCGCAAAATCCTCCTCCCCGAGTTGGAAGTAGCGGGCGCCGCGCTGCTCACTCCGGCCGTAGAACGATTCCGCGGCGCCGATGGGATCGGCGCCGGTGAAAGTGACCGCGCTCCGCCGCTTCGGCTGCGTGCCGCGCACGACGTCGGCGAAGAAGAGGTTCTCCGGACCTTCCTTCACGTTTTCGTCGAACACGCGGCCGGTCACGGTGCCGGTGGTGTTGTCGCCGGTGAGAAAGAGGTTCACGAGCGGACGCTGGAAGTTGATCGTCCACGCCGTGAGCTCGTTTCGCGGCCGCGAGGCGCAATGGAGGGTGAACGCCGCCAGGGCGCGCTTGAACATCGCATCGTGTTCCGGCGCCACCTTGATGCCGGTGGCGCCGAGATGGAGGTAGTAGTCGACAAAGAGCTCGCCGAAGTCCGCCCGGGCGACGAGCGCGTTGCGCTCGCGCACGAAATAAGTGCGCACTTCGAGTCCCGCATCGGCCAGGTTGGGCGGTGTCGTTTCCGGCATGCGCGCACGATTGCCGCATTTGGGCCGTTGTCCAACCGGCGTCAGGCTCCCTCCGACTCCACCGCCTCCCCCGGACGCTCCGGCAGCACCACGCCGGCCGCCCGGTTGACCGCCCGGGTGCCGGCCACGGCGATCATCTCGAGCAACGCCACGCGCTGCTCCGGCGACGAGTCGAGCGGCACGGGCGGCCGTGCCCGGCGCACGCTGTCTCCGTCCCGCACCAGCAGGCCCCAACCCGCGGGAATCTCCGCCTCGGCGAAAATGCCCTCCTCGACCACCAGAAACAGGAAGTCAGCGCACCGATAGCGGAAGAGCTTCGAGAACTTGGTCCCGCGCAGCATCCGCCGCTGCATCGTCTCCAACTCGGCGAGGACGCCCCGGTACGCGTGGTGCTCGAGCGACGAAAAATCCCAGGTGTCGTACTCCGGCCACAGGGCCTCGCCGCGGCGCAGGTCCGGTCGATGCACCGCGAGCAATTCCTCGAGCGCGCGCCGCCGCCCGGCGAGCTCCGTCAGCCGCGCCCGGGTCGCCGCCTCCGCATGGGCGTCCTTCAACAGATCGGCGCGCGACTGCTTGCACTCGAACAGCGCGGTGCGCGCCCCGGCGCCGCGGCCGATGGCCGCCACATCCGCGCGATAGCCGCTGCGCGGCACCCGCACCTCCACGCCGCAAATCGCATAGCCGTTGGCCTGGGCCCACGCCAGCGCGAGGGCCTTGAGGCGGGCGTGGGACGCGGATTCGCCGGCAGGCACAGCGCGAAGTGAAAGGCCTGGAGCGAAAGTTGAAAGCGAAAGCGCCCGATCGCGCCCTGCTTCGCGCCTTCGCGCGAGATCCGGATCGATGGACTCGCGCGAAGACGCGAAGGCGCGAAGAGAGCAAACGAGCCCGGGGGAACAGGCTCTTTTCCCCCAGGCGTCAGGCACAGAGGAGGAAATCGCCGCCTTCGCGGTAGCCGCGCGCGAGCAGGGCGGCGCGAATGAGATCGCGCGCGCCGCGTGCGGACACATAGCCGAGGACGAACGCGTGCTCCGGTGCGGGCAGATTTTCCGGGGTCACGACCGGGACGCCGCGTCCGCCGAGCGCGGGCGTGGCTTTCTTCGCATCCACATCGATGTAGCCGGCGATCGTCACGCCGTGCGCCCCGAGGTGCGCCGCGCGCTTGCGGGTCGGTCGGCCTGCGCCCCAGATCCACACGGAGCGCGCCCCTCGGCTGACCTCGTTCCTCCTCAGCTCGCGCGCGATCCACGGCGCCTTGAGGCGAAAGAACGCGTCCGGCGCGTAACGCGCCGCGGTGCGCGAAAGCCGGCCCGGCGGATCGTGCCAGGTCAGCAACGCCCGCGGCACCTTCGCCATCCGCACACCGGCGTCCAGCCACCGGAGCCACAACTCGTAGTCTTCCGGAAAGTCCCCGTCCCGATAACCGCCCAACCGCTCCACCAGCTCGCGGCGAAACATCACGCTCGGGTGGGCAAAGGGCGATTCGACGAAGCGGTTCAACGCGATCGCCTCGGGCGTCACGAGTGCATTGGTCCAATCCACATGGAGCGCGTAGCCCGCGGCGGTGCGGCGGTCGCCGCCGAATTCGACCTGGCAACCGGCGAGGCCGATCGCGGCATTTTCCGGCGCGTTGAGAAACGCGGCCTGCTCCGCCAGCCGCTCCGGATGCGAAACGTCGTCCGCATCCAGCCGGGCAAGCAACGGCGCCCGCGCCGCCGCCAGACCGGCATTGAGGGCAGCCACGATGCCCTGCCGGGGCAGTCGGCAGCTCCGGATGCGCGGGTCCTTGCGCTGCCAGTGCGCCACGATCCCGGGCGTCTCATCGGTCGAACCATCGTCGACCACCACCAGTTCCCAGTCGTTCAGGGTCTGCGCGGCGACGCTCGCGATCGCCCGTCCCAGTGTCGCCGCGCCATCGTGAACCGGCAGCACGACGGAAACCACGGGTGAAGCGGAGACTCTCACGCGGCCTGGAGATTGGAACTTACTGTAGGCGGGGTGCCCTCACCCCGCGGGTGGATACGGACGCGCCATCCCGCGGGGTGAGGGCACCCCGCCTACCATCGACGTGGGAAGGCTGCTCCTATTCTTTTCCGCCCGCCTTCTTCTCCGCCTCGATCTGGCCCTTCAGCTTCTTGACCTTGGGCGCGATGACGTAGGCGCAGTATCCGGCTTTCGGATTCAGCCGGAAGTAGTCCTGGTGATATTTTTCCGCGACCCAGAATTTCTCCAGCGGGGCGATTTCGGTCGTGATCGGATCGCGTAACACCTTCGCCGCGGCGGCCTTGGACTTCTCGGCGGCCTCCTTCTGGGCGGATTTGGCGTACAGGATGACCGAGCGGTACTGCGGCCCGATATCGTTGCCCTGGCCTCCGACCTGCGTCGGGTTGTGCACCTGCCAGAAGTACTCGAGCAGCTTCTCCAGCGACACGACGGCGGGATCGTAGTCGATCTTGATGACCTCGGCGTGGCCGGTCTTCTTCGTGCCGATCTGTTCGTAGGTCGGATTCGGCACGTGGCCGCCGGCGTACCCGCTGACGACGTCCTTCACGCCCGGGAGGATTTCGTAGGCGGCTTCCGTGCACCAGAAGCACCCGCCGCCGACGACGAGGGATTCGGTTTTCGATTCAGCAGCATGCATCAGGGAGGAAAGAAGCGCAAAGGCGCCGATAAGCAACGGGAGGCGTTTCATGGGAGTGGGAGGGACGAAGGGCGGGACTATTCCCAGGGTTGCCCACGGAACACACGGAATACACGGAAACAAACCCAGGCGTTATTATTCCGTGTGGTCCGAGTGTTCCGTGGGCCAACCGACTGGGGCAGTTCAGTGGGTGAGTTTGCGGTATTTGATCCGGTGGGGCTGGTCGGCGTCGCGGCCCTTGCGGCGGCGGAAATCCTCGAGATAGCTCGAGTAGTTGCCGTTGAACCATTGCACGGTGCTGTCGCCCTCGAAGGCGAGGATGTGCGTGGCGACGCGGTCGAGGAACCAGCGGTCGTGCGAGACGACCACCGCGCACCCGGCGAAATTCTCCAGCGCCTCCTCCAGTGCCCGGATCGAGTTCACGTCGAGGTCGTTCGTGGGTTCGTCGAGCAGGATGAGATTGGCGCCACTCTTCAGCAGTCGGGCGAGGTGAACGCGGTTGCGTTCGCCCCCGGAGAGCACGCCCACCTTCTTCTGCTGATCCGCGCCCGTGAAGCCGAACTGGGCGCAGTAGGCGCGCGAGTTCACCTCGCGGCCCGGGAGGCGCATGATCTCCTCCCCGCCGCTGATCGCCTCCCAGATCGTCGCCGCATCGGGCAGCGAGTCGCGCGACTGGTCGACGTGCGCCACCTTGACCGTCTCGCCCACGCGCAGCGTGCCGCCATCCGCCTTCTCCTGCCCCAGGATCAGCTTGAACATCGTCGTCTTGCCGGCGCCGTTGGGCCCGATGACGCCGACGATGCCGCCGGGGGGCAGCGCAAAGTCGACGTTCTCGAACAGGAGGTTGTCACCGTAGCTCTTGGCCAGCTTCTGGGCCTCGACCACGAGCGTGCCGAGCCGCGGTCCGGGCGGGATCAGGATCTCGAACTCCCGCTCCTTCTCGACCACGCTTTCCTTGAGCATTTTCTCGTACGCATTGATGCGGGCCTGGCCCTTGGCCTGCCGTGCTTTCGCCCCCGAGCGGATCCACTCGAGCTCGCGCGCCATCGCCTTTGAGCGCTTGTCCTCCGTGCGCTGCTGGACCGCCGCGCGCGCCTGTTTCTGCTCGAGCCACGAGGAGTAGTTGCCCTTCCACGGAATGCCGTGGCCGCGATCCAGCTCGAGGATCCACTGCGCGACGTTGTCGAGGAAGTAGCGGTCGTGGGTCACCGCGATCACGGTGCCCTCGTAGCGCGCCAGGTGCTGCTCCAGCCAGTGCACGCTTTCGGCATCGAGGTGGTTGGTCGGCTCGTCGAGCAGGAGGATCGAGGGTTTTTGGAGCAGCAGCCGCGCGAGCGCCACGCGCCGGCGTTCGCCGCCGGAGAGCCGGTCGACGACCTGGTCGCCGGGCGGACAACGCAGCGCGTCCATCGCCATCTCGACCTGCGGCGCCACGTCCCACGCGCCGAGCGCGTCGATCTTCTCCTGCAGCTCGCCCTGCCTTGCCATGATCGCGTCCTTCGCCGCGTCGTCCGCAGCGTCGTTGAGCTCGTCCCAGGTCGCGTCGTAGGCGGCGGTGAGATCAGTGAGGTGCTTGACGCCTTCCTCGACCGCGGCGCGCACGGTGGAGCCGGGGGTGAGGTGGGGTTCCTGTTCGAGCAGGCCGACGGAATAACCCGGTTCAAAATGCACGCGGCCGTCGATCTCCCGATCGCGGCCGGCCAGGATCTTCAGGAGCGACGACTTGCCGGAGCCGTTGAAGCCGAGCACGCCGATCTTCGCGCCGTAGAAGAACGAGAGTGAGATATCCCGGAGGATTTCCTTGCGCTCGATCTTCTTCGAGACGCCGAGCATCGAGAAGATGATGGTGGGAGCTTCGTCGGTCTTGGCCACGGGCGCCACTGAAACGGTTCGGGC
>JAEUHA010000260.1 GCA_016793535.1 Opitutaceae bacterium | reverse complement strand
CACACGACATCATCCATCACCGGTCCCGACGCGGCAGCGTCGGTGGCGCGGTATCAAATCTATCGGCAGAACCGCGCGGGGCTTTTCCTTCCTGGCTATCGAACCGACTCGGCGCCGGAGGGGGTCGAGGCGTTCCTGAATCAGACGCCCGCCTTCGATGGCGGCGAGGTGCGCCTCTTCGATCACCGCGACCAGCGCATGGCCGCGTCGGTGGAGTGGAGGACTGAAAAGACCGACTTTGGCTTTCCGGTGCATCACCGCGTGAACCGCTTTCACGATGCGATGGTCGAACAGCTCGCGGCTGATGTCTTGGCGCGCGAAAGCCTCCGGGAGTCCGTTAGGCATAGCCTGCTGGCTGGGGTTTGATCGCCATGAATCCGACCTCCCGGGCGATTCTCCAATCCGTCGTGACGACCGACTCCTCCTTAACGAGTGGGGAGCGCGATCTGGTGCAGCGACTGATTTCCGGGCAGGTGGGAGAGACTGCACGCGGAGCCGACGGCGACGCTCGTGCCCTGGTCACGCAGAAGCGCGCGGCGGAACTCCTCAGCGTGAATCGCGTGACCATCTGGAGAATGACCAAAGAGGGACTGCTTCACCCGGTGGAGATTCTGCCCGGAACCTGGCGTTATCCGCTGTGTGAAATTACGCGATTTACGCAACGCGGGATCGGTTGTTCGGTGGGCTCCCCTCGGGAGCAGGGTGCCTCGGACATCCCTTCGGCCGCCTAAAACCCAGACAGTTTTTGCTGCCTCAGCCACTCCGTCAGGAGTGGCTATTTTGTTGCTGGTAAACAGCCAGACCTGCAGGTGCGGAGCCTGACGGCCGATGGGAAAAATCTGCTTTTCGGCTCGGAAAAATGTTTGGCGCAATGTTTGGTTTTGGTGTCCCAAAGTTGCCTCGTGTTGACTGAGGTTGCACGCGGACAGTCGCTCTTTCGAAAATCGCGTAAGCTGTTAAACAAGAAACCCCCGGAAGTGATTCCGGGGGTTTCAAATTGGGTGCAGGGGCTGGATTTGAACCAGCGACCTTCAGGTTATGAGCCTGACGAGCTACCAGGCTGCTCCACCCTGCAACAAAAGGGAGGCGGAACGTCTTCAGCGCGGTGGGGACTGTCAACGCCTTTTTCCGGAATTCTCCCAATTCACGCTTGCCAGCGCGAAGCGGCAAAGGTGTGTTGGCGGGCTCTTCGCTAGGAATCGTAATCAACCAACCAAACAACACATCCATCGATCGCAAGGCGGCCCATTGGCCGACCTGTGTGTCGTCAGATACATCAGATCATATGAGCATCAGCGTAACTCCCAAGGACCTGCTCGACGCAGGCGTGCACTTCGGCCACCAGACCAAGCGTTGGAACCCGCGTTCCAAGCCGTTCATCTTCGATCACCGCCAGGGCGTGACGATCATCGATCTCGGCAAGACCCACGAAGCGCTCGCCAAGGCGTGTCAGTTCCTCGAGGACACCGTCGCCAATGGCGGCAACGTCCTGTTCGTCGGCGCGAAGCGTCAGGCGAAGGACATCGTGCGCGAGGCCGCGACCTCCGTGAACATGCCGCTGTGTGTTGACCGCTGGCTCGGTGGCACGCTCACGAATTACGAGACCGTCCGGAAATCGATCGCCAAGTTCAAGAAGTACCAGGCGATGGAGACGAGCGGTGAGATGTCGAAGCTTCCCCGCAAGGAAGAGTCCGCCATCAAGCGCGAGATGACGCGCATGCAGAAGAATTTCGCCGGCATCGCCGACATGGGCGGGCTTCCGTCCGCCATGTTCGTGGTCGATGTCAACCACCACAAGATCGCGGTCGCCGAGGCCGCACGCGCCGGGATTCCGTGCGTGGGCATCGTGGACACGAATTCGGATCCGACCACGGTGTCGCACCCGATCCCGGGCAACGACGACGCGGTGAAGTCGATCCGCATCATCGTCGAGGCCGTCACCGCCGCCGTGCAGAGCGGGCTCGCGCAGCGCGACACGCGCCGGGCGCAGCGGGGTCAGGCGGATCTGCGGACGACGACGGCCGGGGTCGAGACCGCCGCGCCGGTGGCCATCACCGCCGACGAGGATGTCCTGGCCAAGGTCGACCTGCCCGCCGACGTGGCGGCCGTGGTCGAGGGCGAGACCGAGGGTGTCGCCACCGTGGCCAAGAAGAAGCCGGTGCGCGCCAAGCGCCCGGTCGTCAAGGCCGAGTAAGCCCGGCCTGCCGCCATCGTCTCCAACTCATCCGTTCAATGAGCACCACCATCACCATCTCTGCCCAGGCGGTCGCGGATCTGCGCGAAAAAACCGGCGCGGGTCTGCTCGACTGCAAGAAGGCCCTCACCGAGGCCAACGGCAACGTCGAGGAAGCGATCACGATCCTTCGCAAGAAGGGCGCGGCCTCGGCCGCCAAGAAGGCGGAGCGCGCGACCAAGGAAGGCGTCGTCGAGAGCTACATTCACGTCGGCGGCAAGGTCGGCGTGCTGATCGAGGTCAACTGCGAGACGGACTTCGTCGCCCGCAACGATGACTTCCGCGCCTTCGTGAAGGACCTCTGCCTCCAGATCGCCGCCGCCAGCCCGCTGTACGTCACCCGCGAGGAAGTGCCCGCGGCCGATGTGCAAAAGGAGCGCGACATCGCCGCCGCGCAGGTGGTGGGCAAGCCGCCCGCCGCCGTGCAGAAGATCGTCGAGGGCAAGCTGGAGAAGTACTACTCCACCATCTGCCTCGTGGATCAGCCGTTCGTGAAGCTGCCCGAGAAGACCGTGAAGGAAATGGTCACGGAGCGGATCGCGAAGATCGGCGAGAACATCCAGATCCGCCGTTTTGTGCGCTATCAGCTCGGCTCGTAAGCGAGACCGGGAGTTGTTTTCGAGGCGCTTCACCGATTGAGTGAGGCGCCTTTTTCTTTTATGACCGTCTCCCGCGTCCAGATTGTCGCCCGTGGCCTCACGCATCGCTGCCCCAATTGCGGGGCGCACACGTTGTTCAAGCCGGGGGCGCTGTTTAAGATCAACCCGCAGTGTCCGGCGTGCGGGTTTCAGTTTGAGCGCGACAACGACGAGGGGTTCTTTCTCGGTTCCATGTCGCTGAACTACGGCGTGACGCTCGTCGGCTTCCTGGTCCCGGTGCTGCTGCTGTGGTACTTCAAGGTAATCGGTGACACCACCGCCGCCGTACTGGCGGGAGTGGGGGCGATCGGTTTCCCGGCGCTGTTCTACCGGTCGTCCCGAAGTTGGTGGCTGATGAACTACTATTTCTTCTTCCCCCACCACCTCCCGGCAAACGGCGGCAAGGGCCGGGCGGGCGAGGACCGGAATACCTGAGCGCGAGAATCACGCGCGGCCGCTTTTTCGGCTTCCGTTTTGAACTCGGGAGCCTACGTTTTCGCGTCCTGCGCCGGAGAGGTGGCAGAGTGGTCTATCGTACCTGACTCGAAATCAGGCGTGCCCGAAAGGGTACCGTGGGTTCGAATCCCACCCTCTCCGCCAGCCTCCGCCGGGCCTACGGCTGGCAGGCCGGAGATTTTACGGAAGCTGCTGGTTTGCGGCCGCACCGTTGCGGAGATCACCGTGCTCCCATCCGCCGGGCTTGTTCCAGTCCTTGCCGGGCGTCGCGGTGGCCGGGAGCGAGGCGCAGCGCTTCCTCGAACTCGGCGGCCGCTTCGGCGGGCCGGCCGAGGTCCAGCAGCGCGGTGCCGAGAATGTGGCGCAGGTCGGCGCGGTCGGGTTGCAGGGCGACGGCGCGACGGAGGTGCGGTGCCGCGTCGGCCACCCGGCCGGACATCGCGTGGACCAGCCCCGTCTTCAGCTCGGCCTCGGCGTTGTCGGGCTGTTCGCGGCGGGCGCGTTCCAACTGGACCAGCGCCTCGGTCCCGCGTCCGTGGTGGGCCAGCGCCCAGCCGAGGTTCACGCG
>JAEUHA010000259.1 GCA_016793535.1 Opitutaceae bacterium | reverse complement strand
TATCCGATCCACAGTTACGGTTGTTCAACTCGGCCGGCACACAGACCAACCAGAACGACGACTGGGGCGGCGACCCCGCGCTCGCGGCGGCGGGCACCGCCGTCGGCGCCTTCGCCCTGCCCGCGTCGTCCCG
The DNA here is from genome assembly GCA_016793535.1 of Opitutaceae bacterium. Lineage (GTDB taxonomy): Bacteria > Verrucomicrobiota > Verrucomicrobiia > Opitutales > Opitutaceae > ER46. Next base: position 1,255 of record JAEUHA010000259.1, on the reverse strand, counting down.
GGATGCCGCGCTCTTCCTACCCCTCGCCGCCGGCTCGTACTCCGTGCAGTTGTCCGCCGCCGGTGCGACCGGCGTCGCGCTGGTCGAGGGCTACGATACCGAACCCGGTGGCGGCAGCGCCCGGCTGACCAACGTGTCCGTGCGCAGCAGCGTCGGCACCGGCGCCAACGTCCTGATCGTCGGTTTCGCCACCAGCGGCAGCGCCGCCAAGACCCTGCTCATCCGCGGCATCGGGCCCACGCTCGCCACGTTCGGCGTCAGCGATGTGCTCGCCAACCCGCAATTGCAGCTCTTCAACCAGGCCGGCACCGTCGTCGCCGAAAACGACGACTGGGGCGGCGGCAGCTCCCTGAACGGCGCGTTCGGAACCGTCGCCGCGTTCCCGCTCGCCACGAACAGCCGCGACGCCGTCCTGCTCGTCACCCTGCCGCCCGGCAGCTACACCGCCCAGGTCAGCGGCGTCGGCAACACCACCGGGGTCGCCCTGGTCGAGGTGTACGAAATGCCGTAGGCCGCGAGGATGCAGGGGGAGGCCGCTGACCGACCCACGTGGCGGGGAAATCCTGCTCCCGGATGGCCCCATTCTCCTCTTCGGTGTCGGCACCCAGGAAGCTCGCGCCACGCTTCGCACCACGCTGCCCGGACAACGGACAGGACGCGCCCAACCGGGTGAGCCGCCGGCAACTTCTCCTCGCGCAACACGGTTTCCCGTCGTAACAAACCTCCGGCTCCGCACGTCGATCCGCTTCTCCGCCATGCTTCTTCCCCGCGTTTTCCCCGTCCGCCGGGTGCTGGTCATCGCTTCCCTGCTTGGGTTGTTCGCCGGTGTCGCCCCCGGGCAAATCATTCGCCCCACCCCGCCGATCGTGATTCCGCCTGGAGGGGGCGGCGGAGGAGGAGGGGGCGGCGGCGGCGGGGGCTTTCCGGGCTTCCCCGGTGGACCGGGCATCGGCCTGCCGGGCAACACGACGCCGGATCCCACCATCGTGGTCACGCCCGGAGCACTCGCCGGACAGACGACCACGGCGGCCATCGTATTCCCCGCGGCGGCAGCCGGCCAGGCGACGGCTGCGACCTACCAGTGGAGCATTACCGGGGGACGCCTGACGTCCGATCCGCGCGAGCGCACCGTCGATTTCGTCGCCGACCGCACCGGGATCGTGATCCTCTCCGCCACGGTGGGCGCCAACGGCACGGCCTACACTCCCTCGACGCAGGTCACCATCTTCGGGGCGGATGCCGCGGGCACCCTCAC
>JAEUHA010000114.1 GCA_016793535.1 Opitutaceae bacterium | reverse complement strand
CACGATTCACCCGACCCGCACGACGACCGTCCCGGCAATCTTGTCCTCGACGGCCTGACGATTCGGCTCCCAGAGCAGACGCAGGAAGCCGGTGAACCCCATCGCGACGCCAGCCACGTAGCCGCCGTTGCGCACGAACGCGTCGAAGAACGTGAACGGCTTGCCGTCCGTCTTCACCGCCCGGATGCCCAGGACGAGCTTGCCGAGCGTGCGTCCGCCGAGCGCACCGGCGAGCAGGGTGAAATAAACGCCGCCCCAGCCGAACGTGATGCCGAGCGTGCTGGCGAACGCGCGTGCCTGCGCCACCCAGGACGAACCGGCGGCCTGCAGTTCGCGGTTTTCCGCCTTCAAGGCCTCGACCTGACGCTCCAGTTTCTGGGCGATCGCGGCCGTCTCCGCAGGCGTCGCGGTGGGTGGCACGAAGTGGCTCTCCGTCATCGCGGCACTCGGCGGCCGGCCGGTGAATGCGTCGAGCTCGAGGCCCCCGGTCTTCACGGGCGAAACGTGCCCGAGCGCCAGGATCGAGAGGACGACGATCACCGCGCCGAGGATCCGGCACGCGCCCCGGACCAGCTTCAGGGCCACCGGCGCACCACTGGAATTGCCGAACAGCACGATGAGCAGCGCGCCCGTCGCGAGTCCCAGGATGGTGCCGGAGAGCAGCGAGAGCAGCGCGACGGCAGCCAGGTCGATCACCATCGCCGCCAGCCGGCGCCAGGGCTCCGCGAGCGGGAGATCCACGACGTCGGGCGCGACCACCAATGTATCCGCGCGCACGGCACGGCGAACCTTGGCGGCAGGCTTGGGACTCTCGTCAGACATGCGTCTGAGGGAGTCAGGCGCCCGCGCCCGGGCAAGCGCGGAGTGAGGTGGCAGCCCCCGCGCGTCGCGCGAGCTTCCTGCTCGTGGAACGAAGCAGTCCGCTTTTCCGAGCCACGGGAGCCGGAAGCTCCCGCCACCCCGCCGCGGTGACGGCGCCACAGCGTGTCCTCATCGGGTTTGTCATTCTGAGACGGGGGCCCACGCCGGAACGTTGGGTGGTTCCGACCCATGAACCTCTCTTCCTGTCATCCTGATCCCGCAGTTGCGGGAGAAGGATCCAGCAGCGCAAGCGCCGGCGGACATCGGGCTGGATTCTGCACTTCGTTCAGAATGACAAACCAAGCGTTCATTGGCAGCGCGGCGAAGAATCCCAGCCGCGGTCACACGGCGCTGCCTGGGGACGGGAACTCACGTGGCTTCTTTGCTGCGCTCAGAGCGACAGGAAGGAACGATCGCGAAGACACGCCCTAGAAGCGACCGCTCACGCCGAATGAAATCGTCGGCCCGGGGATGTAGATTTGAGCGAGTTGGTCCGGGACGCCGCGGTACCAGGATTGGACGGCCTTGAACACATTCTGGGCGTCCACCGAAAAACTCAGCCACGGGCGATACTGGTAGCTCAGTCCCACGTTGGTCACGACGCGTTTCCGGGTGTAGAGGTTTTGCCCCGAAGCGACCGCGGTGAATTCGCGCAGCCAGCTGCTCGTGTAGTTCGTCACCACCCGCGTGCTGAACCGGCGGTACTGCCAGCTCAGGATCGCATTGCCGGTGCGCGGAATGAACCCGGCCACTTCGCCCGTGCCGCGATTGACGGCGGTGCCGAAGTTTCCGTGCGCATTGAGCGTGGTGTAGTTAAGCGTGGTGGCGAAGCCCTTCAGCAAACCCGGCAGAAACGTGAACTGCTGGTGGTAGCTGATCTCCCAGCCCTGCACGACCGCCCGGCCCAGGTTGGAACGGGTGAGGAGCGTGAAGCCCGCGTACTCGCCGCCGTAGCCGTTGTCGCCGCCGGTGCCGACGGTGCCCGCCTCCACGCCGTTGACGAAATAGTCGTCGATCGTCTTGTGAAACCACGTGACGGATACGCTGCCGGCCGGTTCGAAGTAATACTCGAGCGCCGCATCCCAGTTCTCGGCGGTCTGCGGCTTGAGGCTGGGATTGTTGATCGTGAGGGTGCGCTGGGTCTCGTTCGCGGTTTCGTTGGGCAGCAGGTTGTTCAACGGCGGCCGGCCGAAACTCGTCGACCAGCTCATGCGGCCGCGGAAGTTCCGCGTGAAGTCCTGCGTCACGTGGGCGCTCGGAAACGACTTCGTGTAGCTGCCTTTCAGGACGCGCATGGTGTTGGCGTAGTCGCGGGCTGCGGCACCGACCGGATCGGCGGCCTGCTGTGCGGCCGTGCTCGGCGTGCGCGCGCGCACCCAGCCCCAGCTGTCGTCTTCGGTCTTCTCCGTGCGGACTCCGCCCAGGAAGCCGGTGCCCTTGTACTTGGCCTGCGTCATGAGGTAACCGGCGGTGACCGTCTCGGTCACCCCGCGGCTGCCGGTGTACTTCGACATCTCGTGGAAATATCGGTCCTCGGCCCACCGCGCGGTGTCGAGCGGGGTGCGGCCGCGGGCGATCGCGTTGGCGTTCCAGGCCGGAATCTGCAGGCCCGTCATCGCGTCGCCAAACGTCTTGATGGTCGGATCCGTGGGCAGCTCGGCGGAATTGGTGCCCGTGAAGTTGAAGCGCTTGTTCTTGCTCTCGGTGCCGACGAATTCCTCGCGCAGGCGCGCGCCGGTCTTGAAGTAGAGCAGCATTTCGGTCGGCGCCTTGTAGCGGACGTTGGCGCTGAGCTGCAGGATCTCGTGGTAGGTGCGGCCGTCGGCGAAATTGTAGCTGTTCGGACGGTAGCTGGCGGGGTTGCGGATGTCCGGTCCGGCCGTCTGGATGAACTGCGGGTAGAGGTCGGACTGGGTCCGATCGAGGCGCCAGCCCACGCCCGTGACGCGATTGACCAGCACGCCGCCGTCGCCGCCGCCACTGTAGATGCGGTCGATGCTCCGGACCGCGTTGTAGTCGATCAACAGCCGGTCATAGCTGTGTTCCGCCCCGAGGTCGACGTGCCGCTGGCGGTGGTAGAACTGCGACATCTGCGAGGTGATATCGATGGTGGAGGCCGCGATCGGACGCACTTCGGTGATGCGGGCGGTGAAGCCGGGAATCACACCGGACGTCGCGCTCGGCACGGTGTTGGCATTGCCGGTGAAGGCGCGGAAATTGTACCGCAGGCGAAACCGCTCCATCGCGTCGTTGTAGATCGTGTTGAGCGAAATCTTCGTGTGCGGCGACAACCGGTAGTCGAACTTCGCGTTCACGCTCGATTGCTTCCGGTTGTTGTAGTTGTCCTCGGTCCCGTAGTCCCAGAGGTAGGCCGGCTGGTTCGTCGTGTTCTGAAAATTGCGCGTGGTCGCGAAGTAGCCGACGGCTTGTTCGCTGTAGAAGAGATTGACCGCCACGCCGAGGTTGCGCTCTCCCCCCAGCACGTCGAAGAGCTGCTGGTGCGCCACGTTGAGGGTCGGATGGGCCCGATGCTCCGCGCGCATCGGGATCTGCTGCGTGCCGGGCGGCGCCCAGCGCGTGGTGAAATTGAACGTGGTGCGGCGCCGTTCCTTCATGCTGAGCGGTGAGCGGCTTTTCAGGTTGATCGTGCCACCGAGGGAATCCATGCCCTTGTCCGGCGTGTGGCCCTTCACCAGCTCCAGCTGGTCGAACATCGAGCCCGTGATCGTGTGAATGCGGGTCTGCCGCGCTCCGCCGCCCTGGCTGCCCATCAGCGCGCCGTCGATCATGATGGTGTTGAAGCCGGGGCCCATGCCCCGGACGGTGAAGCCGTTGATGTTGCCCTCGTCGTTCACGTTCCCCGCCACGCCCGGCAGCAGCACGGCCAGTTCGCTCGCGTTCATGTTCGGCAGATTGCCGTAGGCGTCGATGGCGACGATGTTCGTCACGTTCGGGGCATTGCGCTGTGCCGTGATCGCGGCCGCGTTGCCCTCGCGTTCGCCGGTGACCTGAAAGGCCTGCAACTGGTAGATCGCGGTCGTGAGATCGATGTCCCGGGTCAGGCGCTGGCCGGCGACGACCGTCACGTTCGCCTTCACCGTGTCCAGGCCGGTGTAGCTGGCGACCAGTTCGTGCGTGCCCGCCGGAACATCGCTGAGCACGAAGCGGCCGGTGTTGTCGGTGAGGCCCGTGAGGCCCAGCGCCGGAATTTCGACGCGGGCACCTTCGAGCAGGTTGCGGGTACCGGCGTTGCTGACGTTGCCGGAAATCGTGCCCGTGGCATCGGCGGCGACCGCGGCGGCGCCGGCGGCGAGCAGGATCGGAAGGACGAGGCAGGCGAACAGGCGATGGAGGATACGGCGACGGCAGGGTGGCAGGGTGGTGACAGAGGTCATGGTCAGTGGGGTTTGCCGCCCGGCGCGGGTGCGTCGGGCGCGTCTGCGGCCACCACTGTGGTGATGCGGCTTGCGGACGCCAGACTGCGTTTCGGGCGTGTGACGCGAATTCCGGGCCTGCGGCCGTCGCGGGCCGCTCCCGGGGGGAACAACCGGGACGGGTGCGCGCCCGGAATTTCCGGATCAATCATGCTCGTCGCCGTGCCCGAAAAGCGCACCGTCGATCGCGTATGCGCATTCGAATCCTCCCCTTGCTTTTCCTGGCGGCCGTGAGCCTCGCCCGCGCGGCCACCGCGTCGTACGATCTCGTCGTCTACGGCGGCACGTCCGGTGGCATCACCGCCGCCATCCAGGCGGCCCGCATGGGCAGGACCGCCGTGTTGATCGAGCCGACGCAGTTCCTCGGCGGACTGACGACCGGCGGCCTGGGCGCGACCGATATCGGCAACAAGCGCGCGATCGGTGGGATGTCGCGCGAATTCTACGGGCGCGTGTGGCAGCACTATCAGGATCCGGCGCACTGGAAGCACCAGAAGCGCGAGGAGTACGTGAACCGCCGCAGCGGCCCGAATGACCCGAACGAAAAGACGATGTGGACCTTCGAGCCGCACGTCGCGACGAAGATCTACGACGACATGCTGCGCGAGGTGCGCGACAAGGTCACGGTCGTGAAGGGCGAACGCCTCGACCTGGCCCGCGGCGTGGTGAAGCAGGGTGCCCGCATCGTCCGGATCGTGATGGAAAGCGGACGCGCCTTCGAGGGACGCATGTTCATCGACGCCACGTACGAGGGCGACCTGATGGCCAAGGCCGGAGTCAGCTATCACGTCGGCCGCGAGGCGAACCGCGTGTACGGCGAGACCCTCAACGGCGTCCAAACCGGTCACGCCGTCAGTCACCAGTTCATCCGCAAAGTTGACCCGTACCGCACCCCCGGCGATCCCCGGAGCGGCGCGCTGCCCGGCATCAACGTCGAGGGCCCGGGCGAGGAGTTTTCCGGCGACCGCAAGGTGCAGGCCTACAATTTCCGCATGTGCACGACCGACGTGCCCGAGAACCGTCGCACGTGGGAAAAGCCCGCGAACTACGATCCGCTCTGGTATGAGCTGCTCCTGCGCAACTTCGAGGCCGGCGATCATCGCGCGCCCTGGAACCCGGTGTGGATGCCGAACCGGAAGACGGATACGAACAACAACTACGCGATCAGCACGGATTTCATCGGGCAGAACTGGGACTATCCCGACGCCGATTACGCCACGCGCGCGAAGATCTGGCAGCGGCACGTGGACTGGCAGAAGGGCCTCATGTGGACGCTCGCGCATCACCCGCGCGTGCCGGAGCGCGTGCGGGCGGAGTTCCAGCGTCTCGGACTGGCGAAGGACGAGTTTACCGACAACGACAACTGGCCGCGCCAGATGTACGTGCGGGAGGCGCGGCGGATGATCAGCGAGTATGTGATGACGGAGAAGAACTGCCGGCGCGACGAGGTCGCGCCCGACAGCGTCGGCATGGGCGCGTACAACATGGATTCGCACCACATCCAGCGCTACATCACGAAGGAGGGCCACGTGCGCAACGAGGGAGACGTCCAGGTGCGCGTGCGGCCGTACCCGATCAGCTTCCGCAGCATCCGGCCGAAGGCCGCCGAGGCGACCAACCTCCTGGTGCCCGTCTGCCTCAGCGCCTCCCACATCGCCTACGGCAGCATCCGCATGGAGCCCGTCTTCATGGTGCTCGGCCAGAGCGCCGCCACCGCGGCGGTGCACGCGATCGAGCAGGGCGTAGACATCCAGCGCATCGACGCGGCGAAGCTGAAGGCGCGGCTCGAGCAGGACGGCCAGGTCCTCGACTTCGACAGCCCGCCGATCGCACCGTCGACCGCCCGCATCGTCCTGCCGCGGACGGAACTGCCGGGCGTGGTGGTCGACGACCTCGACGCGGTCCGGGTCGGCTTCGACCGCAACAGCCAGGCGCACCCGACGTACGTGGATAGCGGATACCACCACGACAACAACGACAACAAGGGCAACCAGACCGCCCGCTTCGTGCCCGACCTGCCGCGGGACGGGCGCTATCAGGTTTTCATCGCTTATCCCGTCAACGCGAACCGCGCCACCAACGTCCCCGTCACGATCCGTCACGCCGACGGCGAGACGAAGGTCGCGCTCAACCAGCGGCGCAAGCCGGAGGTGCAGAATCTGTTTCAGTCTGTCGGCACCTTCCGCTTCACCAAGGGCAAGACGGGGCACGTGGAAATCGGCAACGCCGGCACCGACGGCTATGTGACCATCGATGCCGTGCAGTGGGTCGAGGTGAAGCCGTAGTCCGGTCCGGAGCGAAGCCCGCCAGCGGCGAGGAGGTCGGACCGAGTGGTGCGAGCCTCGGGCTCGAGGCAAGGGGCGGGGAGGCGAGTGGCGGGAGCATCCTGCTCCCGTCCTGCAGCGGACGGTGGCGCTGCGACCCGGGAGCAAGCGGCCCGCGCCACCTCGGCGCCGCCGCCCGCGCCCGCACTGCGGCGTGTCTGGACTTTCCGGCCGGCCCGCGCTTCCTGTTTCCCGTGGGCTCGAGTCCGACCATGAAACCGGAGACGACGCAGGACGTGAGAGTGCCGTCCGGACGCAGGCGGGAGCGTGCCGGGCGCTGCTCCGTTCGGCTGATCGCCTTCCTGCTGAGCGTGGGGTTGCTCGCCAACGCCGGAGTGGCGCGCGCTTCACTCGCGTTCGTCGATGTCACCGTGGTGCCCCTGGACTCCGCGCGGACGCTGCCGGGGCAGATCGTGCTCGTGCAGGGAGACCGGATCGTGGCCGTGGGGCCGAAGGCGCGCGTGGCGCTCCCGCCGGGCACGCTGCAGATCGACGGCGCGGGGCGGTTCCTGCTGCCGGGGCTGGGCGAGATGCACGGACACAATCCACCCGACGGGGCGCCCCCGGAAGAATTCGACCGTATCTGCACGCTCTTCGTCGCCCATGGCGTCACGACCGTCCGCAGCATGCTGGGCTTCACCGGCCAGCTCGAGTGGCGCGACCGGGCCCGCCGGGGCGAGATCCTCGCGCCCAATCTCTACCTCGCCGGTCCCAGCTTCACCGGCGGCGGCCCGTCGGCAACCCGGACGCCGCAGCAGGCCGTGGAACGGGTCCGCGCCCAGAAGGCCGAGGGCTGGGACTTGCTCAAGGTGCATCCCGGCTTGAAGCGCGACGTCTACGACGCGATGGCCGCGACGGCGAAGGAGCTCGGCCTGGAGTTTTCCGGCCATGTGCCGGCGGACGTCGGGTTGGTCGGCGCCATCGAGCGGGGGCAGCGGACGGTGGATCACCTGGACGGCTACCTCGAGCACCTCGGGGCGCAGGACGGGCCGATCGATCCCGCGAAACTCGCCGCGATCGTGCGGCTGACCCGTGAGAGCGGCACCTGGGTGGTGCCGACGATGGTGTTGTGGGAAACCATCCTCGGTGCGGCTGATCCGGCAGAGCGGACGGCGATGCCGGAGTTGAAGTACCTGCCCCCGGCCACGGTCGAATCCTGGCGGGCCGGCTACGCCCGCCGTCTCGCCGCGCCGGGATTCGACGCCGCGCGCGCGCAGCGGATCGCCGCGAACCGCAAGGTGCTCCTCAAGGCGCTGGCCGAGGGGGGGAGCGCGGATTCTCTTCGGCACCGACGCCCCGCAGCAGTTCAGCGTGCCGGGCTTTTCCGTGCTGCGCGAGATGAAGGCGATGGAGGCGGCCGGGATGACGCGCCTCGCCGTCCTGCAGTCGGCGACGAAGAACGTCGGCGAGTATTATCAGGCCGTGGACAGGTTCGGCCTCGTCGCGCCCGGCCACCGGGCCGACCTGCTGCTGCTCACCGCGAATCCGCTCCAGGATCTCGGCCACCTCGCGCGCCGGGCCGGCGTGATGGTACGCGGAAAGTGGATACCCGAGGCCGAGCTCCAGGCCCGGCTCGCCCGCCTCGCCGCCACCCGGTGAGCGGCGCCGTCCGGCGTACGGCCACACCTAGTCTGAAACGGCTCTAGACCCCGAAGCCGGGCCGGTAGGTCTTGCGCACGTATTCGTTGGCGGCCGGCAGGTTCGTCACCTTCATGGCGGCGGCGTCCCATTCGATCCGGCGGCGGGCGCGGACGGCCACGTTGCTCAGCAGCACCATCTCCGTCAGGCGTGCCGAGTAGTCGAAGTTCGCCCCGGCGGGAATGCCGCCCTTGCAGGCCGTGACCCACTCGGCGAAGTGATCGCCGCCGGGCACGCGCGGAATCGTCTTTGGCGGCAGCGCCGCGGACATCTCCTGCATTTTCGTCTCGGGAAAGATCCGCACCGTGAAGTAGTTCGCCTGCGCGACGACCGACGCCTTCGAGCCGACAATGAACGTGCTGTTGTCGGGCAGCTTCCGTTCGAGTTCGAATTCCGGCGGCAGCACCGGTTCCAGTTTGCCGTCGTACCAGACCCATTTCAGCGGCGGCCGGGTGCCGCGGGCGGGGAAATGGTAGGTGACAACCGACGCCGTCGGCGCGCTGATCGCGGTCGTGT
>JAEUHA010000187.1 GCA_016793535.1 Opitutaceae bacterium | reverse complement strand
ATCAACACGCACTACACGCACTTCATGGATCAGGTCCTGGATATCACGAAGTCGCTCGCGTACCACGGCTTCAAAAAAATCATGCTGCTGAACGGGCACGGCTCCAACATGCCGAACCTCGACCTCGTGGCGCGGCGGACGAATCTCGAGACCGATGCCGAATGCATCCTGGGCGCGTGGTGGAACCTGCTCACGGTCGACAAGGCGTTCCTCCCGCGCTGGCGCGAAAGCAAGTTCCCGGGCGGGTGCGCCCACGCCTGCGAACTCGAGACGTCGCTCTACCTCTACCTCGACGAGGACGGCGTGCGGAAGGACAAGGTGAAGAGCGGCCTGATCAGCTTCAACGCCGAGGAAAGCCCGTTCAACTGGGTCGACCTGTTCGCGTCCGGGCCCGCGACGCTCGTCTCGTGGACCAGCAGCTACAGCGCCACCGGTGTCCTCGGCGACGCCGAACTGGCGACGCCCGAGAAGGGCCGGCAGGCCTACGAGGAGGCGGTGAAGCAGCTCGTGCGTTTCGTGACCTGGTTCAAGGCGCGCCCGAAGGACCGGCGCCGCGACCTGCACCGGCGGAAGCCGACGATGCCGATGCCGTGGGGACAGATTTGAGTTCCACCCGTGGGAGCGCGGCCGTCCCCGGCCGCATCGTGCGAAAGGCGGCCGGGGACGGCCGCGCTCCCACGAGCGGAATCACTCCTCAATCGGCGTCACCGGATCGATCCCGAGCCAGCACAGTCCGCCCAGGAAATAGATCGCGCCCGAGATCCAGAACGTCACCGCCCAGTCGCGCGCCGTGGCGTCGAGGATGATGCCGATGACCAGCGGCGCGACCGTGCCGCCGAACGCCCCCATCATGTTCATGCTGCCGGAGAGCGTGCCGGCATAGCGGCCCCCGAGGTCCATGCACGTGCTCCAGCTGCCCGGCATGGTCAGGTCGTTGCAGAAACTCGCCATGCCCATGGCGAACATCGCGAGCAGCGGGTCCTTGATGTAGAACGACGCGACCAGCAGGGCGGACGCCCCGGTGAATCCCGTCAGCGCAAGCAGCCTCCGGGTCCGCGCGACGTTGCGCGTGAGGCGCACGAGGTGCGGCGTGACCCAGCCCGACGCAAGGCAGCCGAGCCCGCCGACGAACAGCGGCACGCCGGCGAGGGCCGCGACCAGCACCTTCTGCGTCGTATCCGGAGACAGCATACCGCCGAGCACCTGGCCGAGCCACTGGGTGAAGGCGTTCTGGTTCAGTTCGAGTCCGCGGGTTTCCTTCAGGTACGTCGGGAGCCAGGTGATGTAGAACAGCCAGCCGTAGCTCAGGCAGGCGTATTGCAGCCACAGCAGCCAGACGGAGCGCGACCGCAGCAGCCGGGCCCACGGCACGCGCGGATGCCCGATGGCGTTGGCGTCGTTCTCCCGCAGCAGTTCGAGTTCCCCGGCGTTGACCCTGGGGTGCTCGCGCGGGTGATCGCGAAACGAGCGATAGAAGATCACGGCCCAGACGACGCCGAGCCCGCCGAAAAGCACGAAGGTGTTCCGCCACGACAGCCAGGTCATGACCCAGATCACGAGCAGCGGGGTCAGTGCCCCGGCCCAGCGTGCGCTCAGCCACATGAGGGCCTGGGCTCGCGTGCGCTCCGCCGCGGGCAGCCAGTTCATGAAGGCCTTGGTGAGATTCGGGAAGCACCCGGCCTCGCCGGCGCCGAAGACGAAGCGCGCCACGATCAGCGACGCCGCGTTCCAGGCGTAGCCGGTCAGCGCGGTGAACACCGACCAGATCACGACCACGCGCATCAGCACCTTGCGCGGTCCGATCCAGTCCCCCAGCCAGCCGCCGGGAATCTCGAAGAGCGCATACGCGAGCGTGAACGCGGAGAACGCCATTCCCATCTGGGCCGACGTGAGACCGAGGTCCTGCTGGATGAATGGCGCCGCCTGCGCGATGCACACGCGGTCAACGTAGGTGATCACCGCGAGCGTGGCGGCGAAACCGAGGACGGTGTGGCGGACGCGCGACGGCGCGGGGCGGGGGCGATCGGCGGGCGTCACGGGGTGGGGCTACGAGGTTTCGGGCAGCACCAGCCGCACGTCCAGGTGGGAGAGCCGTTCCAGCATCCGGTATTCGGCCCGCAGCGGCCACCAGTCGTAGAGGTAGATCTCGAGCGGCCGCCACATCGCGACCCAGCCGCCGATGGTGATGCTCTCCTTGAGCAGGGTGGGGAGGGCATTCTTGCTGAAGGTGGCGAGGAGTTCGCTGATGCCGAGACAGGCGCCGAGGAACAGCAGGCCGACCGCCAGGCTCATGCGCCCGCGCCGCATCAACTGGCGGAACTCCCGCTGCTTCATTTCGGCGCGCGTGCCGAAATAATGCCGGATCGCCTCCTCGACCTCGGCCGCGCGACCCGGCGGTGGAGTCGTTTCCAGGTGCAGGGTGAGCACGATGGGATCGCCGTGGGGCGCCTCGTTGACCCAACTGAGGATGAACTCCTCCGCGTCGGCATCGAGGTCGCGGTCGTGAAAGGGCGACGGATCCATCGAGTTGAAGAGCTGCGCGAGTTCGCGGAGCTTCAACTTGATCGAGACGGGCGACGGCGTCGGCATGGGGAGAGCACAAAGTGATTCTGGCGGGCAAACGAGGGGAAAACGGCCGCGGTGGCGATTCGCCGCCGCGCCGCCGGCTGTCCCCGCGAGCGGTGCTCGCCCCGGATTCGCACGTCCGCGTCCGCCCCGTTGCTGCCGCGCCGCCCCGGCCGTCGCTCTCGCCGCACCCGAGGCGCGGCGATGGTCGCGAGTCGACCAGCTTCTATCCGCCGGATCCGCTCGACGATTCCACCCAGGGCGGTTTGGTCTGCACGTGTTCCTTCCATGACGACCAAGAAATCAGTCCGGAGCGGCGCCACCGGCGGTGAAGACGCGGAGAGGCCGGACGGCTCCGCGCCCGCCTGGCACCAGCTCGAGTCCGAGGAGGTGGTCCGGCTCCTGGAGGCCGACCTGCGTCACGGATTGACCGACGCCGAGGTGCGGCGGCGCCAGAAGAAATTTGGCCCGAATCGCGTCACGGCGCAGCGCCAGGCCGGGGCGTTCCGGCGCTTCCTGACGCAGTTCAACCAGCCGCTGGTCTACATCCTCCTGGTCGCGGTGGTGATCACGGGGTTTCTCGCCGAATACGTGGATTCGGCGGTGATCCTCGCCGTCGTGCTCATCAACGCCGTCGTCGGCTACCTGCAGGAGAGCAAGGCGGAGAAAGCCATCGACGCGCTCTCGCGGCTCGTGATCACCGAGACGACCGTGCGGCGCGACGGCAAGCGGCACCGGATTCCCTCGCTGGAACTCGTCCCGGGCGACGTCGTTCTGCTCCAGTCGGGTGACCGCGTGCCGGCCGACCTGCGCCTCTATCAGGTGCACAGCCTGCAGGTCGACGAGTCGGCGTTGACCGGCGAGTCCGTCCCCGTGCTCAAGCACGCGGATACCCTGGCGCTCGACACCGTGCTCGCGGACCGGAAGAACCTCGCGTTTGCCGGCACGCTCGTCACCTACGGCCGGGCGGAGGGGCTGGTCTGGGCGATCGGCGACCAGACCGAGACGGGCCGTATCGCGACGCTGATCTCCTCCGCGGCGGAAATCTCCACGCCGCTCACGCAGAAGATCGCCGAGTTCAGCAAGCTCCTCCTCTGGGCGATCCTTGGCCTCGCCGCGCTCACCTTCATGGTGGGCCTCTGGCGCGGGGAGAAGGCCGTCGAGATGTTCATGGCGGCCGTCGCGCTCGCGGTCGGGGCGATTCCTGAAGGCCTGCCCGCCGCCCTGACGATCACGCTGGCGATCGGCGTCTCCCGGATGGCGAAGCGGCGGGCCATCATCCGCAATCTGCCCGCAGTCGAGACCCTCGGCAGCACGACGGTCATCTGTTCCGACAAGACCGGAACGCTGACCGAAAACCAGATGACGGTGCAGGAGATTTACGCGGGCGGGCGCCTCTACGAGGTCACCGGTGCGGGCTACGAACCCGACGGTGAGGTCCGCTGGCAGGGTGCCCGGGCCGACCTGGCCCGGCACGCCGCGCTGGCCGAGTGCCTGACGGCCGGCGTGCTGTGCAACGACTCGCAGCTCGTGCGCGAGGGCGGGCGGTTGACGGTGCAGGGCGACCCGACCGAGGCGGCGCTCATCGTTGCGGCCCGGAAGGCGGGGCTGATCCAGGAGGATATGAACGGCGCGACGCCGCGCGTGGACATGATCCCGTTCGAATCCGAGCACATGTTCCGGGCGACGCTGCATGACCGTCGTCACGGACGGGTGATCTACAAGGTCGGCGCCCTCGAGCGGCTGCTCGACCGCTGTACGGACGCGCTGGATACCGACGGCCGGCTTGGGCCCCTGGACCCGGCCGCCGTGCACCACGCGGTCGAGCGGATGGGCGAAAAGGGCCTGCGGGTGCTGGCGTTTGCCCGGCGGCACGTGGAGGCGGGCCACGCGAAACTCGAACCTCACCACGTGGCCGCGGGACTGACCTTCCTTGGCCTGCAGGGCATGATCGACCCGGCCCGGCCGGAGGCGATCACGGCAGTGGCGCAATGCCGGAGCGCCGGGATCGCGGTGAAGATGATCACGGGCGACCATCTGGTCACCGCGCGGGCCATCGCGGCCCGGATCGGGCTCGGTGCGCCGGCGGGAACCGGCGGGGAACTCGTCGCGGTGTCCGGCCGGGAGCTGGACAAACTCTCCGATCCCGCGCTCGAGGAGCTCGCGGGGCGCGCCGCGGTCTTCGCCCGGGTCGCGCCGGAGCAGAAGTTCCGCCTGGTGAAGGCGCTGCAGGCGCGCGGCCACGTGGTGGCCATGACGGGGGACGGCGTCAACGACGCGCCCGCGGTCAAGCAGGCCGACATCGGCATCGCGATGGGCATCACCGGCACGGATGTGGCGAAGGGCGCGGCGGACATGATCCTGACCGACGACAACTTCGCCTCGATCGAGGCGGCGGTGGAGGAGGGGCGGTGCGTGTTCGACAACCTGACCAAGTTCCTCGTCTGGACGCTGCCGACCAACGGCGGGGAGGCGCTGGTCGTGATCGTGGCGATCTTCTCCGGCATGACGCTGCCGGTCCTGCCGGTGCAGATGCTCTGGAACAACATGACGACGGCGGTGCTGCTGGGCCTGATGCTCGTCTTCGAACCGAAGGAAAAGGACGTGATGCAGCGTCCGCCCCGCGACCCGCGGGAGCCGATCCTGACTTTCCCGCTGATCATGCGCACGGGGCTCGTGACGCTCATCACGACCGCGGGGGCGCTCTTCCTCTTCCACTGGGAGCAGCAGGCGGAAGGCGACAGCCTCGCCGAGGCTCGTACCATCGTCGTGAATACGATCGTGATGGTGGAGACGTTCTACCTCTTCAACTGCCGCTCGCTGACCCGCTCGGTGTTCAGCATCGGCCTCTTCTCCAATCCGTGGGCGCTGTGGGGCGCCGCGGCCATGGTGGCGGCGCAGGTGCTGTTCACCTACGCGCCCTTCATGAACCGGCTGTTCCACACGGCCCCGATCCGGGCCGAGTCGTGGCTGCATATCTTCGGCGTCGCCGCGGCGGCGTACGTGGTGGTCGGAGTGGAGAAGTGGATCCGGTTCCGGGTGGCGCGGGCGGCGGGGCGTTGAACCCGGGCGGCGGCGGGACGCGACGGCGTCGTTTGCGCGGGTGCGGCGCGGGGAGCCTGCCGGGCCGCGCAAGATCCGCCCAGCAATCGGCAAACCTCGCGGAGCCGCGGGGGCGTGGGCGCGGTAGGGTCGCGGTGATGAAACCCCCCACTGCCACTTCGAGTCCGGGCGGTCCTTCCCGCTGGGACTGGCACCAGACCGCGCTGCTGCGGCTGCGCGACGCCCTGCAACGGGAGCGCGACGCGCGGCATGCGGCGCTGCGAACCAGCCGGGGTGAGGTCGTCGGAGATTTCGGCGACGCCGCCGAGACGCAGCAGGAACGCGACGAACTGGTGGCTGAGTTATCCCTCGAGGACGTCGAGCTCGCCGAAGTGGAGGCGGCGCTGACGCGGATCGGGGAGGGCAGGTATGGAATCTGCGAGGCGACCGGTGAGCCGATCGATCCCGAGCGCTTGCGGGCGATCCCGTGGACCCGGTTTACCCAGGCCGCCGCCGCCCGCCTCGAGGGCAAGCGACCCCGGCCCACGATCTGAAACGCGCGGCGGCCACCGACGTGCGCCCGCCCCGCGGGGCGGTGCCGGCCGGTCGCCGGCTTGCCCTTTCTTTCTTCGAACCCCCCCCGGCCATGAATTTTGCGACCCGCTATCTCGGACTGAACCTCGCGTCACCGTTCGTCGTCGGCGCGTCGCCGTTTTGCGACAATGCCCACCTCGCCCGCAAGCTCCAGGACGCCGGAGCCGGTGCCCTCGTCATGCGTTCGCTGTTCGAGGAACAGATTGATCCGCCGCCGCGCATCGCGTCGCCCGCGATGCCGGGTGCGGGCGGGCCCGAGGAGTTTCCCGAATACGCCGACTACCAGGTCTCACCGGACCAGTACCTCCGCCAGGTCGGCCATCTCAAGCAGGTGCTGACCGTTCCCGTGATCGCGTCGCTCAACGGCCAACACCCGGGCAACTGGACCGATTTCGCGCTGCGGCTCGAGCGCGCCGGGGCGGATGCGATCGAACTGAATTTCTACCGGGTCGTGACCGACATCACGGTCGCGTCCGATCAGATCGAGGCGGAGATGCTCGACGTAGTCGGCCGGGTGGCGGGCGCGGTGCGGATTCCCGTCGCCGTCAAGCTCTCGCCCTATCACACGGCGCTGGCGCAGCTCGCGGTCGCCCTCGAACTCGCGGGCGCGGCGGGGATCGTGATCTTCAATCGTTTTTATCAGCCGGACATCAACGTTAACGACCTCGAGGTGCAGACGCACCTGCGGCTGTCTGAACCGGAGGAGACCCTGCTGCGGCTGCGCTGGCTGGCGATCCTGTCGCCCCACCTGCGCGGCACCCTCGCGGCCACGGGTGGCTTTCACACCGCGGAAGATGCGGTGAAGGCGCTGCTCACTGGCGCGCATGCGGTGCAGCTCGTATCCGTCCTGCTGAAACACGGTCCGGCGGTCCTGTCCTCGTTCCTGCGCGGACTTGAGGCCTGGATGCGCG
This sequence comes from Opitutaceae bacterium, assembly GCA_016793535.1. Classification (GTDB taxonomy): domain Bacteria; phylum Verrucomicrobiota; class Verrucomicrobiia; order Opitutales; family Opitutaceae; genus ER46. The sequence continues at coordinate 3,902 of JAEUHA010000187.1, read as the reverse complement.
CGCATGGCTACGAGTCGCTCGACCAGTTCCGCGGGCTGCTGAACCTGAAGACGTGCAAGGACCCCTCGCAGTTCGAACGCGCGAACTACATTCGCACGCTGCAAAGCTGGAAGGTGTAGGCGGTTCCCGGCGGGGGGGCAGGGGCTTTGCGCCGCGACCAGAGGGTCGACCTCGCGTTCGATCGCGGCATGAAGCCGCTCCGGCCGTTGCGGATTGATCCACGTCGCGACGGCAAAGCCGCGCAAGAAATGCGGACAGAATCGCGCGGGATGCGGAGCGCGTGATTGCAACTTGCGGCATCGTGGCGCAGTAACGGTCTCCCCCTGCGATGACCTCCCCCTCCACCTCCGTTCGCCTCGTTTGCGTCACTGATTTCTCCGAACCCGGCGGCAACGCCGTGACGGTCGCGGCCGCGCTCGCCCGCCGGGGCGGCTACACGCTCGTCCTGGTGCACGCCCTCGACCTGGGGCCCGGTTTCCTCGTCGCGGAGCGCCAGCGGCGCGTGTCGGTGCGCGTGGGCGAGGCCCGCCTCCTGGCGGAGGCACGCCGGGTGGGAACCGACGGTCTGGCGGTGGAAACCGTCCTGCTCAAGGAAGGCTGGGCGGCCGCGGCTCTGCTGGACTTCCTCAAGGCGTCGCCGCCGGCCTTTGTGGTCGTCTCGTCGCGCCGGAAATCCGGGCTCGATCGCTGGGCGGTCGGCAGCATTTCCGACGAACTCGCGCAGAACGCGCCCTGTCCCACGCTCGTCGTGCGGCACACGGCGCCGTTCCTCGCCTGGGCCCGGGGCGAGACGCCGCTCAAGGTGATGGCCGCGCTCGATTTCGGCGCCTGCACGGAAAGCGTGCTGCGCTGGGTTGGGCAGTGGCGGAGCCTCGGGCCGTGCGCACTCACTTTCTGCCACGTCAACTGGAAGCAGGACGAGCGGGAGCTCGACGGGGCGAAGGTGCTGGCGCCGATCGCGCGGAACACCGCCCGCGTCCAGGCCTCGCTCGAGCGCAACCTGCGCAAGCAGGTGCGCGACACGATCGGGGTCGAGGAGTTTGCCACGGTGGTGAAGCCGTCCTGGGGCGCGCCGGATCCGGAGATCATCGAGGTGGCCGAGGCCGCCGGCGCCGATCTGCTCGTGACCGGCACGCATCAACGGCACGGGCTCGGCTGGCTGTGGCACGGTTCCGTATCCCGAAACCTGATGCACCACGCGCCGATGAGCGTCGCCAGCGTGCCGGCGGTGGTGATGACGGATCCGCGCCAGAAGCACGTGCCGCAGTTTCGCCGGGTCCTGGTCACGACGGATTTTTCCCCGCTGGGCGACGCGGCGGTGCCGTGGGCCTGCGCCGTGCTGCCGCCCGGTGGCGTGCTGGCGCTCCTGCACGTGGCCGCGCCCGGCTCCGCGAAGCGCAAGGGCGTCGACCCGCGGGAACGCCTGCGGGACCTCGTCCCGGAAGAGGCGGCGCGGCTGGGCATCCGGCCGGAGTTCACCGTCGTCGAACACCGCGACGCCGCCGAGGCCATCCACCGGGAGGCGGAACGGTTCGGCGCGGACGCGATCTGCCTCGCGTCGCACGGTCGCGGCGGCCTCTCCAAGGCGTTGCTGGGGTCGGTGGCGGCATCCGTGATGGCGCGCAGCCGCCGGCCCGTCATCGTCGTCCGCCCGGGCCAGTAGCCGGCCCCGCTCGTTTTTCGCGCTCTCCGTTCTTTCCTCTGAACCGTCCACCCGGCAGCTGCGGCGCCCCGCCGCGGTTTTCCGCGGGCCGGCGGTTCACCGTTCCGTCCACGCCGGAGCCCCCTCCGGGATAAACGACCCATCGCCCATGAAAACCATCCTTGTTCCGATCGACTTTTCCGCCGTCTCCAAGCGTGTCGTGGCCGCCGCGGAGGAACTCGCCCGCGGCCTCGGAGGCCGGCTGGTCGTGCTTCATGTCGTGCAGCCGCCCGTGCTCACGGACAGCGATTTCGGGACCCAGCTCACCGCCGAATACGCCGAACAGGCGGGGCAGGCGGCGGAGAAGCAACTCGCCCGGCTGCGGCAGCAGGTGCAGAAGGACGGACTCGAGATCACGGTGCGGAGCACCTCGGGTTTTCCCGGGCAGAGCATCCTCGATGCCGCGAAGGAGGTCGACGCCGACTTCATCGTGCTCGGTTCGCACGGCCACGGGGCTTTCTACGACCTGATCGTCGGCAGCACCGCCAGCCGCGTGATCAAGCGGGCCCGTTGCCCCGTGCTGATTGTGCCGCCCCAGCCGGAGCCCGCGCCCAGGAAGGCGCGCGCCCGGCGGCGCTGAGGGTGGACGTGAAGGTTAAGGGATGAATGGGGCGCGTTGAGAGCGCGATCCGAGCGCCCGACTTCATGATCGAGGCCCGTCGTCCAAGGTTCGTCTCTCAACGCTCCACTCTCACCTCTCCACTCGCCCCGGGGCGCCTGCCCCCGGGGGCGGGCACAGAAAATGCGCAGCGGATCACAGCCGCTGCACAGGGTCGGCGCTTTGCAGGAAGGGCGCTGGCACGCAGACTGCAGGGCATCCTTTGCGCATGCCCTTTTCCTGGAAATCCCGTGCGGTCTCCGCCGCTGACGCCGTTGCCGCCGTGGGCAGTGGACAGCGCATCTTTGTTCACGGTGCCTGTGCCACGCCGGCGCCGCTGCTCGACGCGCTGTGTGCGCGCCGCGACCTGGCCGACGTGCGGCTCTACCACCTGCACACCGCAGGTCCGGCGCCGTTCGCGTCTCCCGGGCGTGAGAACGAGTTTCGTTCCGTCTCGCTCTTCACCGGCGCTCCGCTGCGGCAGGCGATCGCGGACGCGCGGGCCGACTACGTGCCGATCTTCCTGTCGGACATTCCCGGCCTTTTTCTCTCCGGCACGGTGCCCCTCGACGTGGCTTTCCTCCAGCTCTCGCCCCCCGATTCCCATGGGCTCTGTTCGCTGGGCACGTCGTGCGATGCGGCCCGGGCGGCCGCGGACACCGCGCGGCTGGTGATCGCGGAGATCAACGAGCAGATGCCCCGTACGCACGGCAACAACGTCATCCCGCTCGATCGCGTGCACGCGTTCGTCGCGACCGACCGTCCGCTGGTGGAGCACCACCTCGAACCCGAGACCTCGGTCGAGGCCCGGATCGGCGAACTGGTGGCCGGCCTGGTCGAGGACGGTTCGACGCTCCAGATGGGCATCGGCGGCATCCCGGATGCCGTGCTCTCCCGGCTGCACGGCAAGCGGGACCTCGGCATTCACACCGAGATGTTCTCCGACCGGGTCGTGGATCTCGTCGAGTCGGGCGCCGTCACGAACCGCAACAAGGTCGTGGGTCCCGGGCGGATCGTGACCAGCTTCGTCAACGGCACGCGCCGGCTGTTCGACTTCGTGCACGACAACCCGCTCGTCGCGTTCTATCCCTGCGACTGGACCAACGACACGTCGGTCATCCGGAAAAATCCCAAGGTGGTCGCGATCAACTCCGCGCTCCAGATCGACCTATCCGGCCAGGTGTGCGCCGACTCGATCGGGCACCGGATCTACTCCGGGATCGGCGGCCAGATGGATTTCATCCGCGGGGCCGCGCTCTCCAAAGGAGGCAAGCCGATCATCGCGCTCCCTGCGACCGCCGCGCGCGGCACCGTGTCGCGACTGGTCGTGCAGCTCAACGCCGGTGCCGGTGTCGTCACCACCCGCGGCCACGTCCACTGGGTGGTCACGGAATACGGCGCGGTGAACCTCCATGGGAAATCGCTGCGCGAGCGGGGCGAGGCCCTGATTTCCATCGCGCATCCTGATTTTCGCGCGGAACTCCGGCGCGAGCTCACCGCGGCGCGGACGTTTCCCGGCCGCCCCGCCGCCTAGCGCTGTTTCAGTCCCCGGGGCGATGGAGCGGAGGGCGCGGCTGCGTCAGCGCCGGGGCGGCGACGCAG